>JBGAMJ010000246.1:0-2795 GCA_044223035.1 Piscinibacter sp.
GTCGACCGACTGCCAGAAGTGCGCGATGCGCTCCTTGCCGCCGGTGATCGCGAGCAGCTCGCCGTAGCGCTCGGGCGACCAGTTCCAGCCCAGGCCGGCATCGCGGAAGGCCTGGTTGAACGCGACGCGGTGGCCGTCGCGCTCGGTCTCGGCCAGCGTGCCGTCGACGTCGAACACCAGCGCCTGGAGCGTTGCCGGCGGGGTCGTCATGCCGGCTCGTCCGCCAGTTCGCGCGGGGCGGCGTCCAGCTCGGCCACCGCCTGCTCGGCGCGGCGGCGCAGCTCGACGATGGTCGCCAGCCAGTCCGGGCTGCCGAACACCGCGGAGCCGGCGACGAAGGTGTCGGCGCCGGCCGCGGCGATCGACGCGATGTTGTCGGTCTTGACGCCGCCGTCGACCTCCAGCCGGATCGCCCGGCCGGTCTCGCGGGCGTAGGCGTCCAGCCGCGCGCGCACCTGGCGCAGCTTTGGCAGCGTCGCCGGGATGAAGCTCTGGCCGCCGAAGCCGGGGTTGACCGACATCAGCATCACGCAGTCGAGCTTGTCCATCACGTGGTCGAGCCAGCCGACCGGCGTGGCCGGGTTCAGCACCAGGCCGGTCCGGCAGCCCTGGTCGCGGATCAGCGCCAGCGTGCGGTCGACGTGGCGGCTGGCCTCGGGGTGGAACGAGATCAGCCCGGCGCCGGCCTTGGCGAACGGCACCACCAGCGCGTCGACCGGCTCGACCATCAGGTGCACGTCGAGCATCGCCTGGCCGGCGAAGGGCGCGATCGCCTCGCAGACCATCGGGCCGAAGGTCAGGTTGGGCACGTAGTGGTTGTCCATCACGTCCAGGTGCACCCAGTCGGCGCCGGCCTCGACGACGCCTGCCACGTCGGCGCCCAGGCGCGCGAAGTGGGCCGACAGCAGGCTGGGCGCGATCACCACCGGCTGGCGCGCGCCGCGGGAGAGTCGGTTGCTCATCGCCGCCCTCCTCAAGCCGCCAGCCGCGGCGCGGTGGACAGGTACTGCGCCGCCATCGAATGCAGCGGCAGCACGCGGATCCGCGAGGCCTGGCCGGCGCAGCCGAAGGCCTCGAAGCGCTGCCGGCACACCTCGCGCGCGGCGGCGGTGGCGGCCTTCATGAAGGCGCGCGGGTCGAACTCGTCGGGCTTGCGCGCCATCGCCAGGCGCATCGCGCCGGTCATCGCGAGGCGGATGTCGGTGTCGATGTTGATCTTGCGCACGCCGTGGCGGATGCCTTCCTGGATCTCCTCGACCGGCACGCCGTAGGTTTCGCGGATCTGGCCGCCGTTCTCGCGGATCACCGTCAGCCATTCCTGCGGCACGCTGGACGAG
Organism: Piscinibacter sp.; assembly: GCA_044223035.1. Classification (GTDB taxonomy): domain Bacteria; phylum Pseudomonadota; class Gammaproteobacteria; order Burkholderiales; family Burkholderiaceae_C; genus JBGAMJ01. The sequence goes on from JBGAMJ010000246.1 coordinate 1,338, forward strand.
CCGTGCATCACCAGGTGGGTGCCGGGGATGCGCGCGTGGATCGCCTTGATGCGGTCGATCGCGAGGATGTCGCCGGTGGGCCGGCGGGTGAACTTGTAGGCGCCGTGGCTGGTGCCGATCGCGATCGCCAGCGCGTCCACGCCGGTGCGGGCGACGAAGTCCTCGGCCTGCGCCGGGTCGGTCAGCAGCTGCGAATGGTCGAGCACGCCTTCGGCGCCGACGCCGTCCTCCTCGCCGGCGGTGCCGGTCTCGAGCGAGCCCAGGCAGCCGAGTTCGCCCTCGACCGACACGCCCACCGCATGCGCCATCTCGACCACGCGGGCGGTGACGGCCACGTTGTAGTCGTAGCTCGCCGGCGTCTTCTGGTCCTCGCGCAGCGAGCCGTCCATCATCACGCTGGAGAAGCCGCTGCGGATCGCCTGCTGGCAGACGGCCGCCGAGGCGCCATGGTCCTGGTGCATGCAGACCGGGAGCTGCGGGTATTGCTCGATCGCCGCCTCGACCAGCTTGCGCAGGAAGGCTTCGCCGGCGTACTTGCGCGCGCCGGCCGAGGCCTGCAGGATCACCGGGCTGTCGCAGGCCTCGGCCGCCTGCATGATCGCGTGGATCTGCTCCATGTTGTTGACGTTGAATGCCGGCACGCCGTAGCCGTGTTCGGCGGCGTGATCGAGAAGCTGGCGCAGGGAAACGAGGGACATGGCAGTCTCCTGGAGGGTGGGAATCGCGGGGGCGGCGACGGCCCCGCGGCCGTCACCATCCAAAAGGGTGCAAGGGTTCGGCGCTCAATCGAGCGCGATGCGCTGCGGCAGCTCGGTCAGTTCGGCAAGGCTCGGGATCATCCGGTCGGGCTGGTGCTCGCCGTGCAGTTCGCCGTGGTGGTAGCCGTAGTCGACGGTCCACACCGTCAGCCCGGCGGCGCGCGCGGTCTGCACGTCGACCGCCGAATCGCCGACGAACAGCGTGTCCTCGGCGTCGGCGCCCAGCGCGTCGAGCGTGTGGCGGATCACTGCCGGGTCGGGCTTGCGCACCGGCAGCGTGTCGCCGGAGACGATCAGTTCGAAGTACGACAGCAGGTTGTGCGCCGCCAGCACGCGGTGCGTGAACGCGCCTTCCTTGTTGGTGACCAGCGCCAGCGTGCGGCCCTGCTCGCGCAGCCGGTTCAGCGTGTCGGCCACGCCGGGGTAGGGCACGCTGCGCACGCCGCAGTGCTCGGCGTAGTCGAGCCCGAAGGCGTGCCATTGCGCGTCGGTCGGCGGCGCGCCGAGGGCGCGGCCGAGCAGCGCGCGCGCCCCGTGGCCGACCCAGTCGCGCACCTGCGCGTCCGACAGGGTCGGGCGGCCGAGGCGGCGCAGCGTCGCGTTCACCGCGTCGGCGATTTCGGGCGCGGTGTCGATCAGCGTGCCGTCGAGGTCGAACAGGATGTGGCGGGTCATGGGGCGCTTTCGGGCGGGTCGGGTG
>JBGAMJ010000076.1:0-25205 GCA_044223035.1 Piscinibacter sp.
CTTTCACGTCGATGCGGCGCAGGCGACGGGCAAGATCGCGATCGATCTGCGGACGCTGCCGGTCGATCTGATGAGCCTGACGGCGCACAAGACGTACGGACCGAAGGGGATCGGCGCCCTCTACGTGCGGCGCAAGCCGCGGCTGCGCATCGAAGCGCAGATGCACGGCGGCGGCCACGAGCGCGGCTTGCGTTCGGGCACGCTCGCGACGCACCAGATCGTCGGCATGGGCGAGGCCATGCGGATCGCGGGCGAGGAGATGGTCGCCGAGAACGACCGCATCCGCGGCCTGCAGCAGCGGCTGTTGCGCGGTTTGCAGGCGATCGAGCAGAGCTTCGTGAACGGCGATCTGGCGCAACGCGTGCCGCACAACGTGAATGTTTCGTTTGCCGGCGTCGACGGCGAGGCATTGCTTCGCGGCCTCGAGGGCCTTGCGCTGTCGTCCGGTTCGGCGTGCAACTCGACGCGCCGCGAGCCGAGCCACGTCCTGCGTGCGCTGGGCCGTGCCGACGCGCTCGCGAATACGTCGCTGCGCATCACGCTCGGGCGCTTCACGACGGCGCGGGAGGTCGACATCGCGATCGCGACGATCGCCGAACATGTCGCCAGGTTGCGAAGGCAAGCGCCGGGACGTAGCCGTTCGCGAGATGGCGATCGTCGTTCGATCCCGACACCGGGGGTCGTCCACTGAAAGGTAACAGGGGTCATCGCGGGATCCGAAGCCGCGTCGGGCAGAAAAGATCGACAAGTCGGACAATCGCCGCAAGCCATTGAATTCGAATCGAAGGAGGTTCGGCAAGCCATGTCAGTCACTCTCACCCAAGCCGCGGCACGCCATGTGTCGCGCTTCATCGCCAAACGCGGCCAAGGCGCCGGCGTGCGCCTGGGCGTCAGGAACGCCGGATGCTCGGGCATGGCCTACAAGCTCGAGTACGCCGACCAACAGGCGGCCGACGACGTCGTCTTCGAAGGGCACGGCGTGAAACTGTTCGTCGACCCGAAGAGCCTGCCCTTTCTGGACGGCACCGAACTCGACTTCGTCCGCGATGGCCTGAACGAGACCTTCAAGTTCAACAATCCGCAGGAGAAGGACCGTTGCGGTTGCGGCGAGTCGTTCCGCGTCTAGAAGGCTGAACCGAGCCGGCCCTGATCGAATCGGCACCGACGGCGCCGCCGGTGCAGCGGTTTGCGATCGAACGGGCGCTGCGATGAATCGCGGCGCGCTCTGCGATCATTCGTCCGACATGTCGCGCTGGACTCGAATGACGGGAACGATGATCGCCACCGCAATGCTGGCTTCGGCCCCGGCCTCTGCGCAGCCCGCGGGCGGCACGGCCTCGATCGTTAGCGCGAATGCCGGCGGGGCGCTCGGCCTGTACGACGCGCAGGCGTTCACGCTCGACATCCATGGCCAGGGCGCGGCGCCGCCGTCGCGCCAGGCGGCTTGGTACTTCCGCGACGAAACGGTCGCCGTGCCGCGCGCCGGCCTGCCGTGGTCGGGTTTCGAGCCTGGCGTGCACGCCTTCGACGATGTCTCGCATTGGGCCGCCGCGCGGCGCGCCGACGCACCGATCGACTACCCGCCGCTGGTCTGGGTCGCCGCACCGCAGGTGGTGCGCCATGCGCGTCTCGCGTCCGGCGGCCAGCAGTTGCTGACGGCCGATGGCGCGCTGCCCTTTCGGTACGTCGAGCGACTCGAGCTGAACCGCTCCTACGCCGATGCGTCATCGGCCGCGTTCTTCGCGCCCCGCGAACTGACGCTGCGCGGCACGCTCACGCCGCAAGGCTTCGTCGTGCGAACCATCTGGCCGCAGGACTTCAGCTTCGGCCCGGACGCGCCGCCGGAGCGCACGATGCTCGCCGGCGATCCGGCAGCGGCGATGCGCACCCTGATGCGCGAGATGCCGCAGGGCGGCGCCCGCAGCCCGTATGTGGCGGCGACGATCTGGCGGCGCGCGGGGTCGATTGACGCGTGGGCCGGCAAGTCGGTGCTCGGGCTGATGGTGAACGGCGCGCAGGGCGACGACGACGAAGCGCACGGCGGCCATTTCGCGATCGTCACCGGCCGCGTCCAGGCCGATGGCGGCATCGGCGACTGGCTTGTCAACAACTTCTACTCGCTCGATGTCGAAAGCGAGAAGGGCATCATCGCCGCGCCCGTGCCGCTCGACAACTATCTCGCCGATCTGAATTCCGGCCAGGCCTGGTACCGGCCGACGACGATGCTCGTCGCGGTGCTCGACGACGAGCGCGCCGCGGTGCTCGTGCAGTCGGCGCTGAACCGCGTCTACCAGCAGTTCTATCGCCACCAGCTCGTCTACTACCACCCGAACCAGAACTGTGCGTCAATCAGCGTCGACACACTGCGCGCGCTCGGCTGGGAAGTGCCGGCACGCGGGCCGAGCAGCCGCGTCCTGGCCTGGCTCGGGTTTCCGTTCGTCGCCATCAAGGATCGCTCGATCGGCAAAGCCAAGCTCGCCTTCGACTACCTGCGAACCGACCAGACGCGCCTGCTTCCGGCCGCCGCGCTCGAAGCGGCCTACGCCAGCCTGCTCGAACTCGTCACCGGCGCGAAGCCACCCGAGGGCAAGCTTGCTTCCATGCTCGCGCAGGACGTCTCGGCACTCGCGCATCTGCGCATCCCGCAGTTTCCGTCGAGCCGCGCCTGGGGCGATGCGCCGGCGGTCTCGGTCTGGGAATACCGCACCCTGGTGCCGAACGACCCGGCGCTGATGCAGATCGTTCCGGTGCCTCCGCGGCCGTTCCCGGATGCGCTGCGCGATCCCGATCTGCTGGCGCCGCGCTGGACGCCGGCCGATTGGGCGACGCTCGCCTGGGCGCTGCTGACCGTCGTCGGCGTGCCGCTGCTGCTGTGGCGCTGGTGGCGGCGGCGTGCCTCTCGCGCCGCCAACGCGCTCGACATGGGGGCCGGAAAGTCATGATCGTGCTCGGCATCGAGACCTCGTGCGACGAGACCGGAGTCGCACTCGTCGAGGTGCGCGGCGACGCGGTGCCGGTGCTGCTCGCGCAGGCGCTGCACAGCCAGATCGATCTGCACCGCGCCTACGGCGGGGTCGTACCGGAACTCGCGTCGCGCGACCATATCCGCCGCGTGCTGCCGCTGTCGCGCAATGTGCTCGCCGAAGCCGGCCTTGCGTTGGATGCGATCGACGTTGTTGCCTACACGCGCGGGCCGGGACTGGCGGGCGCACTGCTCGTCGGCGCCGGCTTCGCGTGCGCGCTCGGCGCGGCGCTGGAGAAGCCGGTGCTCGGCATCCACCACCTCGAGGGGCATCTGCTGTCGCCATTCCTGTCGAGCGATCCGCCGGCGTTCGCGTTCGTCGCGCTGCTCGTGTCGGGCGGCCACACGCAGCTGATGCGGGTGGACGACGTCGGTCGCTACGCACTGCTCGGCGAGACGATCGACGATGCGGCCGGCGAGGCGTTCGACAAGGCCGCCAAGATGATGGGCCTGGCCTATCCCGGCGGGCCGCTGCTCGCCAAGCTCGCCGACGGCGGGCGCGCCGATGCCTTCAAGCTGCCGCGGCCGCTGCTGCACAGCGCGAATCTCGACTTCTCGTTTGCCGGGCTGAAGACGGCCGTCATGACCCAGTTGCGCAAGTGCGGCGACGACCCCGGCGAACAGGTCAAGGCGGACCTCGCCGCGGCGACACAGCAGGCGATCGTCGACGTGCTGGTCCACAAGTCGATAGCCGCGCTCGAATCGACCGGGCTCGACCGCCTCGTCGTCGCCGGCGGGGTTGGCGCCAACGCACGGCTGCGCGAACAGTTGAATTCACGCTGCGCCGCGCGCGGCGCGCGCGTTCACTACCCCGAGTTCGATCTGTGCACCGACAACGGCGCGATGATCGCGCTCGCCGCCGCGATGCGGCTGCAGCGCGGCATCGCCGATCTGCGCACCGACTACGCCTTCGACGTGCGGCCGCGCTGGCCGCTTGCGGCGCCGAGCGGCGAGCCGCCGCCGCGCGTCACTGCACCGTGACGGTCGCCGCGCGGTTCGCGGCGCGCTGGGCAGCGTCAAGGTCAGCACGCCGTTGGCGAGCCTGGCCTGCGCCGCGCCGGCTTCGAGTTCGAACGGCAGCACGAAGCTGCGCGCATAGCGCGGCGCACCACGCTCGGGCGAGCTGGCATCGGCCGCCGGATCGGCCTGTGGTGCGTCCTTGGTCGAGACATCGACGCGCCGGCCCTCGATCGAAACGCTGAACTGCTCTTTCGCGATGCCCGGCATGTCGAGAGTCGCGGTGTAGCCGGCGTCGGCTTCGACCACATCGAGCGCTGGCACGCGCACGCCATCGGTGCTTGACGCGGCCGTGGCTGCGCGACGCGCAACCGCAGCGAAGACGCGCGGGTAGCCTGCAGCGCGCGATGCGCGGCGTTGCACGGCGGGGGAAGCGGGGAAGACGAACATGACCGACTCCTACAATCGTGAGGTCGCGGCGCCCTGCAGCAACCCATGCGATCGAAGGTGGAGCGACAGGGCCTCATTTCAAGAGGGCGCCCACGTCGGCGCCGATCCATGCGCGCAGCCATAGAACAACTTCCGGGGTCGCGGATTCGCGAAGTCGCCAACGCCGGCATCGGCCGCGCCGACGTCCTCGCGTTCTGGTTCGGCGAGAGCGACGAGGCCACGCCCCAGTTCATCCGCGACGCGGCGGTCGATTCGCTCGTCCGCGGCGAGACCTTCTATTCGCACAATCTCGGGCTGCCGGAGTTGCGCAGCGCGATCGCCGACCACGTCGCGCCTGCACCGCGCGGTCGCGGCCGAGCGCGTCGCCGTCACGTCGTCGGGCGTGAACGCGCTGATGATCGCGATGCAGGCGCTGGTCGGTGCCGGCGACGAGGTCGTCGTCGTCGAGCCGGTCTGGCCGAATCTGCCGGCGCAGCCTGCGATCCTCGGCGCCGATCTGCGCTTGTTCGCGCTGACGGCCGAGGCCGGCGCGTGGAAGCTCGACCTCGACGCGCTGGCGCAACCGTCACCGACCGCACCCGCATGCTGCTCGTCAACGCGCCGAACAACCCGACCGGCTGGACGCTGACACGCACCGAGCAGGAGGCGATCCTCGCCCACTGCCGGCGCACCGGCACCTGGATCGTCGCCGACGAGGTGTACGAGCGCATCTGGTTCGGTGCCCAACGCCGCGCCGAGCTTTCTCGACATCGCCGATGCCGACGACCGGCTCGTCGTCGCGCACAGCTTCTCGAAGAGCTTCCTGATGACGGGCTGGCGCCTGGGCTGGCTCGTCGTGCCGCCGCGCATGATCGATGCGATCGAAGCTGATCGAGTTCAACACCTCGTGCGCTCCGGTCTTCGTGCAGCGCGCCGGGCTGGCGCTGGCGCAGGCCGACAGCTTCGTGCCGGGGCTGGTTCAGCGCCTGAAGCTCGGCCGCGATACCCTGCTGCCGCTGCTGGCTGCGTTGCCGGGCATCGCGGTCGCGACGCCGCCCGGCGGCATGTACGCCTTCTTCGCGTCGAAGGCGAGAACGATTCGCTTGCGCTGGCCAAGCGCCTCGTTGTCGAACACGGCCTGGGCCTCGCCCCGGGCATCGCCTTCGGCCGCGCGGGAGAGGGCTGGCTGCGCTGGTGCTTCGCCTCGCGCGAGACGCAGCGGCTGGTGCAGGGCGTCGATCGATTGCGGCGGGCGCTGCGGCTATAACTGCAGGTTTTGCGTCCCCCGAGAACGGGTCGCGGGCATCAGCACGGCGCGGGACGGTTTCCGTGACCGCAAGTCCATGGCCAGAGCGGATCGCCGGACCGGCGAACGCAAGGCCGCACACAGGAAACACACATGTCGAATGCCAGCCTGAACAAGGCCGAGATCGTCAAGGACAACGCGCGCAGCGCGAACGATACCGGCTCCCCCGAAGTGCAAGTGGCGATCCTCACCGCCCGCATCAATGAGCTGATGCCGCACTTCAAGACGCACAGCAAGGACCATCATGGCCGCCGCGGCCTGCTCAAGATGGTGAACCGCCGCAAGCGCTTGCTGGCCTATCTGAAGGATCGCAGCGCCGATCGCTACACGGCGCTGATCCAGAAACTCGTCCTCGCAAGTAGGCGAAGGCTACAGCGAACGAGCCCGTCTGGATGGCCCAGCACAGGCTTTTGGGCATTGGTCGGAGACGAGCCCACCGGGCATGGTTGGCCATTCCAACGCGCCTTCTTCGGCACCCTGGCGCGGCGCGGCACGCTGGAATGGCATTGCTGCCGCGGCGAACTCGGCTCCAGGCGACGGCGCCGCCGCATCCCCAGCGCCCAAACGAATGGAGACAGTTGCCGGCAATCCTCGGCGCCGACGTGCAGCGCTTCACGCTCGGCGTTCGCGACGGCGCGTGGCGGCGCGACGTCGATGCGCTGCTCGCCGCCGTGACCGAGCGCACGCGGGTGCTGCTCGTCAACGCCCCCAACAACCCGACCGGCTGGACGCTCACGCGTGCCGAGCAACAGGCGATCCTCGACCATTGCCGGCGCACCGGCACCTGGATCGTCGCCGATGAAGTCTACGAGCGCATCTGGTTCGGCGACGGCATCGCCGCGCCGAGCTTTGCCGACATTGCCGGGCCCGACGACCGGCTGGTCGTCGCGCACAGCTTCTCGAAGAGTTTTCTCATGACGGGCTGGCGGCTGGGGTGGCTGGTCGCTCCCGAGACGCTGGTGCCGACGATCGGCAAGCTGATCGAGTTCAACACCTCGTGCACGCCGGTGTTCGTGCAGCGCGCCGGGCTGGCCGCGCTGGCGCGGGCCGAGGCCTTCGTGCCGGCGCTGGTCGAGCGCCTGCGGCGTTGCCGCGACACGCTGCTGCCGCGGCTGGCCGGCCTGCCGGGCGTCGAGGTCGCCTGCCCGGCGGGCGGGATGTATGCGTTCCTGCGCGTCGACGGCGAGACCGATTCGCTCGGGTTCGCGAAACGGCTTGTGACCGATCACGGCCTCGGGCTGGCGCCCGGCGAGGCCTTCGGCGACGAGGCGCAGGGCTGGCTGCGCTGGTGCTTCGCGTCACGTGACCCGGCGCGCCTGGAGCGCGGAGTGGAGCGGCTGTCCCGGGCGTTGCAGCGCTGTCCGCTATAATCGCGGGCTTTCCCGAATCCGGGAAGAAGACCCAGGCACGGCATCGGTCGGTTTCACCGGTGGCCGCAAGTTCAACCGAAACCCAGGCGTCCGCCGAGTTCACATCACTCTCGGCGGGGTGCGCGCGGGTTTCATCCGACGGAAACACGATGACCGCCACCACCGCCCAGAAGGCCGAGATCGTCAAGGCCCACGCCCGCAGCGCCAGCGACACCGGCTCGCCCGAAGTCCAGGTCGCCCTGCTGACGGCCCGCATCAACGAGCTCACGCCGCACTTCAAGACCCACCTGAAGGACCACCACGGTCGCCGCGGCCTGCTCAAGCTGGTCAACACCCGCAAGAGCCTGCTCGCTTACCTGAAGAACAAGGATGCCGAGCGCTACACCGCGCTGATCCAGAAGCTCGGCCTTCGCAAGTAATCGCCGGTCACGCACGATGGGCCTGTCTGGACTTCCGCCAGCACAGGCCCATTGCGCTTCCGGACCGCACCGTTTCACGCCCGCCCGCCGCAGGGATCGCGCCGCCGGTTCGACGATGTGTCATTCCATCGGTGCTTGGCACCGAGCGCCGTTGGAATGGCATCGCGCCAGCGGGTCACCGATCCGGGTCGAGGAACGCCGCCCGCCAGGCGTTCCGTTTCACCGGAGTAGCACATGAGCCTGTTCAACAAAGTCACCAAGACCTTCCAATGGGGTCAGCACAGCGTCACGCTGGAAACCGGCGAGATCGCGCGCCAGGCCAGCGGGGCGGTGCTCGTCAACGTCGAGGACACCGTGGTGCTGGCCACCGTGGTCGGCGCCAAGAACGCCAAGCCGGGTCAGGATTTCTTCCCGCTGACGGTCGATTACATCGAGAAGACCTATGCCGCCGGCAAGATCCCCGGCAGCTTCTTCAAGCGTGAAGGCCGGCCGAGCGAACTCGAGACGCTGACCTCCCGCCTGATCGACCGGCCGCTGCGCCCGCTGTTCCCGGACGGCTTCTACAACGAGGTGCAGGTCGTCATCCACGTGCTGTCGCTGAACCCCGAGATCCCGGCGGACATCCCGTCGCTGATCGGCGCCAGCGCCGCGCTCGCGATCTCCGGCATCCCGTTCAACGGGCCGATCGGCGCCGCGCGCGTCGGCTACATCGACGGCGCCTACGTGCTGAACCCGACCAAGGAACAGCTCGCCCGTTCGCAGATGGACCTGGTGGTCGCCGGCACGCAGGCGGCGGTGCTGATGGTCGAGAGCGAAGCCCAGCAGCTCAGCGAAGAGGTGATGCTCGGCGGCGTGGTGTTCGGCCACGACCAGGGCAACATCGCGATCTCCGCGATCAACGACCTGGTGCGCGACGCCGGCAAGCCGGCCTGGGAATGGACGCCGCCCGCCAAGGACGAGGCCTTCATCGCCAAGGTCAACGAGCTCGCCGAAGGCCCGCTGCGCGCGGCCTACCAGATCCGCTCGAAGCAGGCCCGCACGCAGGCCACCCGCGAGGCCTACAAGGCGGCCAAGGCGGCACTCGCCGCCGAGGGCCTGGCCTTCGACGAGGTCAAGCTCGAATCGCTGCTGTTCGACATCGAGGCGCGCATCGTGCGCAGCCAGATCCTGTCGGGCGAGCCGCGCATCGACGGCCGCGACACCCGCACCGTGCGCCCGATCGAGATCCGCAGCGGCGTGCTGCCGCGCGTGCACGGCTCGGCGCTGTTCACCCGCGGCGAGACGCAGGCGCTGGTTGCCGCCACGCTCGGCACCGACCGCGACGCGCAGAAGATCGACGCGCTGGCCGGCGAGTTCAGCGAGCACTTCATGCTGCACTACAACATGCCGCCGTTCGCGACCGGTGAAACCGGCCGCGTCGGTTCGCCGAAGCGCCGCGAGATCGGCCACGGCCGGCTCGCCAAGCGCGCGCTGGTGGCGGTGCTGCCGAGCCGCACCGACTTCCCCTACTCGATGCGCGTGGTCTCGGAGATCACCGAATCGAACGGCTCTTCGTCGATGGCCTCGGTGTGCGGCGGCTGCCTGGCGCTGATGGATGCCGGCGTGCCGCTGACTGCGCACGTGGCCGGCATCGCGATGGGCCTGATCAAGGAAGGCAACCGCTTCGCGGTGCTGACCGACATCCTGGGCGACGAGGACCACCTCGGCGACATGGACTTCAAGGTGGCCGGCACCACCGGCGGCGTGACCGCGCTGCAGATGGACATCAAGATCCAGGGCATCACGAAGGAAATCATGCAGGTCGCGCTGGCGCAGGCCAAGGAAGCGCGGCTGCACATCCTCGGCCGCATGACCGACGCGATGGGCGGCGCGAAGACCGAGGTCTCGCAGTTCGCACCGCGCCTGTACACGATGAAGATCAACCCGGAGAAGATCCGCGACGTGATCGGCAAGGGCGGCGCGACCATCCGTGCGCTGACCGAGGAGACCGGCACGACGATCGACATCGGCGAGGACGGCACGATCACGATCGCCTCGGCCGACGCCGACAAGGCGGCGTTCGCGAAGAAGCGCATCGAGGAGATCACCGCCGAGGTCGAGGTCGGCAAGATCTACGAGGGCCCGATCACCAAGATCCTGGACTTCGGCGCGCTCGTCAACCTGCTGCCCGGCAAGGACGGCCTGCTGCACATCAGCCAGATCGCGCACCAGCGCGTCGAGAAGGTGACCGACTTCCTGAAGGAAGGGCAGGTCGTGCGCGTCAAGGTGCTCGAGACCGACGAGAAGGGGCGCGTCAAGCTGTCGATGAAGGCGCTGATCGACCGCGACGCGCCGGTCCATCACCACGTGCCGGCCGGGGAGTGATCCCGCGACCGGTCCTGCCACCGGCGGCCCCGGCGCGTCGCGCACGCGCCGGCGCGCCGCTCCAGCCGTTCGAGGTAGCGACATGAAAGCCATCGAGATCACCGGCTACGGCCCGCCCGAAGTGCTGCGGCCGACCGAGCGCCCCGACCCGGTCGCCGGCGAGGGCGAACTGCTCATCCGCGTGACGGCCTCGGGCATCAACCGGCCCGATGTGCTGCAGCGCAAGGGCCACTACCCGGTGCCGCCGGGTGCGTCCGATCTGCCCGGGCTGGAGGTGGCCGGCACCGTCGTCGACGGCGATGCGCTGGCGATGAGCGATCACGGCCTGCAGATCGGCGACCGCGTCTGCGCGCTGGTGGCGGGCGGCGGTTACGCCGAACTGTGCGTGGCCCCGGTCGGGCAGTGCCTGCCGGTGCCGGGCACGCTGACCGACGTCGAGGCGGCGAGCCTGCCCGAGACCTTCTTCACCGTCTGGTCGAACGTGTTCGACCGCGTGCGCCTGCAGGCCGGCGAGACGCTGCTGGTGCAGGGTGGCAGCAGCGGCATCGGCGTGACCGCGATCCAGATGGCGCGTGCCGCCGGCGCCCGCGTGATCGTGACGGTCGGCAGCGACGACAAGGCGGCTGCCTGCCTCGCGCTCGGCGCGGACCATGCCATCAACTACAAGGTGCTGGACTTCGCCGCCGAGGCGCTGCGCCTGACCGAAGGCCGCGGCGTCGACGTGATCCTCGACATGGTGGCCGGCGCCTACGTGGCGCGCGAGGTCGCGTGCCTGGCCGAGGACGGCCGGCTCTCGATCATCGCGATCCAGGGCGGCGTGGAAGCGCATCTGGACGCCGGGCTACTGCTGCGCCGCCGGCTGACGGTCACCGGATCGACGTTGCGGCCGCGCTCGGTTGCGTTCAAGGCGGCGATCGCTCGCGAACTGCGCGACACCGTGTGGCCGTGGATCGAGGCCGGGCGCATCCGGCCCGTCGTGCACCGCGTGTTCGCGCCCGAGGACGCGGCCGCTGCCCACACATTGATGGAATCGAACCAGCACATCGGCAAGCTGGTGTTGAACTGGCAGGCCTGAGCCTGCCGCGGACCCTGCAAGGAAGATCTGAATGCGTCGGAAGATGGTGGTCGGCAACTGGAAGATGAACGGCAACCGGGTGACCAATGCCGAGTTGCTTGCGGGCATCCGGCAGGCCGGCCCGCTGTCGTGCGATACGGCGGTGTGCGTGCCGTTCCCGTACCTGGGCGACGTGGCGATCGGCCTGCAGGGCTCGCGCATCGCCTGGGGCGCGCAGGACTGCTCCAGCCACGAATCCGGCGCCTACACCGGCGAGGTGTCCGCGGCGATGCTGGCCGATTTCGGCTGCCGCTTCGTGATCGTCGGCCACTCCGAACGCCGCGCCTACCACGCCGAGCCCGACCAGTTGGTCGCGGACAAGGCCAAGACCGCGCTGGCGCACGGGCTGACGCCGATCGTCTGCGTCGGCGAAACGCTGGCCGAGCGCGAAGCCGGCCAGACCGACACGGTGGTCAAGCGCCAGTTGTCCGCGGTGATCCACACGCTCGGCCACTGCATCTCGCAGATCGTCGTGTCCTACGAGCCCGTCTGGGCGATCGGCACCGGCAGGACCGCGACGCCCGAGCAGGCCCAGGCGGTGCACGCGCTGCTGCGCGCGCAGCTGCACGCGGCGAGCCCGAAATCCGACGAGATGACGATCCTGTACGGCGGCAGCGTGAAGCCGGAGAACGCGGCCGCACTCTTCGCGCAGCCCGACATCGACGGCGGCCTGATCGGCGGCGCGGCGCTCAAGGCGGCCGACTTCGTCGGCATCTGCCGCGCGGCCGGCTGACGCGGCGGCATCCGAATCCTGGAGTGAGTAACACATGAACTGGTTGTTGAACGTGGTGGTGGTGCTGCAGATCCTGGCCGCGCTGGTGATGATCGGCCTGGTGCTGGTGCAGCACGGCAAGGGCGCCGACATGGGCGCATCGTTCGGCAGCGGGGCGTCCGGCAGCCTGTTCGGTGCCACCGGCAGCGCGAACTTCCTGTCGCGCTCCACGGCGGTGTGCGCCGCGGTGTTCTTCGTCTGCACGCTGTCGCTGGCCTACCTGTCGAACGACCGCTCGGTGCCTGCGTCGGGCAGCGTGCTGGACCAGCCGGCGATGGCCGCATCGGCGCCCGCCGTGGCCGCCTCGGGCGCCGCTCAGATCCCGGGCGGCGGTGCCCCGGCGGCGGTGCCCGCGCCGGCCGCAGCACCGGTACCGACACCGGCCGCAGCGGCCTCGGGTGCGGGCGCGATCCCGGCAAAATGAGCGTGGGCCCCGGCTGCGACGTCCGCGGCCGAGGCAGTCAACGCTTCAAGTACCTGACCGCCTTGCTGCGCTGCAGCGTAGCGGTCGGAAGACCCTCAGATTGTGGGTAGAATTCAAGGCTGTCCGGAGCGCTATGCCTCATGCCATCCGGGCAGCTTGTCGAACGATCGACAGTTCGGCCGACGTGGTGAAATTGGTAGACACGCTATCTTGAGGGGGTAGTGGCGAAAGCTGTGCGAGTTCGAGTCTCGCCGTCGGCACCAGATTGACCGGGCGGGGCCTGCATACCAGGCCCCGCTTCCCGCCAAAGCTTCACCAAGCCACCATGAATCTGGAACCCTATCTGCCCGTCATCCTGTTCATACTGGTCGGCGTGGCGGTGGGAGTCGCACCCCAGGTTCTCGGTTTCCTGCTCGGGCCGCGCCGGCCCGACACGGCGAAGAACTCGCCGTACGAATGCGGCTTCGAGGCCTTCGAGGACGCGCGCATGAAGTTCGACGTGCGCTACTACCTCGTGGCGATCCTCTTCATCCTGTTCGATCTCGAGATCGCCTTCCTGTTCCCATGGGCGGTTTCGCTGAAGGAGATCGGTCCGACCGGCTTCTGGGCCATGATGATCTTCCTGGCCATCCTGGTCGTCGGCTTCGCCTACGAGTGGAAGAAGGGTGCCCTGGATTGGGAATGAACAAGGCAAGGACGGAGTAGTCTCATGGGCATCGAAGGCGTTCTGAAGGAAGGCTTCGTCACCACCAGCCTCGACACGGTCATCAACTGGTCGAAGACGGGCTCGCTGTGGCCGATGACCTTCGGTCTGGCCTGTTGCGCGGTCGAGATGATGCATGCCGGTGCGGCCCGCTACGACATCGACCGCTTCGGCATGCTGTTCCGGCCCAGCCCGCGGCAGAGCGATCTGATGATCGTGGCCGGCACGCTGTGCAACAAGATGGCGCCGGCCCTGCGCAAGGTCTACGACCAAATGGCCGAACCGCGCTGGGTGCTGAGCATGGGCTCGTGCGCCAACGGCGGCGGCTACTACCACTACAGCTATTCGGTCGTGCGTGGCTGCGACCGCATCGTGCCGGTCGACGTCTACGTGCCCGGCTGCCCGCCGACGGCGGAAGCGCTGCTCTACGGCATCCTGCAACTGCAGGCCAAGATCCGCCGCGAAAACACCATCGCTCGCTGAAGGCCATCCGATGTCCAAGCTCGACACCCTTCAGTCTGCAGTCCAGTCCGTGCTCGGCGACCAGGTCAAGACCCTGGTGCGCGACGCAAGAACCCGGGGCTGATCTTCATGCCGACAACCACAAGGTGGCGCCGCCGTCGCGGGTCGAGATGAAGACCAGCATGGAAGAACTGATCCACCACTTCAAGCTCTTCACCGAAGGCTTCCACGTCCCCGAGGGGGAGGCCTACGCGGCGATCGAGCATCCGAAGGGCGAGTTCGGCATCTACCTCGTCAGCGACGGCGCCAACAAGCCCTACCGGCTGAAGATCCGGGCGCCTGGCATCGTGCACCTGGCGGCGCTCGACGAGATGTCGCGCGGCCACATGATCGCCGACGCCGTGGCCGTGATCGGAACGATGGACATCGTGTTCGGGGAGATCGACAGATGATTTCGGACGCGACGCGCGCCCGCTTCGAGCGGGAGATCGCGAAGTACCCGGCCGACCAGAAGCAGTCGGCGGTGATGGCCTGCCTGGCGATCGTGCAGCAGGAGCAGGGCTGGGTCTCGGCCGAGAGCGAGCGCGAGGTGGCCGAGGTGCTCGGCATGCCGCCGATCGCGGTGCACGAGGTGACCACCTTCTACAACATGTACAACCAGCAGCCGGTCGGCCGGTTCAAGCTGAACGTCTGCACCAACCTGCCGTGCCAGTTGCGCGACGGCCAGAAGGCGCTGGACTACCTGTGTCGCAAGCTCGGCGTGGAGCACGGCGGCACCACGGCCGACGGGCGCTTCACGATCCAGGAAAGCGAATGCCTCGGCGCCTGTGCCGACGCTCCGGTGCTGCTGGTCAATGACCGGCAGATGTGCAACGTGCTCGACAATGACCGTCTCGACGCGCTGGTCGCGACGCTCGGCGCGGCGGCGAAGTGATCGGGTGCCCGGCATGATCGACTTGTCCTCGTTCCAATCCGACGGCAGCGCCTACCTTGCTTCCACGGCCGCCACATCAAGCCGCAGATCTACGCCGATCTGGACGGCCGCAACTGGTCGCTGAAGGACTATGAAGCGCGCGGCGGCTACCAGGCGCTGCGCAAGATCCTCGTCGGCGGCGATGGCGGCGGGCCGATGACGCCCGACCAGGTGATCGCAGAGGTCAAGCTCTCGGGCCTGCGCGGCCGCGGCGGCGCGGGTTTCCCGACCGGGCTGAAGTGGAGCTTCATGCCGCGCATGTACCCGGGCCCGAAGTACCTCGTCTGCAACTCCGACGAAGGCGAGCCCGGCACCTGCAAGGACCGCGACATCCTGATGTTCAACCCGCACATCGTCATCGAAGGCATGGCGATCGCGGCGTTCGCGATGGGCATCGGCACCGGGTACAACTACATCCACGGCGAAATCTTCGAGGTCTACGACCGCTTCGAGGCAGCACTCGAAGAGGCGCGCGCCGCCGGCTACCTCGGCCCGCAGATCCTCGGCTCGAACTTCAGCTTCCAGTTGCATGCGGCGCATGGATTCGGCGCTTACATCTGCGGCGAGGAAACCGCGCTGCTCGAGTCGCTCGAGGGCAAGAAGGGCCAGCCGCGCTTCAAGCCGCCGTTCCCGGCCAGCTTCGGCCTGTACGGCAAGCCGACCACGATCAACAACACCGAAACCTTCGCTGCGGTGCCTTGGATCATCCGCAACGGCGGCCAGCCCTACCTCGAGATCGGTAAGCCGAACAACGGCGGCACCAAGATCTATTCGGTGTCGGGCGACGTGGAGCGCCCCGGCAACTACGAGATCCCGCTGGGCACGCCCTTTGCGACGCTGCTGGAACTCGCCGGCGGCGTGCGCAAGGGGCGCACGCTGAAGGCGGTGATCCCGGGCGGTTCGTCCGCGCCGGTGCTGCCGGCGTCGATCATGATGAACTGCACGATGGACTACGACAGCATCGCGAAGGCAGGTTCGATGCTCGGTTCCGGTGCGGTGATCGTGATGGACGACAGCCGGTGCATGGTGAAGAGCCTGCTGCGCCTGTCGTACTTCTACATGCACGAGAGCTGCGGTCAGTGCACGCCGTGCCGCGAGGGCACCGGCTGGCTGTACCGCATGGTCGATCGCATCGCGCACGGCCAGGGCCGCGCGGAAGACATCGACCTGCTGAACTCGGTGGCCGACAACATCCAGGGCCGCACGATCTGCGCGCTCGGCGACGCGGCGGCGATGCCGGTGCGGGCAATGATCAAGCACTTCAAGGACGAATTCGTCCACCTCATCGAGCACAAGACGGCCAAGGTGCCGGAACTGGCGGAAGCCTGAACGCCGGCCCCACAGGCAGCAACCCATGATCGAAATCGAACTCGACGGCAAGAAGGTGGCGGTGTCGGAAGGCAGCATGGTGATGCATGCCGCCGACAAGGCCGGCACCTACATCCCGCATTTCTGCTACCACAAGAAGCTTTCGATCGCGGCCAATTGCCGCATGTGCCTGGTCGAAGTCGAGAAGGCCCCCAAGCCGATGCCCGCCTGCGCCACGCCGGTGACGCAGGGCATGGTGGTGCGCACGAAGAGCGACAAGGCGGTCAAGGCGCAGCAGAGCGTCATGGAGTTCCTGCTGATCAACCACCCGCTGGACTGCCCGATCTGCGATCAGGGCGGCGAATGCCAGTTGCAGGACCTGGCGGTCGGCTACGGCGGCTCGTCGTCCCGCTACCACGAAGAAAAGCGCGTCGTCTTCCACAAGGACGTCGGCCCGCTGATCTCGATGGAAGAGATGTCGCGGTGCATTCACTGCACCCGCTGCGTGCGCTTCGGCCAGGAAGTGTCGGGCGTGATGGAACTGGGGATGGTCAATCGCGGGGAGCACTCCGAGATCACCACGGTCCTCGGCGACACCGTCGACTCCGAGCTCTCGGGCAACATGATCGACATCTGCCCGGTCGGCGCGTTGACCAGCAAGCCGTTCCGCTACTCCGCACGCACCTGGGAGCTGTCGCGACGCAAGAGCGTGAGCCCGCATGACAGCACCGGTGCCAACCTCGTCGTGCAGGTCAAGAACCAGAAGGTGATGCGCGTCGTTCCGCTGGAGAACGAAGACGTCAATGAATGCTGGATCGCCGACCGCGACCGCTTCTCGTACGAAGCGCTGAACGGCGAAGACCGGCTGACCGCGCCGATGGTCAAGCAGGGCGGCGTCTGGAAGACGACCGACTGGCCGACGGCGCTCGAATACGTGGCGCGAAGCCTCGGCCAGATCAAGTCGGCACACGGCGCGCAGGCCATCGGCGCTCTCGGCTCGGCGCACAGCACCGTCGAGGAACTGCACCTGCTGGCGAAGCTGACGCGCGCGCTCGGCAGCGACAACGTCGACCACCGCCTGCGCCATGCCGATTTCGCGTCTGCCGCGGGCGTACGCTGGCTTGGCACCTCGATCGCATCGCTGTCGACGCTGCAGCGCGTGCTGGTCGTCGGATCGTTCCTGCGCAAGGACCATCCGCTGTTCGCGCAACGCCTGCGCCAGGCGGCGAAGAAGGGCGCGCGCATCCACAGCCTGAACGCCGTTCACGACGACTGGCTGATGCCGCTGGCCGGCACCTGGACGGCCGCACCGAGCGGCTGGCCGTCGGCACTGGCCGAGATCGCCGCGGCGCTCGCGGCCGAGAAGGGTGTCGCCGCCCCGGTGGCCGTGTCGCCGTCGGATGCCGCTCGGGCGGTGGCGGCGTCGTTGCTGTCGGGCGAGCGCAAGGCGGTGCTGCTCGGTAATGCCGCAGTGCAACATCCGCAGGCCTCGCTGCTGCTCCAACTCGCGAACTTCATCGCCGAGCACAGCGGCGGAACCGCCGGCGTGCTGGGCGAGGCAGCCAACAGTGTCGGCGCCCAGCTCGTCGGTGCGATGCCGCGGCAAGGCGGGCTGGATGCCGGCCGCATGCTGTCCGGTGCCTGCAAGGCGCTGGTGCTGCTGAACGTCGAGCCGCTGCTCGACGTGGCCGATCCGTCCGCCGCCGCGGCAGCGCTGAAGTCGGCCGACTTCGTCGTCGCGCTGACGCCATTCAAGAGTGCCGCGATCGACAGCGCCGACGTGCTGCTGCCGGTGGCGCCGTTCACCGAGACGGCCGGCACCTTCGTCAATGCCGAGGGCCGCGCCCAGAGCTTTCACGGCGTCGTCAAGGCGCTCGGCGACAGCCGCCCGGCGTGGAAGGTGCTGCGCGTGCTCGGCAATCAGCTCGGTCTGTCGGGCTTCGATTTCGAGACCGCCGACGACGTGCGTGCGGAGGCGCTCGGTGATCCGGCCACGTTGCCGGCCCGCCTGTCGAATGCGGCGTCTGCTTCGCCGGACGTGCCGCCGGCGCCGGCGCTCGAGCGCATCGCCGACGTGCCCATCTACAGCACCGACGCGCTGGTGCGGCGCGCCCCGGCGCTGCAGGCCACCGTCGACGCACGGCGCCCGCGGGTCGGGCTGTCGGCAGTGCTGTGGGCGCAGCTCGGGCTGGTCGAAGGCGCCACGGTGCGCGTCTCGCAGGGTGCGTCGTCGGCCACGCTGCCGGCCCGGCTCGATGCCACGCTGGCGCCGACCGCGGTGCGTGTCGCCGCCGGCCATCCGGACACCGTGAGCCTGGGCGCCATGTTCGGCCCGATCTCCGTCGAACGAGCCTGAGGACCACCGATGTTCGAATCGATCCAAACTGCGGGGACGTCGCTGCTCGGCCCGGTCTGGCCGGTGGCCTGGACGCTGGTCAAGATCGTCGCGCTGGTGCTGCCGCTGATGATCTGCGTCGCCTACCTGACGCTGTGGGAGCGCAAGGCGATCGGCTGGAGCCAGGTGCGGCCCGGTCCCAATCGGGTGGGCCCGCTCGGGTTGCTGCAACCGATCGCCGACGCGGTCAAGCTGATCTTCAAGGAGATCATCGTCCCGACGGTCGCCAACAAGGGGCTGTTCTTCCTCGGGCCGATCATGACGATCATGCCGGCGCTCGCCGCCTGGGCGGTGGTGCCGTTCGGGCCGGACGTGACGCTGGCGAACATCAATGCCGGCCTGCTGTTCCTGATGGCGATCACCTCGCTCGAGGTCTACGGCGTGATCATCGCCGGCTGGGCGTCGAACTCGAAGTACGCGTTCCTCGGCGCGCTGCGCGCGTCGGCACAGATGGTCAGCTACGAGATCGCAATGGGCTTCGCGCTGGTCGTCGTGCTGATGGTCAGCGGCAGCCTGAACATGACCGAGGTCGTGCAGTCGCAGGCGCGCGGCCTGTTCGCCGACCACGGGCTGACCTTCCTTTCCTGGAACTGGTTGCCGCTGCTGCCGATCTTCGTCGTCTACTTCATCTCGGGCCTGGCGGAGACCAACCGGCATCCGTTCGACGTCGTCGAGGGCGAGTCCGAGATCGTCGCCGGTCACATGATCGAGTACTCGGGCATGTCGTTCGCGATGTTCTTCCTCGCCGAGTACGCGAACATGATCCTGGTGTCGGCGCTCGCCGTCACGATGTTCCTGGGCGGGTGGACGGCGCCGATCGGCTTCTCGCTGATCGGCATGTCCACGCCGGAGTGGATCCGCACGACCGCCTGGTTCTGGGACTGGTTCTGGCTGTTCGGCAAGACCTTCTGCGTCGTGACCATGTTCCTCTGGGTCCGCGCGACCTTCCCCCGATTCCGCTACGACCAGATCATGCGTCTGGGCTGGAAGATCTTCATCCCGATCACGCTGGTGTGGCTGGTCGTCGTCGGGTTGTGGATCCAGTCGCCGTTCAACATCTGGAAGTAACCCTGACACAGGGAGCACGCATGTCCGCCACGCCGATCAAGGATCTGTTCTCGAGCTTGATGCTCACGGAACTGTTCAAGGGCCTGATGTTGACCGGTCGCCATTTCCTGTCGCCGCACATCACGATCCAGTTTCCCGAGGAAAAGACGCCGCTGTCGCCGCGCTTCCGCGGGCTGCACGCCCTGCGCCGCTACGAGAACGGCGAAGAGCGCTGCATCGCCTGCAAGCTGTGCGAGGCGGTCTGCCCGGCGCTCGCGATCACGATCGAATCCGAGGTGCGGGAGGACGGTTCGCGGCGCACGAACCGCTACGACATCGACCTGACCAAGTGCATCTTCTGCGGCTTCTGCGAGGAGAGCTGCCCGGTCGACTCGATCGTCGAGACGCACATCTTCGAGTACCACGGCGAGAAGCGCGGCGACCTGTACTTCACGAAGGACATGCTGCTCGCGGTGGGCGACCGTTACGAAAAAGAGATCGCCGCCAACAAGGAGGCCGACGCGCGGTACCGCTGAGCCCCCCGGGGCTCGGATGGGGTGGGGCGAGGGGTCGCAAGACCCGTCGCCCCCGGCTAACCGCGATCGAATCAAACATGTATACGACTGCGCTCTTCTACATCTTCTCGGCCGTGCTGCTGTTTGCCGGGTTCCGCGTCATCACCGCGCGCACGCCGGTGTATTCGGCGCTGTTCCTGGTGCTCGCATTCTTCTCGGCGTCGTGCGTCTGGATCCTGCTGCGCGCCGAGTTCCTGGCGATCTCGCTGGTGCTCGTGTACGTCGGCGCCGTCATGGTGCTTTTCCTGTTCGTCGTGATGATGCTGGACATCCACATGGACGCGCTGCGCGAGGGTTTCTGGACGCATTTCCCGGTGGCCGCCGCGGTCGGCGTGGTCATCGCGCTCGAGATGGCGGCAGTGCTGCTCGGCGGATTCCGCATCGGTGACGCGCCAGCCACGGATGCCGCGGCGCTGAAGATGGGCAACACCAAGGTGCTGGGCGTCGAGATCTACACGCACTACCTGTACCCGCTGCAGATCGCGGCGGTGCTGCTGCTGGTCGCGATCATCGCGGCGATCGCGCTGACGCTGCGCCGCCGCAAGGACAGCAAGGCGATCGACGCCGGCGAAGCCGTCAAGGCGCGCAAGGCCGACCGCGTGCGGATCGTGCAGATGAAGGCCGTGGTCGAGCCGCCGCCCGCGCCGCCGCTGCCGCCCGGCACGCCCGCCGCCACCGGAGACAAGGCATGAGCGCATTCCTCGGCCCGATCACGCTCGGTCACTACCTGTCGGTCGGCGCGATCCTGTTCGCGCTGTCGGTGATCGGCATCTTCCTGAACCGCAAGAACCTGATCGTGCTGCTGATGGCGATCGAACTGATGCTGCTTGCGGTGAACCTGAACTTCGTCGCGTTCTCGCACTACCTGGGCGACATGGGCGGCCAGGTGTTCGTGTTCTTCATCTTGACCGTCGCCGCCGCCGAATCGGCGATCGGTCTTGCGATCCTGGTGGTGCTGTTCCGCAACCGGGCCACGATCAACGTCGACGAACTCGACGCCCTCAAGGGCTGAGCCGGACCATGGCCACACAACTCTCCCCGACCCTGCTCGTCGCCGTGCCGCTGGCCCCATTGGCGGGGGCGATCATCGCCGGCTTCCTCGGCAAGGTGGTCGGCCGCCGCGGCTCGCACATCGCGACCATCCTCGGCGTGACGATCGCCTTCATCCTGTCGGCCCTGACGCTGCGCGACGTGGCGCTCGACGGTGCGCGCTTCAACGCCACCGTTTACGAATGGATGGTGCTCGGCGGCCTGAAGATGGAAGTCGGCTTCCTGATCGACGGGCTGACCGCGATGATGATGTGCGTCGTCACCTTCGTGTCGCTGATGGTGCACATCTACACCATCGGCTACATGGAGGAAGACCCCGGCTACCAGCGCTTCTTCAGCTACATCTCGCTGTTCACGTTCTCGATGTTGATGCTCGTGATGAGCAACAACTTCCTGCAACTGTTCTTCGGCTGGGAGGCGGTGGGCCTGGTGTCCTACCTGCTGATCGGCTTCTGGTACACGCGGCCGACGGCGGTGTTCGCGAACATGAAGGCCTTCCTGGTGAACCGGGTCGGCGACTTCGGCTTCATCCTCGGCATCGGCCTGGTGCTCGCGTACGCTGGCTCGCTGAACTATGCCGAGGTGTTCGCCAAGCGCGAGGAACTGGCCACGCTCGGCTTCCCCGGCACCGACTGGCGGCTGATCACCGTGACCTGCATCTGCCTGTTCATCGGCGCGATGGGCAAGAGCGCGCAGTTCCCGCTGCATGTGTGGCTGCCCGATTCGATGGAAGGCCCGACGCCGATCTCCGCGCTGATCCACGCGGCGACGATGGTGACGGCGGGCATCTTCATGGTGGCCCGCATGTCGCCGCTGTTCGAACTGTCGGACACGGCGCTGTCCGTCGTGCTGGTGATCGGCGCGATCACGGCGCTGTTCATGGGCTTCCTCGGCATCATCCAGAACGACATCAAGCGCGTGGTCGCGTATTCCACGCTCAGCCAGCTCGGCTACATGACCGTTGCGCTCGGCGCCTCCGCGTACTCGGTGGCGGTGTTCCACCTGATGACGCACGCGTTCTTCAAGGCGCTGCTGTTCCTCGCGGCGGGCTCGGTGATCATCGGCATGCACCATGACCAGGACATCCGCAACATGGGCGGCCTGCGCAAGTACATGCCGATCACCTGGATCACCTCGCTGCTCGGGTCGCTGGCGCTGATCGGTACGCCGTTCTTCGCCGGCTTCTACTCGAAGGACAGCATCATCGAGGCGGTGCACGAGAGCCACCTCGCGGGCGCCGGATTCGCCTACTTCGCCGTCGTCGTCGGAGTGTTCGTCACGGCGTTCTACTCGTTCCGGATGTACTTCCTGGTGTTCCACGGCCCGGAGCGCTTCCGCAACAAGCCGTTCCCCGGGCCGCACGACGCGCACCACGACGACGATCACGGTGATGCTCACGCCGATGCCCATGCCGACGCGCACGGCGACGACCACGGGCATGACCACGACCACGGGCACGGCGGCGCCCACGAGCCGCACGAATCGCCCTGGGTGGTCACCGCGCCATTGCTGCTGCTGGCCATCCCGTCGGTCGTGATCGGCTTCATGACGATCGGCCCGATGCTGTTCGGCGACTTCTTCAAGGATTCGATCCTCGTCGACGCCGAGAAGCATGCCGCGATGGAAGAGATGGCCAAGGCCTTCCACGGCGCCACCGCGATGGCGATCCACGGGCTGACCGCGCTGCCGTTCTGGCTGGCGCTGTCGGGCGTCGTCGTCGCGTACGTGTTCTACATGCTCAAGCCGGAGATCCCCGCGGCCTTCGCGCGCACCTTCTCGCCGATCGTCCGGATCCTCGAGAACAAGTACTACATGGACTGGATCAACGAGAACATCCTCGCCGCCGCGGCACGCGCCCTGGGGCGTGGCCTGTGGAAGGGCGGCGATGTCGCGGTGATCGACGGCGTGGTCAACGGGTCCGCGGGCGCGGTGGGCGGCATCTCCGCCGTCGTGCGCAAGATCCAGACCGGCCAGTTGTCCCTCTACGCGCTGGTGATGGCGCTGGGGCTTTTCGGCCTGCTGACATGGCAACTGTGGCCCTACCTGATGAGCCGCATCGCTCATTGAACGACGAGGGCGGAGAACAAGAATGGGTCTTTTGAGCGTTGCCATCTGGATGCCGATCGCTTTCGGCATCGTCCTGCTGGCCCTGGGCCGCGACAGCAACCCCGGCGCCTCGCGCTGGATCGCGCTGGTCGGGGCGGTCCTCAGCTTCCTGGTCACCTTGCCGCTGATCACCGGTTTCGACCCGGGCACGGCCGCGATGCAGTTCAGCGAGCACATGAGCTGGGTCGAGCGCTTCAATGCGCACTACCACCTGGGCGTGGACGGCATCTCGGTCTGGTTCGTCCTGCTGACCGCGTTCATCACGGTGATCGTGGTGATCGCCGGCTGGGAGGTCATCACCGATCGCGCCCACCAGTACATGGGGGCCTTCCTGATCCTGTCGGGCCTGATGGTCGGCGTGTTCTCGGCCGTGGACGGCCTGCTGTTCTATGTCTTCTTCGAGGCCACCCTGATCCCGATGTACATCATCATCGGTGTCTGGGGCGGCCCGCGGCGTGTCTACGCGGCCTTCAAGTTCTTCCTGTACACCCTGCTGGGCTCGCTGCTGATGCTGGTGGCCCTGATCACCTGCCTTTACTACAAGTCCGGCGGCAGCTTCGACATCCTGACGCGCTGGCGCAGCCGGTTGCCGCTGGCCGAGGCCGGCCGACGCAGGCGCTGCTGTTCTTCGCCTTCTTCGCCGCCTTCTCGGTGAAGGTGCCGATGTGGCCGGTGCACACCTGGCTGCCCGACGCGCACGTCGAGGCGCCCACCGGCGGCTCGGTGGTGCTGGCGGCGATCATGCTGAAGCTCGGCGCCTACGGCTTCCTGCGCTTCTCGATGCCGATCGCCCCCGACGCGGCGCGCACCTACGACTGGTTCATCATCGGCCTGTCGATCATCGCCGTCGTCTACATCGGCCTGGTGGCGATGGTGCAGCTGGACATGAAGAAGCTCGTCGCCTACAGCTCGGTGGCGCACATGGGCTTCGTGACGCTGGGCTTCTTCATCTTCAACGAGCTCGGCGTGTCCGGCGCCATCGTGCAGATGATCAGCCACGGCTTCGTCTCGGGCGCCATGTTCCTGTGCATCGGCGTGCTCTACGACCGCGTGCACTCGCGCGAGATCGCGTCCTACGGTGGCGTGGTCAACACGATGCCGAAGTTCGCCGCCTTCGCGGTGTTCTTCGCGATGGCGAACAGCGGCCTGCCCGGCACCAGCGGCTTCATCGGCGAGTGGATGGTGATCCTCGGCACCGTGAAGGCGGGCTTCTGGCTCGCCTTCCTGGCCGCCACGGCGCTGGTCTTCGGCGCGGCCTACAACCTCTGGATGGTCAAGCGCGTCTACTTCGGCGCCGTCGCCAACGAAGACGTCAAGGCGCTGGTCGACATCGATGCGCGCGAGTTCGCGATGCTCGCGGTGCTGGCCATCGCCGCGCTGTGGATGGGCGTGTACCCGAAGCCCTTCACCGATGTCATGCACGTCTCGGTGACCGAACTGCTCAGGCACGTCGCCCAGAGCAAGCTGGGCAGCTGACGCGACCCGGCGCCGAGCGGAACACAACACCATGAACGACATGAACTGGCTGGCCGTCTACCCCGAGATCGTGCTGCTGACGATGGCCTGCGTGGTGGCGCTGGTCGACCTGTGGGTCACCGACGAGCGCCGCGGGCCCACCTACTACCTGACGCAGGCCTCGCTGGCCATCGTCGCGGTGATGCACCTGATGCGCTTCGAGGACGGCGAGACCGTCTACGCGATGCAGGGCATGGTCGTCGCCGACCCGATGGGGCACCTGCTCGGCTTCTTCGCCACCGTGGCGGTGATGGTCACGCTGGTCTACGCGCGGCCGTATGCGGCGGTGCGCGACATGCTCAAGGGCGAACTCTTCACGCTGAGCATGCTGTCGCTGCTGGGCATCAGCGTGATGCTGTCGGCGAACAACTTCCTCGTCATCTACCTCGGCCTCGAGCTGATGTCGCTGAGCCTGTACGCGCTGACGGCGATGCGCCGCGACCACCTCGACTCCACCGAGGCGGCGATGAAGTACTTCGTGCTCGGCGCCCTGGCCAGCGGCTTCCTGCTCTACGGCCTGTCGATGATGTACGGCGCCACCGGTTCGCTCGACCTGCCCGAGGTCTTCAAGGCCATCGGCACCGGCCAGATCAACAAGGCGGTGCTGGTGCTGGGCATCGTCTTCGTCGTCGCCGGGCTGGGCTTCAAGCTCGGTGCCGTGCCCTTCCACATGTGGGTGCCCGACGTTTACCAGGGCGCCCCCACGGCCGTCACGCTGCTGATCGGCGGTGCGCCCAAGCTCGCGGCGTTCGCGATCACGATCCGCCTGCTGGTCGAAGGCATGCTCGGCCTGGCGGTCGACTGGCAGCAGATGCTGGTGGTGCTGTCGGTCGGCTCGATGCTGGTGGGCAACTTCGCCGCGATCGCGCAGACCAACCTGAAGCGCATGCTGGC
>JBGAMJ010000077.1:0-23746 GCA_044223035.1 Piscinibacter sp.
TCGGTGGCGACACCCTTCTCCTTGAGCCGGACCGCCTCCTCGATCGCGATCTCGTCGAAGGGGTTCATGCTCATCTTGACGTTGGCGATGTCGACGCCCGTACCGTCCGACTTCACGCGGACCTTGACGTTGTAGTCGACCACCCGCTTCACGGGCACCAGCAATTTCATCGGACGCTCCTGCAGCTTCGGTTGGGACAGAACCACCGATTCTAGAGGGGGAGCCCGGGCCTTGCCGGAAAAAAAGAACGATCGTTCTATTGTTCGCCGGGCATCGCACTGGGGACGCCGTCGGGTTCGACGCGCCTTGGTGCCGGAACGGGGAATGAACGTCCGCACGGAGCCCGCATGAATGCTGGCGGTGGGACTGCCAATGCTCGTTTTGTTCCCCGGTTTGTTCCCCGGTTTGGCCTTCGGTACCCGGTGCGCTGCGTCCTGAGCGCGGCGGTCACCGGCTCAACGCTCTCTAAGTTCGCCATGCGCGTTCGTGATCGCGCCCGTAGTACCGAGTGACCAACCAGTAGTAGGCGAGCGCCGCTATGCCGGCGACGAGCCAGGTATCCCACCGCAGCCAGACCAAGGTCGCCAAGAAGGTAGCGCCATGCCAAGCAAGGTCCTCAGCTACTCCGAGCTTGGCATCAGCGACGCGGCGTTCGATGTCCTTCTTCTGCTCCGGTGTCAATTCAGGCAATTCACTGTCGTCCATTGCGACTCCTGTATCGCGTAGCGGGGTGCGCTAGGGATACACATCTTCATCCAGCGCGTTCAGAATCACCCTCAGCCGGCATCGTCCGATATCGTGCCATTCCCGGGCGATAGCCGACACGCGGGCGATGAACTGGCTCTCGGTTTCGGCAGGCGCGCAGTCAATGCGTTCCCCTTCAATCTCGGCGACCCGCAGCTGCTTTCCGATCCGGCCTGCCGCAACGATCTCGCGCAAGAATAGGGTTTGCGGTGGGTCACCCCCACCGGCTTGCTCCAGGGCCTTGATGCGGCGGTCAAGCGTCGCCATGCTCTAGACCCGCCGTGGCTGGGAAGTGTTGGGCCAGCAAGACCATCAGTTCATCCTCGTCAGGCATCGGGCCGGTGTAGCTCGGCACCGCGATGTCGAGTAGCTTTCGGTCGCTGTACTCGGCCGCCGTCTTACCGGTGCTGTATCTTGATTCGAGCGCGTCGACGCGCCGCTTATGGCTTTGCGGCATGCTTCGCCTCCAGTGCCGTAATGCGCGCGGTGAGTTCATCGATCTCGACCAGCTTCGCAAGTGCCCCAAGCCCGGCGAGCAACTGTGCGGCCTGACCAGGCGCAAGGTCACCGTCGCCGGCGGCCACCATCACCGCGCGCCCCTGATCGGCCAGTGTCCCGGCGGGCAGATCGATTGGCGCCGGCTGCTCCATCGACTTCAACGGCGCGACGACACGCTCCAGCAGCAGACGCGCGGCACCGGTGTCACCGGCTTTGGCTTGCTGTACCAGCTGCGCGACGATCGCCGGCACATGCTCGGCGATGCTGGCGCGCAGAGCCGCAACCGAACCGGTTCCCGGTGTCCGACCCCTCGGGTTGCCGGACTCACCCGGCTTCCATCTACCAGTGCGTTTGGTCGCTGACATCTTGCTAATTCCTTGCTGTATCAATGTCGAGACATGCGAAGGCGGGGCAGCGGTGCAGGCGGGTCGCCAGGTCGCGCCCGAGATCCGGGCCGAACCCGGAGCGTTGGGAGGCACTGCACCGCAGACCCGGGCGGCAGTTCCGGCACTCGATGCAGAGGCGCCGGTCATCGGCGTCTTGATCGCGAAGGGCCAGTCGCTCGGCCAGGTCGTCGGCGTCGGCGTAGCCCCAGCGCTTCAGCCGGTCGCGCCGCGCGATGAATCGCGCGATCACGTCATCGCCCCACGCGACCCGGTGCGTCTCGTCAGCCTTGGCCCGGGCAAGCGCATGGAGACGGGGCGGATGGACAGGCGTCGCGGCGATCGGTGACGAGGCGCTCGTCTCCCGTTTGGCAAGCAGCGCCACAAGGTCATCGCGGTGCGCGCGGATAGCTTCCCGTTGGGCGTCGGTCAGGGCCCGCGCCGGCGCGATGCTGACGCGCCGATCGTTGGTCAGCGCCACGTCAAAGCCGGCGGCGCGCAGATGCTGCAACAGGTCGGGGGCACCCATCAGAACACCTCGCGATCGTCCGCCGGCCCGGCGTCATCGCCGTCACCAGTCGCGCCATCCGCGCCAGTCACGCCATTCGCGCCAGGCGCAAGGGCTGGCGTGACTGGCGCGACAGAGACGCGACTGGCGGTCAGGAACCATTCCGCCGGCTTGCCGAACCCGACCCGGCGCGAATCTGCGCCAGCTCGACGCATGGATCGCTGCACGGTCCGCCAGGCGTAGCCCGCGTCATCCGCACACCGCTTCACCTCCTTGGCGGACACCGGCCCGCCGGCCAGCAAGTCGCGCAGCCACGCGACCGGTTCGCCGGCCCCGCCGTCGTCGTCCGCAGTCGAATCGGCTTCTGCCTCGGCGAGCACGTCCCGCGCCGAGCCTTCCAGCGCCTCACCCCAGATCACGCACTGACCCTCGACACCCGGGGCCACCTCGATCCGTTCGAGCGAATAGGCGAAGCCGCCGTCATCGGGCCCAATGTTGGACTTCGCCCGCACCAGCACCCGGCGGGGCTCGCCGTCGTCATCGGTCTTCACCCTCACCGCCACCAACACCAGCCGGGCCAGCGCCGCGAAGGCGAGACTCCCGGTGATGCGCTCGACCGGATCACGTCCCGTTGTGCCCTTGGTGAAGTGCGTAATCCCGAGCACCGCGCAGCCCAGCCGCTGTGCCAACGCGACGACCGGTTGCAACGCGCGTCGCACCTCGTTGGACTTGTGCCCGTCACCGGCCACTGCCGACACGATCGGGTCGAGGATCAGCAGCCTTGGCGCGGTCAGCCGCTCGGCAGTCGCTTCCAGCAACGACATGTCGCGCCCCGGATCGAATGCATCGTCGTCGTCGCCGGTGATGCCGTCGACGAAGTGAATCCGGGACATCTCGGCGCCGGCGGCGACCAGGCGCGAGGCAGTGACGGCGTGGGCGTCCTCGCCCGACCAGATCAGCACGTCGCCAGTTCCCGGGCAGCGGGTACCGTCCGGCCACTTCCCGCCGGTCGTGATCACCGACGCGATCGACTGCGCAAGAGTCGTCTTGCCGCTGCCCGGCGGCCCGCCAAGGATCGTCAACATGCCGGCCGGTAGGAATCCGGGCCACAACCATTTGACCGGCTCCAGCTTCACGGCATCGCCGCGCAGAAGTCGGACGGCAGGTCCGGTCGCTACTGCTCGAAGGCGGTCAAGATCGTTCTGCAGCGCGGTCATGTTGCCGCCTCCGCCATCACCGCGTCGCGCGTCGACCAGACATCGCACCAGTCTAGGCCCGGGCCCGTCGGCGTCATCACAACCACCGCCAGCCCGGCGCGCTGTGCGCGGGTCCGCAACTCGTCGGTGGCCTTGCGGCCGGCGTCGTCGTGGTCGGCGAAGATCACCAACTTCCGCACGCCTGCCGGCCACTGGAAGCGAGCCAGCACCCCCGCGCTGGACGCGGCCACCGTCGGCACGCCCGACCCGAGTTCGGCCGCGAGTGCAGTCTCGATGCCCTCAGCGACGCCCAGCTGACCCGCCCGCGGCTCGTGCAGCCGGATCGATCCGCCGGACAGCAGGCCTGCGGCCGGTGTCAGCTTCTTGACCGGGCCGGGAACATCCGCCTTTCGCCCCTCGGCGGTCAGGTACGTCCGATGCAGCGCCCGCACCTTGTCGTCCGGGCCGAGGATCGGCGCGACCATCGCCGGCCACGTGCCGATCGCCACGCCGTCGTGCACGTAGGGCATCGCCGGGTGCAGCCTGATGCACTCAGGCGCCGCGAACGACTCGACCCGCAGGCGGTGCCGCAGGTAGCGGTCCACCGGGTCGCCGTCGACCACTGGCCGACACGGGCGCCACTGGACCGCGATCCGGTCGCCATTGCGGCGCCAGGCGTCACGTTGTTCGCGCTCGCGATCGGCCTTCGCCTGCGCGACCTGCCGTTGCAGCGCAGCGCGCTCGGCCGGCGTCATGCGGTCGCGCTCGATCGCGGTCCAGACTTCGGACACGCCCATGCGGAAGCAGCCGAACGCGCCGCCGCGGAGGTCATCGAAAAGCTTGCACCAGCCCGACCGATCCGACTGCTTGCCGCTGGTGCTGAACCGGTGCAACCGGCCCGGCTCGATCACGTCGGGCGCGTGGCCCAGGGTCGCCACGATCGCGCTGTGGAACGCTTGAACGCCGTCAGGCATGGGCCACCCCCGCACGGTCGAGGAACGCGGCTACGGCGGCCAGGTCTGGCAGCGTGCGCGATCGGTCCCAGCGGCCCACCAGGTACAGCGCGTCGCCGTGCTCGTCGATAATTTGCAGCGAGTAGCCGCCGAGCGCGGCCCGTGCACGCAGCGTCGCGAAGGCCTTGTCGCGTTGATCGCGGGCCGCTCGTGCGGCAGAATGGAGGTGTTCGATTTCCTGCGCCCCGCGTGCCTGCCAGCCCGGGGCGTCGTTCTTTGTGGGCCCCATCGTCAGCCCCGCTTCAGGGCGTACAGCCCAACTCGGTGTTTGTCGCCCGACTCGGTTTCGACCGTCCGCCAGTGGGTGGAGATTTCGTGCCCGCGCTGCCGCAGCTGCAGCACGCGTGCCGGCACGTGGTACACGTCGAGGAATCGCATCGCCTCGAAGGTCGTCAGCGGGAATCGATGCAGCGCCGTCAGCAGCCGGGTGCACTGCGAAGACGAGTCGGCGCCTTTGGATTGGTCGCGAATGGCGGTCAGCGCGGCGATCTTGTCGGGGTCGTGTTGCATGGCGCCCCCTCATGCCGACTGCGCCGCCAACCACGCGGTCACGTCGCCGGCGCGCCAGCGAGTGCAGCGGGCGCCCATTCGAATCGGCTGCGGAAAGCCCGTTGCGAGCTTCCGATAGATGCTGGCCGGCGACAGGCCGGTGATTGCCGCGACCGTGCGGACCTTCAGCAGTGCTTGGGGCAGCGTCGCTGCCTCAAGCGGTTGTGGCTTGGTACCTCGCGTCCGCCCCTTGGCGGCCAATCCGCTGGCCGGTGTATCTGCGTTCATGTTCGCCCTCGTGATTTGACAGGGCGAACTCTCCTACGCAAGCCGGGTGTGGGTCTATGACAGCAGGTCAGAATCTTTGGGGGCCTGCTGTCCAAGCGCCCCAACATCGGGCCGCTTGCGCGAGCCCGAATTCCACCTCACGAAATTCCGTATCGCCCTATCGGGGTCGCTGTTGACCGTTTTCAGTATGCAGTCGTAGCAGATTATGATCACCTGCCGAAAGTAGCTCTTGGGTCCCGTAGAAGGGCGATGCGGGAAAGGCTCGAGGGGCGGGATGTTCTCGGAACCATAGATTGCTTCTCGACTCACGCGATAATGTGCGCGACCCCAACCCGAAACCAGCGCTTCGTGAATTCGACGGACCGGCCACCACGGTGTTCTACGGCGCCGTTCGGACGGCAACGCGGCGATTGCTCGAACGGTACAATCTTTCGCCACCGCGATAGAGCGGAGCGCGCCTTGTACCGCACATCCAGACTGGTCGTCAGCTCCAGCGTCTAATCGATACGCCTCTTCTTGAATGCGGAAAAGCGCCTGTTGACGTGCGGGCATGCTCGCATTCGCACACTGGAGTCGTGATAGTACATCTGCGGCCTTTTTCAAAGCGCTATCAAGCTGGGCAAGTTCGTCGCGAACGTCGGTCATAGTTGCAGCGTCGGACATCACCGCTCGGCACATTGGGAGTACCGCTTCGATGGCATCGATTTGCTCTGGAACGACGCGTAGTTCTGTGAGTTGACGTACCTGTTCCGGGGAAAACCTCAGTCGCGAATCATCGACGGCGGACTCCGTGTGGGATCGGCATATCTTGCTTGTTTGACGGGGCGCGGTGCCGCCTGATGTTCTTCTCTTGTCCACGCGAGTCCCTTCACCCTAACCCCTTGTCGTGGGTGCCGCCGGGCAAGGGAACCCCGGTCTTCGCCATTGCACTTCAAACGCGTGCTCGGCGCGGCAAATCCATATACACCGCTTGCCCTGGGACACCCTGCCGACGCGGTTCTTCAAGCAGCCCGAATCGCAATGACTTGCGCGCCGTCGCGCAGCCGATCCAAGTAGTCGGCCCACATCATCATCATCTGGCGCCGCTGCTCCATGAACTCGGCCCGGTCGTAGGCCATGCCCAGCGGCCCGGACTTGCCATGCGCCAACTGCGCTTCGATCACGTCGGCGGTGATGCCGGGCAACCGCTCCACCATCAGCGTGCGCGCCATCGCCCGGAACCCGTGCGCGGTCATCTCGTCGTTCGTGTAGCCCATGCGCCGGAGCGCGCTGCGGATCGTGTTCTCGCTCATGCAGCGCTCGCCGGTCAGCAGCGAGGGGAACACGTACTGACCGTGCCCGGTCAGCGGGTGCAGCTCGCGCAGCATCGCCACGGCCTGCGGCGCCAGCGGAACCAGGTGCGGCCGGCCGTTCGTCTTGCCGTTGAGCTTGCGCTTCATCTTCGCGGCGGGAATCGCCCACAGGGCGGCATCGAGATCGACCTCGGCCCACTCCATCGCGCGGATGTTCCCGGGCCGCTGGAACAGCAACGCCGACAGCACCAGCGCGGCGCGGGTGACGGGGTGGCCCGAGTACGCGTCGATCGCGCGCAGCAATTCGCCGGCTCCCGCCGGGTCCAGCACGGCCGCCATGTGCCGCTCGGCGAACGGCGTCAGCGCCCCGCGCAGATCCGCGGCGGGGTTGCCGGCGCACCGGCCGGTGGCGATGCCGTAGCGGAACACCTGCCCCGCGAACTCGCGCAGGTCGTGCGCCATGCGGATCGTCCCGCGCGCCTCGACCTTGCGCAGGGTGGTCAACAGGTGCTGCGCCGAGACATCCGCCAACGGCAGCGACCCGAGCCACGGGAACAGGTCTTTCTCGCAGCAGCGCAGCCACTGCGCCGCGTGCGTCTCGCTCCAACCGCCAGCCTTGGACGCGTGCAACTCACGTGCGACGGCCTCGAACGTGGTCGCGTTGCTGGTCGCCTTGGCGATCTTCTCGGCCTTGCGCTTCTGCACCGGGTTCGTGCCGCTCTGGCGGGTCTTGCGGGCGTCATCGCGCGCCAGACGTGCCGCCCTCAGCGTCAGCCCGCCCGGGCCGCCGTAGCTGCCCAGCGCAAGCCGCGACTCCTTGCCGTCCGGGTAGAACTTCCAGAACCAGCGCTTCGATCCACCGGGCGACACCTCCAGGTACAGCCCGCCGCCGTCGGTGAAGCGGCGGCGTTTGAGCCCCTCGGGGCAGGTGGCGTTGCGGCAATCGGCGTCGGTCAACATGGCGGGCCTCGCGGGTGTCCCGACGGGGGTCGGGGAACGTGTTCCCCGGTTTCGTGCCCCGATCGGTCAGTTGTTCCCCGCAATGTTCCCCGGTTCGTACCGCGATGTCCAGCCCCTACGTGCAACGATGTGACATGAAAATGGCCCCTAAGTGCTTGATCCACCGAGGGTCTTGACTGGATCTGAGACAACCTGAAAACCTGCTTTGGTGCCCGGAACGGGGATCGAACCCGTACGCGCTCTTTCGAGTCGCGGCGGAGTTTAAGTCCGCTGTGTCTACCGGTTTCACCACCCGGGCCGGCGCCGGACATTATCCGGCCCGGGCTGAGCGGCGGGCGCCGCATACACAATCGCGGACGGCCGGCGTGCAGAACCGGCGATCACTGGAGACCCTTCGCGATGGACGCGCCCAAGGCACGGATTCTTGTCGTCGACGACGACCCCGACATGCGGGCGACGCTCGACGATCTGCTGGTGCATGCCGGCTTCGACGTCGACGGCGTCGCCGACGGCGTTCAGATGCGCCAGGCACTGGCGCGCCACACCTATTCGCTCGCGATGCTGGACCTGCGGCTGCAATGGGAGGACGGCGCGCGGCTGGCGCGCGAGCTGCGCGGGGCGTCGCGCATCCCGATCATCATGATCAGCGGTGCCAGCGACGAAACCGACCGGGTGCTGTCGCTCGAGGAGACCGCCGACGACTTCCTGATCAAGCCGTTCAACCAGCGGGAACTGCTGGCGCGCGTGCGGGCGGTGCTGCGGCGCATCGCGGAGCCGCGGGCGCCCGCCGAACGGGCCGCCACCGCCTCGGCCGGCACGCCCCATGAACGACTTCGATTCGGCCCATGGATCCTCGACCTGCACGACCGCGCGCTGCGCGGCGAGGACGGCTCGGCCTGCCCGCTGACGTCCGCCGAGTACCGCCTGCTCGAAGCCCTGGTGCGGCAGCCCCACCGCGTCTGGGCGCGCGAACAGTTGCTCGAGCAGACGCGCAGCGACGAGGTCGAGGTGTTCGACCGCGCGATCGACGTGCTGATCCTGCGCCTGCGCCGCAAGATCGAGCCGAACCCGAAGTGCCCGCGCTACATCTGCACCGAGCGTGGGCTCGGCTACGTCTTCTCGGCCGACGTGACGCCGGCCTGACGCTCCGGCAGCACGCGGCCCGATGCGAAGCTGGCTGCCGATCGGCATTCGCGCGCGGCTGCTCGCCGCCTTCGTCACGCTGCTGGCCGCGGCCATCGTGCTGACGCTGGTCGGCGGCCTGGGCATGCGCGGCACGCAGGATGCACTGGCCGAATTCCAGCAGGATGTGATGCCCGGCATCGCCAACGCGCTCGAACTGGCGGAACGCACCGCGCAGCTCGCGGCCATCGTGCCGCACCTGGCCGAGGCGCGCACGCGCGAGCAGTTGCAGTCCAGCGCCGGGGTCGTCGAGGGCCTGCTGGCCGACCTCGACCGCCGCTCCGGCCACCTGAGCCCGGTGTCCGAACTGCAGCCGGTGATGAGCCGCCTGCTCGAGAACGTCGGCCGCGACCTGTCGAGCCTGATCGCGCTGACGCGGCAGCGCCAGGCGACGCAGTCCCGCCTGCGCGACCAGGTGCTGCGGCTGGACCGCGTCGGCGCCCAGTTGCGCAGCGGCGGCGGCAACGCCGGCCCGCGCCCGGATCGGGCGATCCCCGCGCTCTGGTCGAGCCTGGTGCTGGGGGCGACGACCGAATCGCAGGCGACGCTGGGCGAATTGCAGGCCGACGTCGAGGCGCTGCTGCGCGCGACGCAGGAGCGCCGTGCCTGGCACGGCGTCGACAAGCCCGTCGCCGACACGCTGACGGCGCTGGCCAGCGACGCCGGCAACGTGCTGGCGCTGCGCCGCGAGCTGGGCGAACTCGACCAGCGGGCGGCCTACCTGGTGGCGCTGACGCGCATCAATGCCGACCAGCTCGCCGACGAGGTGGCCCGCCACGCCGCCGGGCTGCGCACCGAGGCCGCGCAGCGCAGCGACGAGGTGCGGCGTGCCGTTCGCTCGCGCGAGACCACGATGCTGGCGCTGGCGCTGGCTTCGATCGTGATCGGCCTCGGCGCCACCCGCTACGTGGGCCGGCTGATGGCCGAGATCCAGGGCATCACGCGCGCGATGGGGCGGCTGGCGCAGGGCGACACCCCGCCGTCGACCCGCACCGCATCGCGCCGTGACGAACTCGGCGCTCTCGCCCGCGGCGTGGAGGTGTTCCGCGACACGCTGCTCGCAAAGAGCCGGCTGGTCGCCGACCTGGAGCGGCAGAGCGACCTGATCGACGCCGTGCACGGCAGCATGACCGACGCCCTCGCGGTGTTCGACCGCGACGGCCGGCTGCGGCTGTGGAACCCGCAGCTACCGCGCCTTCTCGGCCAGCCGGCGGACGCGCCACACATCGGCCTGACCCGCGAGCGGCTGCTGGCCGCCTACCCGGCCGGCACGCGCTGGACAGCACCTGGCCAGACGCCGCTCCAGCCGCTGGACCCGGCCGGCGCCGACGCCCTGGGCGTGCACGACCACATCGAATTGCATCTGCCGTCCGGTTCGGCGCACGACCTGCGCAGCCGGCCGATGCCGGGCGGCGGCGTCGTCACGCTCGTCACCGACGTGACGGTCCGGCGCGCGATCGAGACCCAGCAGCAGAGCACCCGGCGGCTGGAACTGCTCGGCCAGTGGACGGGCGGCGTGGCGCACGACTTCAACAACCAGCTCGGCACGATCGTCGGCAACCTCGCACTGCTGGACGACGAGCCCGGTCTCGACGCCGCCGGCCGGCTGCGGCTGCAGCGTGCGCGCCGCGCCGCCGCGGCCGCCGCCGGGCTGACGCGCCGGCTGCTGGCCTTCGCGCGGCGTCAGGCCCTGCAGTCGGAGCCGGTGCCGGTCGACGCGATGATCGAGGAGATGCGCGACCTGATTGAGTACAGCGCGGGCCCGCGGGTGGTGGTCACGCTGCGGCTGGGGGCACCCGGCGCGTGGATCCGGGTCGACCGCGGACAGCTCGAGAATGCAGTGCTGAACCTCGCGATCAACAGCGCCGCGGCCATGCCGTCCGGCGGCGAACTGTGGGTTCACACGGAGGTCACCGACGGTGACCCGCAGGCGAACACCGGCACGAGCGGCGCGATGGCGCGCATCGAGATCGGCGACACCGGCACCGGCATCCCGGCGGAGCTGGTCGACCGGGTGTTCGAGCCGTTCTTCACCACCAAGCCGGCGCACCAGGGCAGCGGCCTCGGGTTGTCGATCGTCTACGGTTTCGTCCGCCAGTCGGGCGGGCGCATCGCGCTGGCGAGCACGCCCGGCAGCGGCACGCGGGTGACGCTGAGTTTCCCGATCGACACCACGGCGCCGTCCGGGCAACCGGCCACTTCCCCAGCGGAGATGGCGCCCGCGGCGGCGAGCGGGCCGGGGGCAATCCCGTCAGCCCACGCGGCGGCCGCCGCGGCATCCACGGTGCCGCCGACTGGCGGGCAGCCTGCGGCACTGCTGCGGCTGCTTCTCGTCGACGACGATGCGGCGTTCCGCGACACCGTGGCCGACCTGCTCGGCGGTTACCGGCTGGCGCTGCGGGTGGCGGCATCCGGCGAACAGGCGATCGAGATGCTGGAATCCGATGCGGGCGTCGACGCGGTGCTGTCCGACCTGCAGCTCGGCCCCGGGATGGACGGGTTGCAGCTGGCGCGGACGCTGCATGCGCGCTGGCCGGCGCTGCGGGTGACGCTGATGTCCGGCCTCCCGCCGGAACTGGTGCCGGGCGGCGACACCCGCGGCGACGGCTTGCCGTTCCTTCAGAAGCCGTTCACCCGCGAAACGCTGGACGACTGGATGCGCACGCAGGGGGTCGCATGACGAGGCGATCGACACCCGGCGTGGCCGGTGGCGGCAGATGTGCGGCGTGGGCAGCGTGGGCGGCGTGGGCGGTCCGACTGATCTGGCCTGCGAGTGGCGCGCGCCCGGTGCCGGCACGCCGGGTGCGACCGGGACGGTGGCCGCGCGCCGGCGTCGCGGCCTTGCCGCTGGTGCTCGCCGGCGCAGCGGACCGGCCACACCGTCCAGGTGATCACGCCGCCGAACGACACCAGCGAGCGGCTGGCGCTGTACCGCCAGGTGCTGGCCGCCGGCTCGGACCGCATCGACGTGTTCCAGATCGACGTCGTCTGGCCCGGCCTGCTGGCCGAGCACCTGCTGGACCTGCGGCCGTACAGCCAGGGCATCGAGACGCAGCACCTGCCCGGCATGGTCGCCAATGCCACGGTGCACGGCCGGCTGCTCGCGATGCCCTGGTTCACCGACGCCGGCGTTCTCTACTACCGGCGCGACCTGCTCGCCCGCCACCGGCAACCGGTGCCGACGACCTGGGACGAGCTGCAGGCGGTGGCCCGGCGCATCCAGGCCGCCGAGCGGGCGGCCGGCAACGACCGGATGTGGGGCTACGTCTGGCAGGGGCGCGCCTACGAGGGGCTGACCTGCAACGCGCTCGAATGGATCGCCGGCACCGGCGGCGGCGCGATCGTCGATGCCGGCGGGGCCGTCACCGTCCGCAACGAGGCGGCGCGACGCGCGCTGGCGCGTGCCGCCTCCTGGATCGGCACGATCTCGCCGCGCGCCGTGCTGACCTACGGCGAGGAGGAGTCGCGCGGCGTGTTCGAGGCCGGCAACGCGGTGTTCATGCGCAACTGGCCCTACGCCTGGTCGCTGGCGCAGGCGGCGGAGAGCCCGGTGCGCGGCCGCATCGGCATCGCGCCGCTGCCGCACGGGGCCACCGCGCTGGGCGGCAGCCTGCTGGCGGTCTCGCGGTATTCGCGCCATCCGGCGCTGGCGGCCGACCTGGTGCTGTTCATGACCGGCGCGGCGGTGCAGAAGGAGCGTGCGCTGAAGGCCTCGTACAACCCCAGCCTGGAGGCGCTCTACCAGGACGCGGACGTGCTGGCGCTGAATCCGTACCTGCGCGAATTCCACGCTGCGTTCAACACCGCGCTGCGGCGGCCGAACGTCGTGACGGGCGGGCGCTACGCCGACGTCAGCCGAGAGGTCTGGAACGCGGTGCACGCGGTGCTTAGCGGCGAGCGACGCCCGCACGAAGCGCTCGACGGGCTCGACGCCGCGCTGCGGCGGATGTCGCCCGGCGGGCACTGGGAGTGACAGTCACGGCCAGCCGCCGGCTCTGCGCAGTCCGCCGGCATTCTTGCGTCCGCCATCGGCGGGCTGCGCCGGCCGCCTCAGGTGCGCTCGGACGGCGGGAAGAAATACTTGCGCAGCAGCGAACCGGTGAAGTCGAACGCCTTCGCATTGAACGTGGCGGTGTAGCAGACGCTGCCCGGGTTCTCGCGCCCGTGCAGCAGCGTGACGTACAGCCAGTCGCCGCCCGCGGGCTGCCACAGGATCACGTGATCGGTGTCGAAGCCGTCGCGCTGCAGCATCGGGTAGCGGGCCAGCATCGCGGCGGTCACGAAGGCGCGATCGGGCTCGTCGAGCATCGCGCGGCTGTCGCCGGGGCGCACCGGCAGCCGGCCGTCGCCGCCGGCGCAGTGGCCGATGCCCAGCATGTCGACAGGTGACCGATCCTCCGCGCCGGTGTCGGCACGGGCGATCGATGCCGTGGCCGCCACGATCGCCGGAGCCACGACCACGCAGGCCGCGAGCGACAGGACGCTTCGGTGAAGTGCGGTCATGGGTGTGTCGGGCAATTTGGAACCTCCACCGCTTCGAACCCGATTCTGCGTCGGCGGCTCGATGCGCGGAAATGCCCACGGCATGACAAATCGTCATCACGTTCGCTTCCGGCGAACCCGCTGCCTAGCATGGCGCTTCCTGAATCGAAGCCACCTCCGAGGAACACGACCATGACTGCCCCGTCCTTCAGAACCGAACACGACCTGCTGGGTGACCGCGAGGTCCCCGCCGACGCCTACTACGGCGTGCACACGCTGCGCGCGGTGGAGAACTTCTCGATCACGGGCACGCCGATCTCGATCTACCCGGAGCTGGTCAAGGCGCTGGCCTGCATCAAGCAGGCGGCGGCGCGTGCGAACCACGAGCTGGGCCTGCTCGACGCGCCGCGCTGCGACGCCATCGTCGCGGCCTGCGCCGAACTGCTGGACGGCAAGCTGCACGAGCAATTCGTCGTCGACGTGATCCAGGGCGGCGCCGGCACCTCGACGAACATGAACGCCAACGAGGTGATCGCCAACCGCGCCCTGGAGCTGCTGGGCCACCGCAAGGGCGAGTATCAGCACCTGCACCCGAACGAGCAGGTCAACATCGGCCAGAGCACCAACGACGTCTACCCGTCGGCGTTGAAGATCGCCACCTGGTTCGGCATCCTCGGCCTGGTCGACGCGATGGCGGTGCTGCGGCAGGCCTTCGAGGCCAAGGCGCTCGAGTTCAAGGACGTGCTGAAGATGGGCCGCACGCAGCTGCAGGACGCCGTGCCGATGACCCTCGGCCAGGAGTTCAGCACCTACGCCGTGATGCTGGGCGAGGACGAGCAGCGCCTGCGCGAGGCAGCGCTGCTGATCTGCGAGATCAACATGGGCGCCACCGCGATCGGCACCGGCATCACCGCGCACCCGGACTACGCGCCGCTGGTGCTCGAACGCCTGAAGCAGATCACCGGCATCCCGCTGGTGACGGCGCCCAACCTGATCGAGGCGACGCAGGACTGCGGCTCCTTCGTGCAGTTGTCCGGCGTGCTCAAGCGCGTGGCGGTGAAGCTGTCGAAGACCTGCAACGACCTGCGGCTGCTGTCCAGCGGCCCGCGCGCCGGCCTGGGCGAGATCAACCTGCCGGCGATGCAGGCAGGCTCCAGCATCATGCCGGGCAAGGTGAACCCGGTGATCCCCGAGGTCGTGAACCAGATCGCCTTCGAGGTGATCGGCAACGACATCACCGTCAGCTTCGCGGCCGAGGCCGGGCAGCTCCAGCTCAATGCCTTCGAGCCGATCATCGCGCACAGCCTGTTCAAGAGCGTCAGCCACCTGCGCCGCGGCTGCCTGACGCTGGCCGAACGCTGCGTCAAGGGCATCACGGCCAATGTCGAGCACCTGCGCGCGTCGGTCGAGAACTCGATCGGCATCGTGACGGCGCTGAACCCGTACATCGGCTACGCCAACGCGACGGCGGTGGCCCAGGAGGCGCACGCCACCGGCGGCAGCGTCTACGAGATCGTGCTGCGCCGCGGCCTGCTGTCACAGCAGCAACTCGCCGAGATCCTCCGGCCCGAGGTGCTGACCCGGCCGACGCCGCTGAACCTGTCGCACTGACCCCCACCACCCGGGCCGCCGCCGGCCCGGGCCACGCCATTCCCAGGGTGCCACGAGACGCACCCATGGCCCGGCACGTCCGGGCCGACCACCCCATGAGACAAGCACGATGAAGGCCAACAAGCTCACCACATGGATCCTGATCGCGATGCTGCTGGGCATCGCCGTCGGATACCTCTGCAACGTCAACGCGCCCGACGCAAAGGCAGCCAAGGAGATCGCGGGCTACTTCAGCACCGTCACCGACATTTTCCTGCGCCTGATCAAGATGATCATCGCGCCGCTCGTCATCGCCACCCTCGTCTCCGGCATCGCCGGCGCGGGCGACACCGGCGCCGTCGGGCGCATCGGCCTCAAGGCCCTGGGCTGGTTCATCACCGCGTCGGTGCTGTCGCTGTTGCTCGGGATGCTGTTCGTCAACCTGCTGCAGCCCGGCCACGCGCTCAACCTGCCCTTGCCGGAAGTGGGTACGGCGACCAACCTGAAGACCTCGTCGCTGAACCTGAAGGACTTCATCACGCACGTGTTCCCGAAGAGCGTGTTCGAGGCGCTGGCGCAGAACGAGATCCTGCAGATCCTCGTCTTCTCGCTGTTCTTCGGCTTCGCCATCGCGTCGTTCAAGGGCAAGGTGGGCCACCACCTGGTGGCGCCGATCGAGGACCTGGTGCAGGTCATGCTGCGCATCACCGACTTCGTGATGCGCTTCGCCCCGATCGGCGTGTTCGCCGCCGTGGCCTCGGCCATCACCGTGCAGGGCATCGGCGTGCTCGTCACCTACGGCAAGTTCATCGGCGGCTTCTACGCCGGCCTGCTGGTGCTCTGGCTGGTGCTGATCGGCGCGGGCTACCTGTTCCTGGGCAAGCGGGTGTTCACGCTGCTGAAGCTGATCCGCGAGCCGGCGATCCTGGCCTTCAGCACCGCCAGCAGCGAGGCCGCCTACCCCAAGACCATGGAGCAGATGGAGAAGTTCGGCGTGCCCGCCAAGGTCACCGGCTTCGTCCTGCCGCTGGGCTACTCGTTCAACCTCGACGGCTCGATGATGTACCAGGCCTTCGCCGCGCTGTTCATCGCGCAGGCCTACGGCATCGAGATGAGCCTCACGCAGCAGCTCACGATGATGCTGGTGCTGATGGTCACCAGCAAGGGCATCGCCGGTGTGCCGCGCGCGTCGATCGTCGTCGTGGCGGCCACGCTGCCGATGTTCAACCTGCCCGAGGCCGGCCTGCTGTTGATCATGGGCATCGACCAGTTCCTGGACATGGGCCGCACGGTGACGAACGTGATCGGCAACAGCATCGCGACCGCGGTGGTCGCGAAGTGGGAAGGCGAACTGGGCGAGACGCAGGGCGCCGACGAGCAAGGGCTGATCGAGGCACCCGTCCAGCACCCGCAGCCTGCGCTGCACCACGCGGCCCCGCAAGCGCTGCGCCCCCTGCAGGCGGGCTGACGCCGGTACCGGGCCTTGGCGGGCCTCAACGGGCCTCAGCGGGCCAGCGGGCGCCTGGCGCCGCGCGCCAGTTCGTCGCTGATGAACGACCACAGCTTGGCCACCACCGGTTTCGGATTGGCGGCCGAACGGTAAAAGCGGACCTCGAGCTCGGTCGCCCAGGTGGCCGGCCCGGCGACCACCAGCCGGCCGCCGTTCACCTCGTCGATGGCGCAGCTCTCGGGCAGCCAACCCAGGCCATGGCCGGCGACGACCATGGCCTTCAGCGCCTCGGACATGTGGGTCTCGAAGCAGCGCCGCAGGTGGTTCGGCTCGGGCGCATTGAGAAGCATCATCTCGACCACGTTGCCGAGGAACGCGCCCGACGAATAGGCCATCAGCGGCAGCGGTTCGACGGCGCTGCCGGGCAGGCGGAACAGCGGGCGCCCTTGTGCGTCGGGCGCGGAGAACGGCAGGATGCGTTCGATGCCCAGCAGCAGGAACGGAAAGCGGTTCGGGTCCACCAGGATCGGAAGCTGCGGATGGTGG
Organism: Piscinibacter sp.; assembly: GCA_044223035.1. Taxonomy (GTDB): domain Bacteria; phylum Pseudomonadota; class Gammaproteobacteria; order Burkholderiales; family Burkholderiaceae_C; genus JBGAMJ01. The sequence continues at coordinate 16,622 of JBGAMJ010000077.1, forward strand.
TAGCCCAGCAGGATGTCGCACTCGTCGTCGATCAGCTGCTGCACGCCCTCCGGGACGTTGACCGCCAGCACCCGCGTCGTCAGCGAGCCCAGCCCGTCGTGCAGATGCTTCAGCCAGGTCGGAAAGAAGTTGAACACCAGCGTGTGGGCCACCGCGAACTGCACCACGTTCGCGCTGTCGGCCAGCGGCTGGTGGCTGCCCAGCAGCGAGCGCGCTGCATAGGCGTCACGCAGCAGGTCAGCGGCGATGCGGCGGAACAGCCAGCCCGCCGAGGTCAGGGTCGCCGGGTGTGCGCTGCGGTCGACCAGCTCGGCCCCCAGCCACGCTTCCAGCGCCATGATCCGGCGGCTGAACGCCGACTGGGTGATGTGCCGATCGGTGGCGGCGCGCGAGAAGCTGCGCGTTTCCGCGAGGCACAGGAAGTCTTCCAGCCACTTGGTTTCCATCGTGTCGTTCGCGGCGCCGAAGATGGCAGCCCGCAGTGCCGACGATAGTGGAAGCGGCTTCGCGCGGATCGACCGGTCACCGTTCCGAGCAATCGAACGTCGAGGGAGCTCGAACCCCAGACGAACCGAAGCCCCGGCGAGCGGGGCTTCGTAACTCACTGGCCTGGACTGATGTTCTTGGAGGCGCGGGCCGGAGTCGAACCGGCCTGGACGGATTTGCAATCCGCTGCATAACCGCTTTGCTACCGCGCCATGTCCGTTGCCGGCTGGAAAAAAGGGAAGCCGAGGCTTCCCTTTTCATGTGTCTGGAGCGGGAGACGAGTCTCGAACTCGCGACCTCAACCTTGGCAAGGTTGCGCTCTACCAACTGAGCTACTCCCGCGTCATCGACATCAACTACCTGTCGAGCCCAACAGTATATACCGAAAAACTGCGCCTGCGAAGCAAGCTCAATGTTTCAGCAGATCCGGCGTCACCGGTGCACCGGCCGGGGCCGGTTGCGCGGCCTGGGCCGGCTCGGCCTTGCCGTCGGTCTTGCCGGCTTCGTCTTCGGGCAGCGACTGCGGCGCCGAGGTCAACGCCAGTTCCAGCACGCGGTCGATCCACTTGACGGGGATGATCTCGAGCTGGTTCTTCACGTTCTCCGGGATGTCCTGCAGGTCCTTGGCGTTTTCTTCCGGGATCAGCACCGTCTTGATGCCGCCGCGGTGAGCCGCGAGCAGCTTCTCCTTCAGGCCGCCGATCGCCGTGACCTCGCCGCGCAGCGTGATCTCGCCGGTCATCGCCACGTCGGCACGCACCGGGATGCCGGTCAGCGCCGAGACGAAGGCCGTCGTCATCGCGATGCCCGCGCTCGGGCCGTCCTTGGGCGTGGCGCCGTCGGGCACGTGGATGTGGATGTCGCGCTTCTCGAACATCTCGTCCTTGATGCCCAGGCGGCGCGAGCGGCTGCGCACCACCGAGCGTGCGGCCTCGACCGATTCCTTCATCACGTCGCCGAGCGAACCGGTGCGGATGATGTTGCCCTTGCCGGGCATCACCGCCGCTTCGATCGTCAGCAGGTCGCCGCCGACTTCCGTCCACGCGAGGCCGACGACCTGGCCGACCTGGTTCTGCTTCTCGGCCTGGCCATAGTTGTACTTGCGCACGCCGAGGAAGTCGTTCAGGTTGTCCTCGTCGACGACCACCTGGCCGGTGTATGTCTTGAGCTGCACGCCCTTGACCACCTTGCGGCAGATCTTGCTGATCTCGCGTTCGAGCGAGCGCACGCCCGCCTCGCGGGTGTAGTAGCGGATGATCCCGCGCACCGCCGATTCGGTGACGTTCATCTCCTCGTCCTTGACGCCGTTGTTGCGGCACTGCTTGGGCAGGAGATAGCGCTGCGCGATGTTGACCTTCTCGTCCTCGGTGTAGCCCGACAGGCGGATGACCTCCATCCGGTCCAGCAGCGCCGGCGGGATGTTCATCGAGTTCGAGGTCGCGATGAACATCGTGTCCGACAGGTCGAAATCGACTTCGACGTAGTGGTCGCTGAAGGTGTGGTTCTGCTCGGGGTCGAGCACCTCCAGCAGCGCCGACGACGGGTCGCCGCGGAAGTCCATGCCCAGCTTGTCGATCTCGTCGAGCAGGAACAGCGGGTTGCGCGTGCCGACCTTGGTCAGGCTCTGCAGCACCTTGCCCGGCATCGAGCCGATGTAGGTGCGGCGGTGGCCGCGGATCTCGGCCTCGTCGCGCACGCCGCCCAGCGCCATGCGGACGAACTTGCGGCCGGTGGCTCGGGCCACGCTCTGGCCGAGCGAGGTCTTGCCGACGCCCGGGGGCCCGACGAGGCACAGGATCGGCGCCTTGACCTTGTCGACGCGCTGCTGCACCGCGAGGTATTCGAGGATGCGGTCCTTGACCTTCTCGAGGCCGTAGTGATCCTCGTTGAGCACCTGCTCGGCGTGCAGCAGGTCGTGCTTGATCTTGGTCTTCTTGCTCCAGGGCAGGTTGACCAGCGTGTCGATGTAGTTGCGCACGACGGTCGCCTCGGCCGACATCGGCGACATCAGCTTGAGCTTCTTCAGCTCGGCGTCGACCTTCTTGCGCGCCTCCTTCGGCATCTTGGCGGCGATGATCTTCTTCTCGAGCTCTTCCATGTCGGCGCCGTCCTCGCCGTCACCGAGCTCCTTCTGGATCGCCTTGACCTGCTCGTTCAGGTAGTACTCGCGCTGGCTTTTCTCCATCTGGCGCTTGACGCGGCCGCGGATGCGCTTCTCGACCTGCAGGATGTCCACTTCATGCTCGAGTTGCTCGAGCAGCTTTTCCAGCCGCTTGTCGACGGCGAACAGGTCGAGCACGGACTGCTTGTTCTCGAGCTTCAACGGCAGGTGGGCGGCGATCGTGTCGGCCAGGCGGCCGGCGTCGTCGATGCCGGCGATCGAGGTCAGGATCTCCGGCGGGATCTTCTTGTTCAGCTTGACGTACTGGTCGAACTGCTGCGTGACCGCGCGGCGCAGCGCCTCGATCTCGGGCTTCACGTCGGTCTCGGGCGGCACCGGGGCCGCTTCGGCGATGAAGTACTCGCCGTTGTCGCTGATGCTGCGCAGGTTCGCGCGCTGCACACCCTCGACCAGCACCTTCACCGTGCCGTCGGGCAGCTTGAGCATCTGCAGGATGCTGGAAACGCAGCCGACCGCGAACATGTCCTCGGGCTTCGGCTCGTCCTTGCCGGCGGCCTTCTGCGCGACCAGCATGATCTGCCGGCCCGCTTCCATCGCGGCCTCGAGCGCCTTGATCGACTTCGGCCGGCCGACGAACAGCGGGCTGACCATGTGGGGAAAGACGACCAGATCACGCAGCGGCAGCAGCGGCAGGGTGATCGGATCGGGGGGCAACACGGGATGTCCGGACATGGGAGATACCTCTCTTTCTCGGACCCATCTAGGGCCCGAGGCTTCGATTGCAAGCACCCGCGCGGGGCGCGGGACCGGACAACGGAATCAGGCGCTCGCCTTCGCCTGCTCGCGATAGACGAGCAGCGGTTTCGCCTCTTCTTCGATGGTGTGTTCGTCGAGCACGACCTTGGCGACGCCGTCGAGCGTCGGCAGGTCAAACATGGTGTCGATCAGCGATTGCTCCATGATCGAGCGCAGGCCGCGCGCCCCGGTCTTGCGAGCCAGCGCCTTGCGGGCGATGGCAGCCAGCGCCGACGGGCGGATCTCGAGGTCGACGCCGTCCATGGAGAACAGCTTCTGGTACTGCTTGACCAGCGCATTCTTCGGTTCGGTGAGGATCTGCACCAGCGCGTCCTCGGTCAGCTCGCCGAGCGTGGCGACCACCGGCAGGCGGCCGACCAGTTCCGGGATCAGCCCGAACTTGATCAGGTCTTCCGGCTCGACCTCGCGGAACACCTCGGACACGCGCTTTTCCGTCTTCGCGTGGACCGTGGCGCCGAAACCGATGCCCGACTTCTCCGACCGGCTGCGGATGACCTTCTCGAGGCCGTCGAACGCGCCGCCGCAGATGAACAGGATGTTGGTCGTGTCGATCTGCAGGAAATCCTGGTTCGGATGCTTGCGCCCGCCCTGCGGCGGCACCGACGCCATCGTGCCCTCGACCAGCTTCAGCAGCGCCTGCTGCACGCCTTCGCCGGACACGTCGCGCGTGATCGACGGGTTGTCGGCCTTGCGGCTGATCTTGTCGATCTCGTCGATGTAGACGATGCCGCGCTGCGCGCGCTCGACGTCGTAGTTGCAGTTCTGCAGCAGCTTCTGGATGATGTTCTCGACGTCCTCGCCGACATAGCCCGCTTCGGTCAGCGTGGTGGCGTCGGCGATCACGAACGGAACGTTCAAGAGGCGCGCGAGCGTCTGGGCGAGCAGGGTCTTGCCCGAGCCGGTGGGCCCGATCAGCAGGATGTTGCTCTTCGACAGCTCGACGTCGTCCTTCGTGCGGCTCATGTGCTTGAGCCGCTTGTAGTGGTTGTAGACCGCCACCGACAGCGTCCGCTTGGCCGGATCCTGCCCGATCACGTACTGGTCGAGGATGGACTTGATCTCGGTCGGGATCGGCAGGTCGGACTTGGCGGCCTTCGCGTCGGCTTGCCCTCGGCCGGCACTTCATCGCGAATGATGTCGTTGCACAGCTCGATGCACTCGTCGCAGATGAAGACGGAGGGGCCGGCGATCAGCTTCTTCACCTCGTGCTGGCTCTTGCCGCAGAAGGAGCAGTAGAGAACTTTCTCGCTCGAAGAGCCTTTTTTGTCGGCCATATGTGTGAATCTGCTCGGGGCGGAGGGGGCTCGCCGAATGATAGTTCAAACGAAAACGGGGCCTTGTTCTGAAGAAAGGCCCCGTTTTCCGTGTTGTTGCCGGCGCCGCGCCGGTCAGTCGCTGCCGCCGGGCGCGGGTGAACCGCGCTGCGTCAGCACCTGGTCGATCAGCCCGTAGGCTTTCGATTCCTCCGGGTCCATGAAGAAGTCGCGCTCCATGTCGTTGCGGATCTTCTCGATCGGCTGGCCGGTGCGGTCGGCGTAGATGCGGTTGAGCTGCTCGCGGGTCTTCAGGATCTCGCGCGCGTGGATCTCGATGTCGGTCGCCTGGCCCTGCGCGCCGCCGGACGGCTGGTGGATCATCACGCGCGAGTTCGGCAGCGCGAAGCGCTTGCCCTTCGCGCCGGCCATCAGCAGGAACGAGCCCATGCTGGCCGCGATGCCCATGCACAGCGTGGAGACGTCGGGCTTGATGAACTGCATCGTGTCGTAGATCGACAAGCCGGCGCTGACCGAGCCGCCGGGCGAGTTGATGTACAGCGAGATGTCCTTGTCGGGGTTTTCGCTCTCCAGGAACAGCAACTGCGCGACGACCAGGTTCGCCGTCTGGTCGGTGACGGGGCCGACGAGGAAGATCACCCGCTCGCGCAGCAGGCGCGAATAGATGTCGTAGGCCCGCTCGCCGCGCCCGGACTGCTCGATGACGATGGGCACCATGCCCAGGCCTTGTGTATCCAACGCACTCATGCTGATCCTTGGGAAGTGGGAACCGGGGATATGCGCCCGGATTATCCGGCGTCAAGGCCGGACACGCCGGCCCCGCGAGCGCCGTTCACGAACCCATCAATTCGTCGAACGGCAACACCTTGTCGATCACGCGGGCGCGCTCGAACACGAACGCGGCGACGTTGTTCTCGACCACCACGCCCTCGACCTCGGCCATGCGGTTGCGGTCGCCCAGGTACCAGCGCACCACCTCGGCCGGCTTCTCGTAGCTCTGCGCCATCTCCTCGATGTGCGCCTGAAGCTGGTCGGGGCGGGCCTGCAGGTTGTTCGAGCGCACCAGCTCGGCCACCACCAGGCCCAGGCGCACGCGCCGCTCGGCCTGCGGCTGGAAGATCTCGGACGGGATCGTCGCCGTCTCGGCATCCTTCACGCCGCGCTTCTTCAGGTCGCCACGCGCCGATTCGACCATGCGCTCGACCTCGCCGCCGACCAGCGCCTTCGGCACGTCGAGCTGGGCGATCTTGACCAGCGTGTCCATCACCGCCGCCTTGTTGCGCGCCAGCACGCGGAACTTGACCTCGCGCTCCAGGTTGCGCTTCACGTCGGCGCGCAGGCTGTCGACGGTGCCGTCCTCGATGCCCAGCGAGCGCACGAACTCCTCGTCGACGAGCGGCAGGTGCTGCGACTCGATCTTCTTGACCGTGACCAGGAAGTCGGCTTCCTTGCCGGCCACGTCCTTGCCCTGGTAGTCGTCGGGGAATTGCAGCGGGAAGGTCTTGGATTCGCCGGCCTTCATGAAGCGCACCGCGCGGTCGAAGGCTTCGAGCATCTGACCCTCACCGGTGACGAACTGGAAGTCATTCGCCTGACCGCCCGCGAACGGCACGCCGTCGATCTTGCCTTCGAAGTCGATCGTCACGCGGTCGCCCTCGTCGACGTAGCCGCCCTCGGGCCGCTCGAGGAAGGTGCGGCGCTGCTTGCGCAGGATGTCGACCGTCTTGTCGATCGCCGCCTCGGTCACTTCCGCGGAGACCCGCTCGACCTCGGTCTGCGACAGGTCGCCGAGCTGCACTTCGGGGTAGACCTCGAACGTCGCGTCGAAGGCGATCACGTCCTCGCCGGCGCCTTCCTTCTCGGTGATCGTCGGCGTGCCGGCGACGCGCAGCTTGGCCTCGCTGGCGGCGTCGGAGAAGGCCTTGCCGACCTGGTCGTTGACCACCTCGTACTGCACCGAATAGCCGTAGCGCTGTGCCACCACGCTCATCGGCACCTTGCCGGGGCGGAAGCCGTCGGCCTTGACGGTGCGCGACAGCCGCTTCAGGCGCGACTGGACTTCGTTGCGGATCGAATCCGCGGGCAGCGTGAGCGTGATGCGGCGCTCGAGCTTGTCGAGGGTTTCAACGTTGACAGCCATGATCTGAAGGACTTTCTTGAGGGATTGCTGGTGCGCGGGGGGGGACTCGAACCCCCACACCATCGCTGGCGTCAGGACCTAAACCTGGTGCGTCTACCAATTTCGCCACCCGCGCGGGTGTCAGGATTCCAGGATGTCAAATGGAAACGGGGCCGCCGCGGCGATCCCCGTGACGTCGACACCGCGGGCGGCAGCCCCGGGTGTCGCCGGCCCGCGTTTCCTCTTCGGCAATCGGCGAACCGCGGATTTTAGCCCGCGCCGGCGCCGCTTCCGGCCGGCGGCGGGCG
>JBGAMJ010000078.1:0-23543 GCA_044223035.1 Piscinibacter sp.
CAGCAGGCCTGACCGCAACGACCACGAACTGCCGCGGGGCTGGGAGGCGCCCGCGGCGCTTCCGGCACGCGCAGTTGACTACGGCGCGATCTTGTCGGGGTCGACGCAGACCAGCCGCAGCACCGTGTCGATGTTGAACTTCAGCCGCGCGGCGAGCGACTCGCGGCTGACGAAGTTGAAGCCGAACAGCACGCCTCCGGTATGGCGGTTGTTCAGGTAGTAGAAGCCGATCGCCGCCAGCGTGATGCACAGGTTCGCCGCCGATGCCCGGGTGCAACACACCATCGGCCTCGCCGCGCTTCAGGATCTCCGCCACCGAGTCGACATAGGCCTTCTGCAGCTTGCGCAGCGCGCGAGTGCCGGTGATGTGGCGCGCCTGGTGCAGGTTCTCGCTGTTGACCAGCGTGATGAACTCGGGGTTCTCGAGGTAGTAGTTCCAGGTGAACTCGACCAGCCGGCGCATCGCCTCGACGGGCGGCAGCTCGTCGAGGCCGAGTTGCCGTTCGCTGGAACGGATCGAGCCGTACGCATCGATGACCGCGGCGAACAGGTTCTCCTTGCGCCGCCGAAGTAGTGGTAGATCATCCGTTTGTTCGCGCCCGACTGTTCGGCGATCTTGTCGACCCGGGCGCCGGAGAGGCCCGCCTTTGCGAACTCGGTGCGCGCCGACGCGAGGATGTCGGCCTTGGTCGCCTCGGGGTTGCGCGCCCGGAACGGAACCTTCTCTCTCCATGGTGTACGTTGGTCGTCGTGGTTGTCGGGCCGATGTTATCGCTCGATCCGCGCGCGACCGGCGGCGCCACGACGGCCCCGACAGGCCAGATCACCTGTTCCGGCGCGCCGACCTGCGCCGCCTTCGCCAGCTCCAGCACCGCGGCGAACAGGTCCGCCTCAGCCTGGTCGGCCACGCCGAAGATCGGCGCTATCGCGGGTCCTTGTTGATCGCGACGATCGCTTGCTGTCCTTCGCACGCCAGGTGCTGGATCGCGCCGCTGATGCCGCAGGCGATGTACACGGCGCGCGACGATCTTGCCGGTCTGGCCGACCTGCCAATCGTTGGGCGCGTAGCCGGCATCGACCGCGGCGCGCTCGCGCCGAGCGCGGCGCCGAGCTTGTCGGCCACGTGGGGGTCGCACCTCGTTGAACTTGTCGCTGCTGCCGAGCGCGCGGCCGCCGCTGACGATCTGGCTGCGGTCAGCTCGGGCGGTCGTTCTTCGCGATCTCGCTGCCGAGGTAGCGGCGCTGTTGGCTGGCGTCGGTGGCGGTCTCGATCGTGGCGCTGCCGCCGTTGGCGGGCGCGGCGTCGAAGCCGGTGGTTCGCACGGTGATGACCTTGACGTCATCGGTCGCCTGCACGGTGGCGATCGCGTTGCCGGCGTAGGTCGGGCGCTCGAAGGTGTCGAGGCTGAGCACCTTGGTGATGTCGCTGACCTGGCCGACATCCAGCGTCGCGGCCACGCGCGGCGCGTGTTCTTGCCGCCGGCGGTGGCGGGGAAGACGAGGTGGGTGTAGGCACCGGCCAGCGCCAGCACCTGCGCGGCGACGTTCTCGCGGGCGTGCTCGAAGCCAGGGGCGTCGGCGATGGATCACCTTCGTGACGCCGGCGATCTGCGCGGCCTGCGCCGCGCCCTGGGCGGTGTGGCCCGCGATCAGCACGTGCACCTCGCCGCCCATCTGACTGGCAGCGGTGACGGTGTTCAGCGTCGCGCCCTTGACGTGGGCGTTGTCGTGTTCGGCAATGACGAGCGCAGCCATCAGATCACCTTCGCTTCGTTCTTGAGCTTGTTCACCAGCGTGGCCACGTCGAGCACGCTTGATGCCGGCGCTGCGCTTGGGCGGTTCGCTGACTTTCAGCGTCTTGATCCGCAGCGTGACGTCCACCGAGGTCCGCCGGCTTCACCACCGCCAGCGGCGCTTCTTCTTGGCCTTCATGATGTTCGGCAGCGTCACGTAGCGCGGCTCGTTCAGCCGCAGGTCGGTGGTGATCACGGCCGGCGGCGTCGGCGAGAGCGTCTCCAGGCCTCCGTCGACCTCGCGGGTCACCGTGGCCTTCCCGTCGGCGACTTCGACCTTGGAGGCGAAGGTGGCCTGCGGCAGGCCGGCGAGCGCGGCCAGCATCTGCCCGGTCTGGTTGCAGTCGTCGTCGATCGCCTGCTTGCCGAGGATCACGAGGCCGGGCTGCTCGCGGTCGACCAGCGCCTTCAAGAGCTTGGCGACGGCCAGCGGCTGCAGCTCCTCGGCGGTCTCGACCAGGATCGCGCGGTCGGCGCCGATCGCCATCGCGGTGCGCAGCGTTTCCTGGCACTGCGTGACGCCGCAGGACACGGCGATCACCTCGGTGGCGACACCCTTCTCGCCCAGGCCAGACCGCCTCCTCGATCGCGATCTCGTCGAAGGGGTTCATGCTCATCTTGACGTTGGCGATGTCGACGCCGCTGCCGTCGCTCTTCACGCGGACCTTGACGTTGTAGTCGACGACTCGTTTGACGGGGACCAGGAGCTTCATCGGGGGTGTTTCGGGGATGAGGGTTCGATGGGGAGTCGGTTCGCGATCAGGGAAGCGTCACTTCACCATCGCGAGCTTGCTGCGGTCGATCGTCAGTGCGATCGCGGCGATCAGCACGATGCCGAAGACGATCTGCTGCGCCGTGGCAGGCACTTCGAGGTAGACCATCGCAGTGCGGATCACCGCGACGATCATGGCGCCGATCAGCGTGTTGAGCACGCCGCCGACGCCGCCGGTGAGCGGCGTGCCGCCGATCAGCACCGCCACGATCGCCGGCAGCAGGAACCCTTCGGCGATGTTGGGCGCGCCGCCGGCGAGCTTGACCGAGAACAGCAGCCCGGCCAGCGCCGCGACCAAGCCGGAGATGGTGTAGACGATCATCTTGCAGCGGTCCACCCGCAGCCCGGAGGCGATGGCTGCTGCCTCGCCGGCGCCGACCGCCTTCAGCGCGCGTCCCAGCGTGGTGCGGCGCTCGACGAACAGCAGCACCAGCAGCAGCGTGCCGGCGATCAGGATCTCGTTCGGCAGGCCCAGGGTGCTGCCGATGATCCAGCCGAACTCGCGGTCGCGCAGGCCGGCGTCCATGAACACCGCGCGCTGTCCGGAGGCGTACTGCCCCACCGACAGGGCCACCCCGCCGATTGCCAGCGTGGCGATGAACGACGGCACCTTCAGTCGCGTCGACGCGTAACCCGAGGCGAAGCCGAGCAGGGCGCCGACCCCGAGCACGGCGGCGGCACTCCAGACGCCCGCCACCGGCAATGCCAGCGTGGCCAGCACCGTGGTCATGTTGGCCACCGACTGGGCCGACAGGTCGATACCGCCGATGTAGATGACGAGCGTGATGCCGAGTGCCATCACGAACAGCGTCGACACGTCGGCCGTCATCTGCACCAGGCTCTGGAGCTGCAGGAAGACCGGGTTGATCAGGCTGACCGCGATGGTCAGCACGACCAGCGTGATCCACGGGAAATGCGGGCGGATGCGGTCGAGGGTCATGGTCCGGGGTCCAGGGTGCGGGCGGGCAAGCGTCGTCATGGTGGTGTCACGTCATGTGGTGGACGAGGTCGTACAGCGAGGGCTTGGCGCCCGGCTGGCCGTCGAAGCGGTGCTGGATGCGGCCGTCCTTGAGCACCAGCATCGTGTGCGACAGGCCGATCGCCTCCTCCAGCGTGTCGGCCATCAGCACGACGCCGCAGCCGTCGTCGCACATCGCGCGGATCATTTCGTAGATCGCTTCCTTGGCGCCGATGTCGACGCCACGCGTCGGGTGGTCGAGCAGGATGATGTCGGAGCCGCCGCTGCGCCACTTCGACAGCACCACCTTCTGCTGGTTGCCGCCGGACAGCTTGCCGGCATCGGTGTCGACGTTCGGCGTCTTGATCGACAGCCGCTGCACCCATTCCTTCGCGATGGCCTGCTCGGCGCCGATGCGCAGCACGCCGGCGCGGCTGTAGCGGCCCATCTGCGGCAGCGTGATGTTCTCGGCCACCGTCATGCCGGCGACGATGCCCTCCACCTTGCGCTCGCGCGGGATGTAGCCGATGCCGCTGGCCACGCCGTCGGCCGCGCTGAAGCGCCGGACCTCGCGGCCCTTGATCTTCAGCGTGCCGCCGTCCGGCTGCTCCAGGCCGAAAATCGTGCGCATGATCGGCTCGCCGCCGGCACCCTCCACGCCGACCAGCGCCAGCACCTCGCCGCGGTGCAGCTCGAACGAGATGTCCGAATAGTGGCCGGCCTGCGACAGGCCCTGCGCCTCGACCAGCACCTCGTCGCGGTAGGGCCGCTGCTTCTCCTCGCGGTAGTACTCCTTGCTGATGTCGCGGCCGACCATCTTGTGCTGGATCGACTCGACGACCGCGTTCTCGCCGTCGACCACGTCGACGACCTCGCCGTCCTTGAGCACGTAGATGCGGTCGGAGATCTCGATCACCTCGTCGAGCCGGTGCGACACGAAGATGAACGACGCGCGCGACCGCAGCTCGCGCACGCGGCGGAACAGCAGCGCGACCTCGTCCTTGGCGAGCACCGAGGTCGGCTCGTCGAGCAGGATCACGAGGTCTCCGTCGACGCGCTCCTCGAGCGTCAGCACCTTGGCCAGCTCCACCATCTGGCGCTGCGCGAACGACAGCTTGGAGACCGTGGTCCGCGGGTCGACGTCGAGCTGCACCTTGTCGAGCTGGCGCTTCGCGGCGGCGGCCATGCGCTTCCAGTCGATCACGCCGAAGCGCACGAAGGGCGCCTCGAAGCCGAGGAAGATGTTCTCCATCACCGACAGGCTGGCGATCAGCGACTGCTCCTGGAACACCATGCCGATGCCCTGCATCATGGCTTCGCGCGGGTTCGAGAAGCGCGTCGACTTGCCGTTGATCAGCACCTCGCCGCCATCGTGCTGGTAGGCACCGTAGATCACCTTCATCAGCGTCGACTTGCCGGCGCCGTTCTCGCCGACCAGGCCGACGATCTCGCCGCGCTGCACCTGGAAATCGATGCCCTTGAGCGCGCGGACACCGGTGAAGGTCTTTTCGACTTTCCTGAATTCAAGCATGGTGACTCACTTCACGAGCGCCAGCGAGCGGCGGTTGGTCGACAGCACGACGGCGGCGATCACGAGCACGCCCAGGACGCCGTCCTGCACGTACTTCGGCAAGCCGACCACCACCATGCCGTTGTTGATGACGTTGACGATCAGCACGCCGACGACGGTGTTCCACACGCCGCCGTTGCCGCCCATCAGCGAGGTGCCGCCGACGACCACCGAGGTGATCGCGACGAACATGTAGTTCGCGCCGGTCAGCGCCTCGGCCATGCCGGCGCGGGCCACCGCGAAGATGCCGCCGACGGCGAAGAACACGCCGGCCAGCATGAAGCCCATCACCCGCACGCGGCGCACGTTCAGGCCGGAGGCGTGGGCCAGGTCCTCGCCGCCGCCGACCGCATAGAAGTTGCGGCCGAGCGTGGTCTTGCGCTGGATGAACCAGGCCACGAAGACGACCGCGATCGCCGCGTAGACCATCAGCGGGAACTCGAAGATGCGTTCGAGCAGCAGCGCGCGGAACACGTCGTCGTTGACGCGGACGATGTCGCCGCTGGTCAGCAGCACCGACAGCCCCATGCCCACGAAGCCGACCGCCAGGCTGGCCATGAACGACGGGATCTTCAGCCGCACGTGCACCAGCCCGTTGACCGCGCCGATCGCCGCGCCGGCCGCGAGCGCGAGCGGGATCGCCATCCAGCCGCCGCCGGCGAGCGTGCCGCCGAAGGCGTTGAAGGCGATCGCGAACAGCACCGCGGTGGTCGCCACCGTGCCCTCCATCGACAGGTCGATCGAGCCCATCACGATGATGAACGTGACGCCGATCGCGACCATCAGCGCCGGCGTGGCCGCGATCGAGATGCGGCCGAAGTTGTTGAGGGTCAGGAAGTTCGGATTGACCAGCGTGAACAAGGCCACCAGGGCCACCAGCACCAGCGAAGGCGCCCAGCGGGTCATGAACTCCGAGTTCTGTTCTTTCGTCATGGCGATGCCGGGCGAGCACCCGGTGGGTTGGAGTTCGGGGTCGGCCCGCCCGCCGCGGCGCGGCGGATGGGCCGGGCGCGAGGGCTCAGGCCCGGTACTTGATCTGGCCCGGGCTCGGACCCCAGAAGTCCTTCCAGTCGTACTTCGGCGTGGCCGAGATGTACTTGGCCTTGAACGCGGCCGCGTCCTTCTGCGTCACGAGGATCGTCGGGCCGTAGAACTCGCGGTGGCTCTTCGGTTCGGCCGACGGCTTGAAGGTGCCGATCGCCGCGTGGTAGGCCAGCGCCGCCGTGATGCCGCCGCCCCAGTGCGGGTTGGTGAAGCAGGTGGCCAGCAGGTCACCCTTGATCACCAGGTCCGTCGCCTCGGGGTTGCCGTCATAGGCGACCACCGGCAGCTTGCGGCCGTCGGCGCGCAGTGCCTCGAGCACGCCGTAGGCCATCGAATCGTTGGCGCAGAACACACCGGTGATCTTCTTGCCGAAGCGCGTCAGGAAGCCCTGCATCACGTCGTTGGCCTTCTGCGTCGCCCAGTCGGCCGGCTGGTAGTCGAGCAGTTCGATGCCGGGGAAGTCCTTCAGCGCCTTCATCATGCCGTTGCGCCGCTCGACCGCCGGGTTGTTGGCCGCGATGCCGCCGACGCCGACGATCGCGCCCTTGCCGCCCATCGCGTTGAACAGGATGCGCGCGGTCTGCTCCGCCGGCCCTTCGTCGGACCAGCTCATGTGCGAGACCCAGTTGTCGCCGAAGTCCCAGGGGTGCAGGTCGTCGGGCTTGTTCCAGATGGTCGACACGTAGCCGCCGGCCTTGGCCACCGCCTCGACCACCGGGCGGCAGTTCGGCGCGTCGTTGGCGTCGCAGGCGATCGCCGCCTTGCCGGCGGTCTTGGACAGCAGCGCCTTGATGTCGGCCAGCGACTTCTCCGAGCTGCCGTTGTTCAGCAGGTGGACCAGGTCGGACTTCTTCATGCCGGCGCTTTCCATGAAGGACTCGCCGCCGGACACGATCGCGTGCCAGTAGGGGTTGTTGCGGTCGCGGTAGCTCCACGCCACCGTCGGCTTGCCCTGCGCACGTGCCGGCATCAGCGCCGAGCCCGTGGCCACGCCGACCAGGCCATAGGCGCTGGCCAGCAGGAAATCGCGGCGCCGGGCCGTCTGTTGTTCGATGAAGGTCTGGATGAAAGACATGTCGTCCTCCGTGGTGGTAACCGCCCCCAACTGCGCATGGGTCCGCGTTGCGCCGTTCGACGAACGGGTTGTCGGTGAAGGCATCCCGTTGGTAACTAGCTAGTTATTTATCTTAGGTATCCAATCGGTGACTTGCTACAGGGTAAATCCTAGAAGTCACCGGAGTTGGAGCGCGGCGGTGGCGGCCCGCCGCTTGGATTGCGCCATCCGCGCCATCCGCGCAGGCCCGAGCCGGCCCGAGCCGGCTGATGCCGACCCGGACCTGTTCCGCGAGATTCGATGGATCGCGGCCGCGTCAGGCCGCGTCAGGCCGCGTCAGGCCGCGTCAGGCCGCGTCAGGCCGCGTCAGGCCGCGTCAGGCCGGAACCGGCGCGTCCTCGCGCAGCAGGCCGCGGCGCTTCAGCTCGGCCCAGAACGCCGGCGGGATCGGGTGGCCGAACCAGGCGAGGTTCTGCTGCAACTGCCCGACGTTGCGGGTGCCGGCGATGAAGGACGGGATCGCCGGGTGCGCGACCACGAACTGCAGCGCGGCCGCCGGCAGCGGCACGCCGTACTCGGCGCACACCGCCTCGATCTTCGAGACCTTGTCCAGGATCGCCGCCGGCGCCGGCGCGTAGTTGTACTTGGCGCCCGGCCGCGCGCCGGTGGCGAGGATGCCGGAGTTGAACCCACCGCCGACGACCACCGCCGCGCCGCGCTCGATGCACAGCGGCAGGAATTCGTCCAGCGCATCCTGCTCCAGCAGCGTGTAGCGGCCAGCGAGCAGGAAGCAGTCGAAGTCGCGCTGCCGCAGCGCCTCCAGGCAGACCTCCCATTCGTTGACGCCGACGCCGATCGCCTTCACCAGGCCTTCGCTGCGCAGCTTCTCCAGCGCCCGCCAGCAGCCGTCCATCGCCTGGCGGAACACCTCGGGCTGCTCGGCGCCGCGGCTGAACACGTCGATGTCGTGGATGAAGCAGATGTCCATGCGCTCCAGCGCGAGGCGCTGCAGCGAATCCTCGAACGCGCGCATCGTGCCGTCGTAGCTGTAGTCGAAGCGCATCGTGAACGGCGCCGCGTCGACCCAGGGCGCGAAGCGGATGTCGGCCCGCCGTGCCGGCGTCAGCAGCCGGCCGACCTTGGACGACAGCACGTAGTCGTCGCGGTTCTTCCAGCGCAGGCTGTGGCCGGTGCGCAGCTCGGCCAGGCCGTGGCCGTACATCGGCGCGGTGTCGAAGTAGCGCACGCCCTGCTCCCAGGCGGACTGGATCATCGCGTCCGACTCGGCTTCCGCGATCGGCTGGAAGATGTTGCCGATCGGCGCGGTGCCGAAACCGAAGGCGCTGACCTCGAGGTCGACGCGGCCGAACTTGCGCTTCTGGGAAGGCTGCATGAATGTCTCCTGGCTGGGTGTGGGTTGAGCCGGTGGTGCGGCGGATTCGGCGGGCGGGGCGCCGGCGACCTCAGTCCCAGGCCGGCGCCCAGGGCACGAGGTGCTTGTCGACGACGCGGTAGCCGGTGCGCGCCATCGCGTCGATGCGCGCCATGTCGATCGACGACAGCGTGAAGTCCATCACCTCGAAGTTGGCGCGGATGTTGGCCGCCTTGGTCGACATGGTGTTGATCGGGACGCCCTTCTGCAGGATCCAGCGCAGCACCACCTGGCCGGCGGTCTTGCCGTAGCCCGCGCCGATCTCGCCGAACATGGGGTGCTTGAAGACCTCGCCGCGCGCCACCGAGCAGTAGGACGACAGCGGGATGCCGGTCTCTTCGGCAGCGCGCAGCAGCGCCGTCTGGTCGAGCAGCGGATGGAACTCGACCTGGTTGGTGACCAGCGGCGTCTCGATCGCCGAGCGCGCGGTGTGCATCATCGCGGCGGTGTAGTTGCTCACGCCGATGTGCCGCGTGAGCCCCTCGCGCGCAGCGCGCTCCAGCAGGCGCAGCGACGGCGCCACGTCGCCGTCGATCGGCGGCCAGTGCAGCAGCAGCACGTCGACCTGGTCGACCTGCAGCTTCTTCAGGCTCTCCTCGACCGACGGCAGGAAGCGATCCTCGCCGAAATGATCCGGGTGCACCTTGGTCGTGAGGCACAACTGCGAACGCGGCACGCCGCTGCCGTGCAGCACCGCGCCGACCTCGGCCTCGTTGCCGTACATCTGCGCGGTGTCGATCGCGCGGTAGCCCACGTCGAGCGCGCTGCGCAGCGCGCCCGCGAGCGCGTCGCCGGTGAGCGGGAAGGTGCCGAACGAACGCTCGTGGCCGGACTGGAAGTAGATGTTCATGAACGTGCTCCTGGCGCGCCGGCTTCAGCCGACGGCGATCTGGACCTTGTGGATGCGGCGGTCGGACACGAAGGCGTCCATCGCCTCCGCGATGCGATCGAGCGGGTAGACGGTCTGCAGGAAGTCGGCGAGCCGCAGCCGGTCGTGGGCGATCAGGGTCATGGCCTCGTGCATGTCGTCGCCCATGCCGGCCACGCTGCCCTGCAGCCCGATCTCCTTCAGCACCACCTGGAACGGCAGGTAGTGCGCGCGGGCGCTCGGCTCGGCCAGCCCGAAGGCCAGCACGCGGCCACCGGGGCGGACGAGCTCGAAGGCCTGCTCGTACAGCGCGGTCAGGCCGACCGACTCGATCACCAGGTCGGCGCCGCGCCCGCCGGTGGCGTCGCGCACCACCTGCGCAAGCGTCGACGGGTCGGTGACGACGTGGTCGGCGCCGCTGCGCCGCGCCCAGTCCGCGCGCTCCGGGTTCGGCTCGGAGACGATCAGCGGCGCCGCGCCGACCTGCCGCGCGAGCTGCAGGTGCAGGTTGCCGATCGGCCCGCCGCCGAGGATCAGCACCGATTCGCCCAGCCGCAGGCCGCTCTTCTTGACCGCGCGCACGATGCACGACACCGGCTCGGTCAACGCGGCGCGATCGCTCGGCGTGTTCGCGGGCACAGGCACCACGTGGCTGGCCGGCACGCGCACGTATTCGGCCAGGCCGCCGTCGACGTGGATGCCGACCTGGACCATGTCCGCACAGTTCAGGATCTGGTTCTTGCGGCAGTAGAAGCAGCGCCCGCAGCCGAGGTTGATGTCGGCCGTCACCGCATCGCCCGGCGACAACCAGCCGACGCGTTCACCGACCTGCGCGATCTCGCCCGCGAACTCGTGGCCGGGCACCAGCGGCAGCCGGTCGGCCGAGTAGTGGCCGCGGAAAATGTGGATGTCGGTGCCGCACAGGCCGCAGCGGCGCACGCGGATCAGCACGTCGTCCGGCCCGATCGCCGGCACCGGCCGCTGCTGCAGCTCGAAGCGGCCGGGCGCGACCAGCACGGCCGCGCGCATCGTGCGCGGAACGTTCGGGGACGCGCCCGGGTACGCGCCGATCACGGCGCGCTCCGCGACGGTCGATTCAGCGGTCATGACGCCCTCCGCGCGTAGTCCACCACCAGCACCTCGGCCAGCCACGGCTTCGCCTGCTCGACGAAGGCCTGGTGGGTGGGATGCGGCAGGTAGGCGTCGCGGTCGGCCTCGTTCGCGAAGCTGACGAGGAAGCAGTGCGTGTAGCCCTTGTCCAGCCCTTCGGGGCTGGCGTTGACGCCCCACTCCAGCGCCTGCACCAGCGGCAGGGTGGTTCGCAGCGCGGCAAAGGCGGCTGCCACCTCGGCGCGCCGCTCGGCGGGCGCCTGTTCGTGGAAACGCAGCAAGACGACGTGGCGGATCATCGGACCTCCTGGGTGGTGCGGGTTGCGGGGAAAGCGACGGACGCGGCAGCGGCCGGCATGGCCGCCACCGTCCGCCCACGCACCAGATCGGAGGCCTTCTCGGCGATCATGATCGACGGTGCGTTGGTGTTGGAACTGACCAGCCGCGGCATCACCGAGCTGTCGCAGATGCGCAGGCCCTCGATGCCGCGCACGCGCAGCTGCGGGTCGACCACGGAGCGGGCATCGCCGCCCATGCGGCAGGTGCCCACCGGGTGGTACGAGGTGCGGCCGTACTGGCGTGCGTACTGCTCCAGCTCGGCGTTGCTGCTCACGCCGTCGCCGGGGAAATGCTCCTTGCGCACGCGCTTGCCGAGCGCCGACTGGCGGAAGATCTCGCGGCTGATGCGCACGCCCTCGGTCGAGGTCTTCAGGTCGTAGGGGTCGCCGAGGAAGTTCGGGTCGACGATCGGCTGCTCCGCCGGGTCGGCGCTGCGCAGCCGCACCGAGCCGCGCGCCCGCGGCCGCAGCGTGTACGAGTTCAGCGTCACGCCGGCGCCGGATTCGATCTTCGGCACGCCCTCCTCCACGCCGGCGCCGACGAGGAAGTGGAACTGCAGGTCGGGCGTCGCCGCGCTGCGGTCGGCGTACCAGAAGGCGCCGCCCTCGACGATGTTCGACGCCACCGGCCCCTTGCGGAACAGCGCGTATTCCAGCCCCGCCCAGGCCATCCAGTGCGGCCGGGCGTACTTGTCGAAGCCGTGCGGGCCGTTCAGCTCGTAGACGATGTCGATGCCGAAGTGGTCGTGCAGGTTGCGGCCCACCTCGGGCAGGTCGGCCACCACCGGCACGCCCAGCGCGCGCAGCTCGTCCGCCGGGCCCAGGCCGGACAGCAGCATCAGCTTCGGCGAGCCGATCGCGCCGGCCGTCAGCAGCACCTCGCGGGTCGCGCGGGTCACGCGGGCGACGCCGCCCTCGACCGTCTCGACGCCGACCGCGCGGCCGCCCTCGACCACGATGCGGCGGATCTGCACGCCGGTGCGTACGGTCAGGTTCGGCCGCCCCATGGCCGGCCGCAGGTAGCCGACGGCCGCCGAGCAGCGCCGGGCGTCGCGCGTGGTCGTCTGGTAGGCGCCGGCGCCGTCCTGGCGCGGGCCGTTGAAGTCCGGGTTGTAGGGCATGCCGAGCTGCTGGCAGGCCTGCACGAAGGCGCGCGTCATCGGGTTCGGCGCCAGGTTCGACACGCCCAGCGGCCCGCCGATGCCGTGCCAGGCGCCGGCCAGCGTGTCGTTGTCTTCCGAGCGCAGGAACAGCGGCTGCACATCCTTGAACGACCAGCCGGCGCAGCCGAATTCGTCCGCCCAGGCGTCGTAGTCCTCCGGGCAGCCGCGGGTGAAGACCTCGGCGTTGATCGATCCGCCACCGCCCAGCACGCGCGCCTGCGCATACGGGATCTCGCGGTTCATCGCATGCCGCTGCGGCGCCGTCTTCAGGCCCCAGGTCAGCGGGCCGGCGGTCATCTTGTAGAAGCCCACCGGCAGGTGGATGTAGGGGTTGCTGTCCTTCGGGCCGGCCTCGAGCAGCAGCACCTTCAGCTCGGGCGATTCGGACAACCGGGCGGCGAGCGCGCAGCCGGCGGAACCGCCACCGACGACGATGTGGTCGTATTCCATGGCATCTACACCCTCTCAGCCGATCCAGTGGGCGCGCGGCAGCAGGTTCACGTGCGCGGTCTTCACCTCGGTGTACTCCTCGATCCCCGAGCGCCCGGCGTCGCGGCCGAGGCCCGATTGCTTCATGCCGCCCAGCGGCGTCTCCGGCCCGTTGTCCAGCGTGGTGTTGACCCACACGCGGCCGGCCTGCACGCGGCGCACCGCACGCAGCGCCTGGCTCAGGTCGCGCGTCCAGATCGAGGCCGACAGGCCGAACTCGCTGTCGTTGGCGATCGCGATCGCCTCGTCGAAGCTGTCGAAGGGCAGCACCGCGAGCACCGGGCCGAAGATCTCCTCGCGCAACAGCGGCGTGCCGCGCGGCACGTCGGTCAGCAGCGTCGGCTGCACGAACCAGCCGGAGCGCGCGCCGGTGCGCGAGCCGCCGCACACCAGGCGCGCGCCGGCCTTCACGCCGCCGTCGATGTAGGCCAGCACCTTGTGCATGTGCGCCTCGTCGAACAGCGCGCCGACCTGCGTCGCCGGATCCAGCGGGTCGCCGACGCGGATGCGCCGCATCTTGTCGGCCAGCTTCTGCACGAACACCTCGGCCACCGAGCGCTCGACCACCAGCCGGCTGCCGCCCACGCAGCACTGCCCGGCGTTGAAGGCCATGCCGAAGGCCACGCCGTCGGCCGCGTCGTCGAGGTCGGCGTCGGCGAACACGATGTGCGGGTTCTTGCCGCCGAGTTCGAGCCCGAGCTTCTTGACGTTGGCCGCCGAGGCCTCGATCGCCTTGCGGCCGGTGGTGGTGGATCCGGTGACCGACACCATGTCGATCAGGTCGCTGTCGAGCAGCACCTGGCCGACCACCGAACCGCGCCCGCTGACCACGTTGACCGCACCGTTCGGCAGCCCGGCCTGCTGCAGCAGCTCGCACAGCCGCAGCGTGCTGCCGCTGGTGGCCTCGGCCGGCTTGACGACCGCGGTGCAGCCCGCCGCGAGGATGAACGGCAGCCGCTCGGCCAGGATGAAGAACGGGAAGTTCCACGGCGTGATCACGCCGACCACGCCGATCGGCTCGCGCAGCACCATCGCCAGCACGCGCTCGCCGAGGTTGTTGAAGGCCTCGCCGCCCACCGTGCGCGCCGCGCCGGCCGCAAAGCGCCAGACGTCGACCGCGCCGCGGATCTCGCCGACCGCCTGCGTGATCGGCTTGCCGGTCTCGAGGCATTCGATCATCCCCAGCTCGTCGGCATGCTGCTCGATCAGGTCGGCGGTGCGGAACAGAACCGCCGCGCGCTCGCCGGCGCTCATGCGCGGCCACGGGCCGTGGTCGAAGGCCTCGCGCGCGGCGGCGACGGCGTCCTGTGCGTCGTCGGCCGTGGCGCTCGGCCACGAGGCCACCGGCACGCCGTGGCCCGGGCTGTGGCGGGTGATGAACTGGCCGGTGCGGCCGGCGGTGAAGCGGCCGCCGATGAACATCTCGAAGCGGCGCGGTTCCGTGGGCAGGGCGTGCGGGGTGGTGGGGATCATGGTGTCTCCGGGGGTCGGTGTCGTGGGATCGGTGCGGCGCGGACGGTGGCGTCGGGCGGGTCGCGTCGGAGCGGTGTGGGCGGGACGGCGGCCGGTCGCGTCAGAAGACCGCCGTCCGCTTGTCGAAGAAGGCCCGCAGGCCGGTCTCGGCGTCGGGGCTGGCGCGGGCGTCGTGGGCGGCGCGCGGGTACAGGGTCAGCGGGTCCTCGTCGCTGCGCAGCACCGCCTTGGCGATCGCCGCGGCGTGCGGCGACACGCGGGTCAACTCGCCCAGCAGCGCGGCGAGCCGTGCGTCGAGTTCGGCGGCCGGCCAGACGGCGTTCAGCACGCCCCAGGCGGCGGCGGTGTCGGCATCCAGCGTGCGCGCGGTCAGCACCGCTTCGAGCGCCCGCCCGCGGCCGGCCAGGCGGGCCAGCCGGTGGCCGCCCTCCCAGCCCGGGATCGCGCCGATGCCGAGCTCCGGAAAGCGCAGTCGCGCGGCGCCGCTGCCGACGCGCAGGTCGGCGCACAGCGCCAGTTCGAGCCCGCCGCCGAAGCACGCGCCCTCGATCAGCGCGACGCTCGGGCAGCGCAGCGCCTCGAAGCGGTGGAACACGGCATTGCCGCGCGCGATCCAGTCTTGCGCGAAGGTCGCGGGCGGCATCGGCGCCCACTGACGGACGTCGGCGCCGGCCGAGAACGTGCCGCCCGGCGTTCCACGCAGCAGCACGGCCCGCACCGACGGATCGGCCTGCACAGCCGCCACCTGCGCCTCGAGCTCGGCCAGCATCTCCAGGTCGATCGCATTGGCCTTGCCGGGGTTCGACAGCGTGAGCGTGAGCACTGCCCCGTCCCGCTGCGCGATCACGCGGCCGCTCATGACTGCCCCTCGGCCGACGGGTACGTCGGCCGATCCCCAGGGGCGCAGCAGGGGCCCCTGTCGGGTCCGGGGATGCGGGCCGGCTTCGGAGCGGCCGGGCGCTCGGCCCGCCAACTCAGTGGCGCAGCCTGCCTCATGCCTGCACTCCATAGAACGCCAGGAAGCGCCGCATGCGCGCCACCGCGGCGTCCGGGTCGGCCAGCAGCCCCGCGGTGTCGGCCAGGCGGAAGATGTCGACGAAGTACGGCAGCGAGCGCATCGCCTGGTGGCCGGCCAGCATCACCGGATGCGGCTGGTGGCCGTTCAGGTACGCGAGGAAGACGACGCCCGTCTTGTAGAAGCGCGTGGGCGCGCCGAAGATGCGGCGCGACAGCGGCACCGTCGGCGCGAGGATGTCCAGGAACTCCTGCCGCCGCCCCTGCGCCAGCGCGGCCAGCGCATGCGAGGCGGCGGGCGCGATCGCGTCGAAGATGCCCAGCAGCGCATGCGAGTGGCCGGCCTCGTCGCCGGCGATCAGCTCGGGGTAGTTGAAATCGTCGCCGGTGTACATCTTCACGCCGGCGGGCAGGCGGCGACGCATGTCGATCTCGCGGCCGGCATCGAGCAGCGAGATCTTGATGCCGTCGACCTTGGCCTGCGACTCGCGGATCACCTGCAGCGCGATGTCGCGCGCCGCGTCCAGCGCGCGCTCGCCGGTGCCCACGCCCCAGTAGCCGGCCAGCTCCGGATCGAACATGTCGCCGAGCCAGTGCAGCACCACCGGCGCCTCGGCGCGCGACAGCACGCGGCGGTAGACCGACAGGTAGTCGTCCGGCGAACGCGCCACCCGCGCCAGCGCGCGGCTGGCCATCACGATCAGCCGGCCGCCGGCCGACTGGATCGCGTCGATCTGCTCGGTGTAGGCGGCGACCACGTCGTCCAGGCTGCGCACCGACGCCGGGTCGAGGTGGTCGGTGCCGCAGCCGTTGTAGACCGGCACGCCGGTGCCGGACAGCGCCTCGCGGGTGCGGCGGATCAGCGTCAGCGCGTCGGGCCACGACAGGCCCATGCCGCGCTGAGCGGTGTCCATCGCCTCGGCGATGCCCAGGCCCAGCGTGGCCAGGTGGTGGCGGTAGGCGAGCGTCGCGTCCCAGTCGATCGCGCCGCCGGCGGACGGCTCGACCTCGGCAAGCGGGTCGGCGACGACGTGCGCGGCCGAGAACACCACGCGGTTGAAGGGCGCTGCCGGCGGGGTCACCGGCCACGGCCGGCCGGTCAGCGTGTGGGTCGACAGTCGGCCCGAGGCATCGGGCAGCAGGATCGTGGTCATGCGGGGGCTTTCGGCAGGGGGTTGTTGCGGGAATGGCCGGAGGGCGGCGGCTTCAGCAGACGGTGGCGAGGCGTTCGCGGCAGACGGCGAGCACCTCGTCCGGGTCGCGCTGCCACCAGTTCGCCTGCGAGAAGATCTCGACCTCGACCGGGCCGGCATAACCGGTCGCCTCGACGCAGGCGCGCAGGCGGCGCAGGTCGACCACGCCGTCGCCCATCATTCCGCGGTCGAGCAGCGGGTCGCGCGTCTCGCGCAGCCAGTCGCAGACGTGCAGCGCGCGGATGCGGCTTCCGGCGGCGGCGATCGAGGCTTCCAGGTTCGGGTCCCACCAGACGTGGTACGCGTCGACGGCGATGCCGAAGCGGCCGCCATCGCCGCCCGGCGGCAGCGGTTCCAGCGCCTCGCACCAGTCGAGCGCCTGCGCGACGGTGTTCAGCAGGCTGCGGTCGGCCGCGTAGACCGGGTGCAGCGGTTCGAGCGCGATGCCGACGCCGGTGTCGCGCATTGCCGGCAGCAGCGCGGCGAGCCCGTCGAGGATCTGCTGGCGGCTCGCCGGCAGGTCCTTCGAGCCCGGCGCGAGGCCGCCGACCACCGCCACCAGCCAGGGCGCGCCGAGCTCGGCGGCGACTTCGAGCGCGCGCCGGTTGTCGTCGATCGCGGCGCGGCGGCCGGCCGCGTCGGCGGCGGTGAAGTAGGCGGTTCGGCAGTAGCCGCCGACCGCGAGGCCGCTGGCGCGGATCGCCTGCGCGGCGCGCTGCGGACGGGCCTCGTCGATGTCGCGCCGCCACGGCGTGATCGCACCGAAGCCGGCGCGCGCGACACGCGAGGCGACCCGCTCGATCGGCTCGCGGTGGCCGAGCGTCGCGGTGTTGATGCAGCCGAGGCGCGGCATCGCGGCCAGGTCGCGCAGCGCCGCGGGCGCCGCGTCAGAACCGCTGGATGAGCAGGCCGCCATCGACGCGCACCTCCTGGGCGACGGTGTAGGGGAGCAGGCCGGCGGCCATCGTGCGGATCACGCGGGCCACGTCCTCGGGCTGGCCCCAGCGCGGGTCGACGGTCATGCCGGCGCCGATCAGCGCGTCGTACTTCGGCTTCGACGGCGCCGTCATCTCGGTCAGGATCAGCCCCGGCTGGACCTCGTAGACGCCGATGCCGGGCGCCGCAAGGCGCATCGCGAACAGCCGCACCGCCATCGACAGCGCCGCCTTCGACATGCAGTACTCGCCGCGCTCGACGGTGGCGGCCACTGCGTTCGACGAGGTGACGAAGACGATGCTGCGCGGCGGCCCGCCGTCATCGGCCGGCGGCGGATCGGCCAACATCGAGCGCGCCACCGCCTGCGTCAGGAAGAAGGTGCCGCGGGTGTTGACGTCGAAGCAGCGGTCGAAACTCTCGGCGCCGACTTCGAGCAGGTCGCCCCGCTGGCGCACCGACACGCCGGCGTTGTTGACCAGGCAGTGCACCGGGCCGAGGCGCTCGCGCACGGCCTGCAGCAAGGCGGGGTGCGACGCGGTGTCGGAGATGTCGGCGTCGAAGCCGGCGCAGCGCCGGCCGAGCGACTCGACCTCGGCTTCGAGCGAGCGCAGCCGGTCGGCGTCGCCCAGCGCGAGCGCGGCGATGTCGAAGCCCTCCGCGGCGAGGGCGAGCGCGGTGGCGCGGCCGATGCCGCGCGAGGCGCCGGTGACGAGAGCGATGCGTGCCATGTCCGTCACTCCGCCAGCAGCTTGCGCGCGATGATGACCCGCTGGATCTGGTTCGTGCCCTCGTAGATCTGCGTGATCTTCGCGTCGCGGTACAGGCGCTCGACTTCGTAGCCGCGGATGTAGCCGCTGCCGCCGAAGATCTGGATCGCGTTCGAGCTGTGGGCCACGGCCGCGTCGCCCGCGAAGCACTTGGCCATCGACGACGCGGCGGTCGCGTCCTCGCCGGCGTCGATCTTCATCGCGGCCGAGCGCACCAGCAGGCGCGCCGCCTCGGCGTCCTTCGCCATGTCGGCGAGCATGAACTGGATGCCCTGGAAGTCGGCGATCGGCTGGCCGAACTGGCGGCGCATCTTCGCCTGCTCGACCGATGCGTCGAGCGCCGCCTGCACGATGCCGACCGCCAGCGCGGCGATGCCCACGCGGCCCTTCTCGAGCACGCTCATCATCATGTGGAAGCCGCGGCCGGCGGTGCCGAGCAGCGCGTCGGCAGGCAGCCGCACGTCGTCGAAATGCAGTTCGCCGACCTGCGACGAACGCTGCCCGAGCTTGTGCTCCTTCGGCCCGCGCGACACGCCGGGGGACTTGCAGTCGACGATGAAGATGCTCATGCCGCGCTTGCCGGCCGCCGGGTCGGTGCGGGCGAGCACGAAGGCCACGTCGGCCACCGGCGCGTTGTGGATCCACAGCTTGGAGCCGCTCAGGCGCCAGCCGCCCGCGCCGTCGGGATCGCGCACGGCGGTGGTCTTGATGCCCGACACGTCCGAGCCGGCGCCGGCTTCGGTGATGCAGTAGGAGCCGCGCAGTTCGGCGCGGATCAGCGGGCCGATCCAGCGCCGCTTCTGCGCCTCGCTGCCGTTGCGGCACAGCAGCGTGGTCAGCAGTTCGACCAGGCCGCACTGGTCGGCCACCGAGGCGTAGCCGCGGCTGAGCTCCTCCATCACCACGCTGTAGGCGAGGCAGTCGAGACCGGCGCCGCCGTAGGTGTCCGGCACGGTGATGCCGAACAGGCCGGTCTCGCCCATGGCGCGGTAGATGTCGGTCGCGAAGACCTCTTCGCGGTCGAGCCGTTCGGCCTCGGGGGCGATCACCTCGCGGGCAAAGCGCCGGGCCATGTCGGCGACCTGTTGATGTTCGGTCGGCAGGTTCACGTCGTCTCCTTCGGTGGGTCCGGTTCGAGGGTCCTAGGGTCTACCCTCGATGTATGTAACTAGGTGGTTATTAGAATTATGGACACGCCGAACGGTTTCGGCAAGACCCCACG
This sequence comes from Piscinibacter sp., assembly GCA_044223035.1. Taxonomy (GTDB): domain Bacteria; phylum Pseudomonadota; class Gammaproteobacteria; order Burkholderiales; family Burkholderiaceae_C; genus JBGAMJ01. The sequence goes on from JBGAMJ010000078.1 coordinate 19,197, forward strand.
AACAAGGACGATGACGATGAAGCAAGCGAAGTTGGTCGATGCCGCCGCGATGGCCCGCGAGGTCTTCGACGGCGCGACGGTGGTGCTCAGCGGCTCGGGCGGCGGGCTGATGGAGGCGGATCACATCGCCGAGGCGATCGAGCGCCGATTCCTCGAGACCGGGCATCCGCGCGACCTGACGCTGGTGCACGGCCTGGGCATCGGCGACGGCGCTGCGTCCGGCGTGAACCGGTTCGCGCACGAGGGCATGGTGCGGCGCGTGATCGGCGGGCACTGGACCTGGTCGAAGCGCATGCAGAAGCTCGCGCACGAGAACCGGATCGAGGCCTACACCTTCCCCGCCGGGCCGATCCAGACGCTGCTGCGCGAGATCGGCGCGGGCCGCCACGGCCTGGTCACGCACATCGGCCTCGACACCTTCGCCGACCCGCGCCACGGCGGCGGGCGCTGCAACGCGCGCGCCACCGAGGAGCTGGTCGAGGTGGTGACCCTCGGCGGGCGCGAACTGCTCTGGTACAAGCCCTTCAGAGTCGACTTCGCGCTGATCCGCGGCACCGCCTGCGACCCGGCCGGCAACCTGACCACGCGCGAGGAGCCGGCCGACATGGACGCCTTCGCGGCGGCGCTCGCCGCGCACAACAGCGGCGGCCGGGTGTTCGCGCAGGTGCGCGACGTGCTGGATGCGCCGATCGTGCCGGCGCGCGAGGTCGCGATCCCCGGCATCCTGGTCGACGCGGTCTGCCGCCACGCCGCCCAGCGCCAGACCACCGGCGCCGGCTACGACCCGACGATCAGCGGCCAGGCCGCCGCGCCCGCGCTGCGATCGGATCCGGTGCTGCCGCGCGGCATCCGGCAGGCGATCGCGCGGCGCGCGGCGCGCGAACTGCGGCCCGACAGCTGCGTCAACTTCGGCTTCGGCGTACCGGACGGCATCCCCGCGATCGCCGCCGCCGAAGGGCGCGACATTTCCTGGACCGTGATCGAGCAGGGCCCGCACAACGGCGAACTGCTCGGCGGCCACCTGTTCGGCGCCACCCGCTACCCGAGCGCGATCGTCAAGTCGACCGAGCAGTTCGACTTCTTCAGCGGCGGCGGCATCGACATCGCGTTCCTCGGCATGGGCGAGCTCGACGCCGACGGCAACGTCAACGTGTCGTGGCTGGGCGAGGACATCGTCGGGCCGGGTGGCTTCGTCGACATCACTCAGCGCGCGAAGAAGGTGGTGTTCTGCGGCAGCTTCGAGGCCAAGGGGCTGGAGGTGGAGACCGACGGCGGCGTGACCCGCATCCTGCGCTACGGCTCGGTGCCGAAGCTGGTGCCGCGGGTGCGCCACGTGACCTTCAGCGGGCGCCGCGCGCGCGCCGACGGCCAGCAGGTGCTCTACGTCACCGAGCGCGCGGTGTTCGAGCTGACGGCCGACGGGCTGCGCCTGCTCGACGTGCCGGACGGCATCGACCTGCAACGCGACGTGCTCGAACGCATGCCCTTCGCCGTGGCACTGTCTCCGGCGCTGGAGGCGCGCGCGGGGGCGTGAACGGCAGCCGCACCTCCGGCTGGGCGCCGGGGCGCTTCAGCAGACGGAGTCGTCGCGTACCGGTATCGGGCCGGCACCCGTCGCGTCCGCCGGCGGCACGGCTTCGCCGGCGTCGATCTCGATGTGGAACGTTGCCCCCGCGGCCGGCGCGGCGTCGGCACGCACGGTCCCGCCCATCTTCTCGACGGCGCGGCGCACGATCGCCAGCCCGATGCCGGAGCCGGATTCGGACGCCCGCGGTTCCAGGCGCCGGAAGATGTCGAACACCTTCTCCCGGTAGCGCGGATGGAAGCCGCGGCCGTTGTCGCGCACGCTGAGCCGGCATCGGCCCGCATCGACCTGGGCGCTGATCTCGATGCGGCCGCTGCCGTCCTGCGGGCCGAACTTCAGCGCGTTCTCGATCAGGTTGCGCAGCGCCATGTGCAGCCCCACCGGATCGGCCCGGGCATGGACGCCGTCGACCGACACGCGGACCGTGAACCGGCGCTGCGTGATCTCGAACTGCAGCACGCCGAGCACGCTGTCGACCAGCGGGCGCAGTTCCAGCACGGCCAGGGTCTGGTGCTCCTTGTCGACCCGGGCGTAGCGAAGCAGGTCATCGATCAGCCGGGACATGCCGTCGCACGCGGTGCGGATGTTGGCAAGGTAGAGCCGGCACTCGTCGTGGAACTCGCCCTGGCGCGCTGCCAGCAGCCGGGAGTAGCCGTCGATCGCGCGCAGCGGCGCGCGCAGATCGTGCGACACCGTGTACGTGAAGCTGTCCATGTCGCGCATGCGCTGTTCCAGCGCCAGCGTGCGTTCGTGTACCCGCTGTTCCAGCGCGGCGTGGGAGGCCACCAGCGCCTGCTCGGCCTCCTTGCGTGCGGTGATGTCCTGCATGAAGCCGAGCCACGAGACGCCGGCGTCGGGGTCGCGCAGCGGCAGCACGTGCAGTTCGGTCCACAGCAGCCCGCGCTTGCGGTGCCAGACGCGAAACTCCTCCTTCACCGGCACCAGCGTGCGCGCCGACTGCTCGATGGCAGCGCGCACGCGCTCGCGGTCGTCCTCGTGGGCGATGTCGAACACGTCGTCGTACAGCCCGTCGACGCCGGGCTGCCGCAGACCGTAGGCGGCAGCCACCTCCGGATTCTCGAACGACGCCTCGACCCGGCCGTCGGCGCTGCGCCGGTATCGGAAGAAGGCGCCCGACGCCGTCGCCAGCATGCGCGCCATCTCGTTCTCGCAATCCAGCCGGCGCTGCCGCTCGACCTGCAGCCGCCATGCGGCCGTGGTGTCGCTGCACATCGACACGATGCAATCGGCGCCGGCGGGCGTGCGCGCACGCCCGCGCTCACGGCAGTGGCGCAGCGTGCCGTCGGCGGCGCGCACGCCGTACTCCCAATCGAAGGCCTGCCCTTCGACCAGCGTGGCGACCAGCTTGCGCACGCGTTCGCGATCCGATGCGGCGACCACCCCGTTCCAGTCCATGCCTTCGTGCCCTGGCGCCGGTTCCGGGATGGCCCATTGGCGCGCGAGGCTGGGGCTGGCCCACAACACGCGCTGCCCCGGCCGCTCGCGCACCAGCGCGATGTCGTCGGCGTGCTGGAGGAAGACGCTGCAGATCTCGCGCCGGTCGAGATCCTGGGGGCGCCGATCGGCGATCGCGCGCAGGTCCAGCGGCAGCCCGTCGTCTCGCCCCCCCGAGAACCCGGACGGGACTTGTGCGAAATCGACCATGGCCGCTCCTCGTTGCCGGACGTGCCGGCGACCGCCGCGCGACGGTCGCGTCCCGCGCGTCCCCCTCGAAAAAGTATCGGCGGCGGGCACGACACCTGCGACCCGACCAATGTCGGCCCGGGCGACAGACATACGGGGTCCACTTCGCGCCCGCCCGGGGTGTGGGCGATCGAGGTGGTGCGGGGCGGGGACGGCAGCGACGCGCCGTCGCCGTTCGACGCGTGGAGACGAATCCGCGCGGTTCGGCGTCGCGCGCGTGCACGGGCCGCTGCAAGTCGACGTCGTCGTTGCCCGGCCGGCAACGAGGCCGCTGCCAGCACGCATCAATCCATCACGGACCTCCGCGGCCGGAGACGCGTCTCGCCTGTCGATACGTTCGCGGTGCCGCCGGCCTCAAGGCCGGGGGCCGACCTGACCGCGGATTTCTCCGCCCGGGTGCGCCGCGGTGTGCACGTTGACGTACCACTTTCCCGCGCTCAGGTCGGCCGCCTGGCTCGGGGTCAGGGTGGCGCTTCCGGTGATGGGGCTGGTCACGCCGCCGGTGAACGGAACCACCACGCCGGCGTTCTGTCCGGCCATCGCCGGGCCGTGGAAATGGGCCGCCGTTGCCGGGCCGCTCAGGCCGGAGTAGGTGACCTTCCACGTCAGGACGTTGCTACCCGGCGTCAGCGTGGCCTCGAGCACGCCCGTCGCGTCGGTCGTGACGGCGGGCACTTCGCTGGAGCCCGACAGGCGGGCCGTCAGCGTGGTGGTGGCCGGCGCCGTCGGAGCCATGCCGCAGGCGGCGAGGCCCAGCAGCGAAGCGATGGAAGCGATGAGCATGGCGTCGCGGCGGATCGGATTCATGGCGAACTCCTGGGTGGGGGATGGGATCGGTATGCAGATGCGGCGCGGGATCGTGCAGCGTGCGGATCGGATCGTCAACGCGGGTCGTACCCGGCGAGGTCGGCTTCCCGAGCCGCGGCGCCGGCGCCGTCCGTCCCTGCGAGAGAGGCCACCGCGGCGCGGGCGGACGCCCTCTTCGTGCCGGCATCCGCATGGCGCCGACAGGCCATGGGTTGGAATCATTCGCCGTTGGACTTGACGATGTCAGAGAA
>JBGAMJ010000079.1:0-23634 GCA_044223035.1 Piscinibacter sp.
GGGCTTCCTGATCGCGTACTTCCTCGTCTTCGTCGCGATCCTGCTGATGCCGGCGCGGCGCGCGGCACCCGCGGCCGGCGCCGCGCGCAGCGACGCCTGGGTCACCGGCAGCCTGCTGTTCGGCCTGCCGACGATCACCTTCGCGCTGCAGTACGCGCTGGTGCGCGACACGGCGCACGGCGCCGCGCTGTCGGCGCTCGCGATGGCGGCGTTCTACGTGGGCCTGGCCGGCCTGCTGCGGCGGCGCACCGCGCTCGTGCTGCCGTTCGAGGCCAGCCTGGCGATCGCGACGGTGTTCCTGACGCTGGTGATCCCGTTCGCGTTCGACGCCCATGCCACCGCCGGCGCCTGGGCGCTCGAAGGCGCCGGGCTGGTCTGGCTCGGGCTGCGCCAGCAGCGCCGCCTGCCGCGAGCCTTCGGGGCCGCGCTGCTGCTTCTGTCCGGGCTGTGGCTGGCCGGCGTGCTGGCCGATCGCGGTCCGCCGGCGCAGGCCTTCAGCGCCTGGCTCGCCAGCGCGCTGATGCTCGCGGCCGGCGCGCTGGCCGCCGGCTGCTTCGTGCAGCGCGCAGCGGCGGCCGGCCGCCTGGGCGGCCCGGAGACGCTGGCCGAGCCTCTGTCGATCGCCTGGGCGACGCTGTGGCTGGCGATCGCGGCGGCCGTCGAGATCGACCGCTTCGTGCCGGCCGACCGGGCGCTGGCCGCCGCGCTGGCCACCGCCAGCGCAGGCGCGCTGCTGTACGCCGGGCTGTCGGTGCGGCTGCGCTGGCCGCGCCTGGCGCTGCCGCTGATCGGCCACGCACCGTTCGCGGCGCTGGTGCTGCTGGCGCAACTGGAGCCGTTCGGCCGCGCGTTTGCCGGCGGTGGGGCCTGGGCCTGGCCGCTGGCGCTGGTCGCGCACGCGGTCGTGCTGCGCTGGGCGACGCCCGCCTGGCCGGCCGCCGCTCGGCACCTGGCGCATGCGGCCGGCGTGCTGGTGCTGGCCGGCGTGGGCGCGGCCGAGGGGCGGGCGCTGACCGCGGGCTGGAGCGTCCCTGTCGCCAGCGAGGGCGACGCCGCCGGCGTCGGAATCGGCAGCTCGACGGGTGCATGGCCCTGGCTCGGCTGGCTGGCCGTGCCCGCCGCGGTGCTCGGGGCGCTGCTGCGGCCGTCGGTGGCAAGGCGCTGGCCGGTCTCGGCGCTGCCGGTGGCCTACGTGACCACGGCCGGCGGCGTGCTCGCCGCCGGGCTCTGGCTGTGGACGCTGCTCGCCAACGCGGCGTCCGACGGCGCCGCGCCGCCGCTGCCCTACGTGCCGCTGCTCAATCCGCTCGACCTGGGCGTGGGCGTCGCGCTGGTCGCCGCCGCGCTGTGGAGCCGCCGGGGCGCACCCGCCGCGCCCGCCGCGTCCTCCGCGCTGCCGTGGCTCGCGGACGCCCTGCTCGCCGCGGCCGTCTTCGTCTGGCTGAACGCGATGCTGCTGCGCGGCTTCCACCACCTGAGCGGCGTGCCCTACCGTTGGGTCGCCTGGGCCGACTCGCTCAAGGTGCAGACCGGCGTGACGCTGTTGTGGTCGGTGACCGCGCTGGCGGTGATGTGGTGGGCGGCGCGTCGCGCGGCGCGCTGGCCGTGGATGGCCGGCGCCGGCCTGCTCGGCGCGGTGGTGCTGAAGCTGCTGCTGGTCGACCTGTCCGGCTCGGGCACGGTGACGCGCATCGTGTCGTTCATCGGCGTGGGCGTGTTGATGCTGGTGATCGGCTACGTCGCACCGTTGCCGGCGAAGGGGGGCGAGCGTGCGGCTTCATGACCCGGATGAGCGGGACGGCGGCGAGTCAGCGTGCTGCCCGACGTGCGGCGCGGCGATCGGCCGGGCCCGCCGGCCGGTGCATGGTCTAGCGCACGGTCTGGGGCATGGGCCGGTGGACGATGCGACGCCCCGTCCGACCGGCCCCACGATACCCGGCCCGGTCCGCCATGCGGGTCGGATCTCCGCCGCGGCTGCCCTCGCCTTCGTGCTCGCAGCCGCTGCCACCGCGGCCGACGCGCCGCAGGCCACGCCGCGCCGCTTCCGCGCGCCGGTGGAGGTCGTGCAGGCGGCCGACATCGTGCAGTTGACGCTGCCGGCCAGCGCCTACGCCCGCAGCCTGCAACCCGGATTGCGCGACCTGCGGCTGGTCGACGCGGCCGGCGAACCGGTGCCATTCGCCCGGCTCGACGCGCGTGACGATGCCGCGCGCAGCGTGCGCCAGGCGCGCGCCATCGCGCTGTACCGGCTGCCGGAAGCGCCGGCGGCCGGCGATCGCTGGCAGGCGCCGATCGAGCTGACGGTGCGTGGCGACCGCGTCGAGGTGCGACCGCGCAGCACGGCCCCGGCGACGCCCGGCGCCACCGCCGGCTGGTTGTTCGACCTGGGCGACCCTGGCGAGCCGGGCAGCGCAGGCGAGCAGGGCAACACCCGCGAGCCGCAGCGCGCGGGCGAGCGGAGCATCCCGGGCAACCCGGCCGAGCGCCGCGGCATCGGCACGTCGACCCCTCGCGACACCACGGCGATCGAGCTGCAATGGTCGGCGCCGGACGAGTTCAGCGCCGCCTACACGATCGAGACCAGCGACGACCTGCGCCAATGGCGCGCCGCCGGCAGCGGCGAGCTGATGGAATTGGCAGCGCCCGTCGGCGCAATGGCGCAGCGCGCGCTGGCGCTGCCGCCCGCGCCGGGGCGGTTCGTGCGACTGTGGTGGTCCGGGGATGGCCCCCGGCCGGCGCTGACGTCCGCGCTGGCGGTGAGCGCGCTGCGCCGAGCCGAACCGCTGGACCCGCCGGAGACGATCTCGATCGCGCCGCTGGGCGCAGGCGGGTCGACTGGCGCGATCGACACGACCGGCGCAAACAGCCAGGGAAGTGGCCCGGGCAACGGAACCCTGGCCGGCACCGAGCCAGGCACCGGAAGCGCCGGCGCAACCGACGCCGCCTCGCGCCGCGCCCTCGTCTTCGACCTCGGCGGCCGCCTCCCGCTGCGCGCGCTGCGGCTGGAGCTGCCGCCGGAGATCCGCGTAGCGCCGGTGCGCATCGACGCGCGCGACACGCCGGACGGCGCCTGGCGCGCCCTCGCGGCCACGGTGTTCGTGCGCGGCACGCCGGAGCGGCCGGCCCCCGCGCTGGTGCTGCGCGGCGACCCGCGCCAGTTGCGCATCACGCCCGACGAGCGCACGCCCGCGCTCGACCCGCTGCGCACCCGGCTGCTCGCCGACGTGGCGCCGGCGCGCCTGGTGTTCACGCCGCAGGGCCGGCCGCCGTACACGCTGCAGGCCGGCTCGGCCGGCGTCGCCGACGCGGCGCTACCGATCGGCACGCTGGTGCCGGATCTGGAGCGCGAGCGCCCACGCTTCGGCCGCGCGACGCTCGGCGCCTGGTCGGAAGACGCCGACGCGGCACTCGCCGCCGACGCCGCCGCGCGCCGCGCCCGCTGGCACCCGTGGGTGCTGTGGGCGGTGCTGCTCGCCGGCGTGGCGGCACTGGGCGCGATGGTGTGGCGGCTCGCGCGCGGCAGCGCCGGCCCGGAGAAGGGCTGAGCGGCGCCTCAGCCCGGCGCCTCAGCCCGGCGCCTCAGCCCAGCGCCTCAGCGCAGCGCCTCAGCCCAGCGCGTCCGCCCAGATCGTGCGCGCCCAGTTCCAGGCGTAGCGCCCTTCCAGCTCGTTGGCCGCTGTCGACACGCCGCCCGCGCCGGCCACCGCCTTGTAGGTCTTCTCGGCCGCCACGTACGCGTGCACGCTGGCGACGTGGATCACGCGCTGCGCGTCGACGAAGCTGTAGCAGGTGTTGGTCAGCATCGGCGCTGGGTCGATCTCCCAGCCGTTCAGCTCGGCGACGATCGCCGCCGCCGCCACCTTGGCGTGCGCGTTCGCCATGTGGCCGCTCTTGGGCATCGCCGGCGCCACCTGGATCGCGTCGCCGAGCACGTGGATGTCGCGCGCCGCGGTCGACGCGAAGTTCAGGTAGTCGACCGCGCACCAGCGCCGATTTGCGTTGGCGAGCCCGGCCGACACCGCGATCGCGCCGGCGCGCATCGGCGGCAGCACGTTCAGCACGTCGGCGCGCACCTCGTCCTGCAGCTCGAAGCGCACCCGCTGTGCCCCGCCGTCGACCGCCACCGCCTTGTGCAGCGGCCGGTATTCGACGATGCCGGCGTAGCTCTCGGCCCAGGTCTTCTTGAACAGCGCCGGCTTGGAGGTGACGTCGGGGTTGGCGTCGAGCACCAGCACCTTGCTGCGCGGCTTGGCGGCCTTGAAGTAGCTCGCGACCTGGCAGGCACGCTCGTAGGGGCCGGGCGGGCAGCGATACGGCGCCTCGGGGATGGTGATCGCGTAGACGCCGCCGTCGGGCATCGCCTCGAGCTGGCGGCGCAGCGCCAGCGTCTCGGCGCCGGCGCGCCAGGCCTGCAGCACGCGGCCGGACTGCTGCGCCTCGCGCGCGCCGGGCAGCGCGTCCCAGACCATCTCGACGCCGGGCGACAGCACCAGCTTGTCGTAGCGGATACGCGCGCCCGAGGCCAGCACCGCGACGCGCTTCTCCGCGTCGATGCTCGCCACCATGTCGCGCACGTGGCGGATGCCGTGCGTGCCGGTCAGGCCGCTGTACGGCGTCGTCAGCTCGGCCAGCGTGCGGCTGCCGCCGAGCACGAGGTTGGACAGCGGGCAGGAGACGAAGGCCGCGTCCGGCTCGACCAGCACCACCTCGATGCGGTGGCCGGACAGCAGCCGCACGTACTTCGCCGCGGTGGCGCCGCCGTAGCCGCCGCCGACCACCAGCACGCGCGCCGTGTCCGGCGTGCCGACGACGTTCGTCGCGCAGCCGGCCAGCGCGCTGCCGCCGGCGGCCACCGCGCCGGCGAGCAGCCGGCGGCGCAAGCGGTCGATGCGCGCGAGCGGCCCCCCGCGGCCCGCGCTCACGGCTTCTGCGCCGCGAAGAACGCGGCGAGCTGCTCGACCTGGGCGTCGCTGTAGCCCTTGGCGAGCTGGTTCATCACGGTGGCGCTGCGGCTGCCGTCGCGGAAGGCCTTCATCTGCTCGACCAGGTAGCCGGCGGGAAGGCCGGCCAGGCCGGGAATGGCGGACTGCGGGACCGCGTGGCCGTCGCTGCCGTGGCAGGCGGCGCAGGTGGCGGCAAGCGCCTGGCGGCGCAGCGCGCCGGCGTCCTGCGCCGCGACGCTCGTCGCCATGCCCGCCCGCGCCAGTACCGTTGCCGCCGCGGCCAAGCACCTGCGGATCGGTGTCGTGTCCATCGTGTCGTCTCCGTTCACCAGTTCAGCTCCTGGAATTGCCGCGCCAGCTCGGGCGGCATCGGCGAATCGAGCAGCCCGGCGGCAATGCGCAGCGCATCGGCCGCGGCGGGCATCAGGCCGCCGCGGCGGCTGGTCGCGAGCGCGGCTTCGACCCAGGCCCGCAGCAGCAGCGGGCGCAGCATCCACGGCACCGTCTGCACCTCGTCGAGTGCGCTGGCGAGGCCGTCGCCGTCGGGAATCTCGTAGCGCGGCGCAGGCTCGTCGGGCAGCAGGCGCTGCATCGCGTCGTCATACCAGGCGCGGCCGACCGGCGGCTCGGTGCCGGGCACGATGCGGCTCAGGTAGGCGGTGACGCTGGCGATCTGCAGCCGCGTCGGCAGCGACAGCCCGGCGATCTCGTGCTGCGGCTCGGGCAGCGGGCCTTGCAGCACGGTGTCGCCGAGCTTGCGCCGCATCAGGAACCAGTGCAGCCGGTCGAGCGGGCGCAGCGGCGTGTGCGCCGCCATCACGCGGCGCGAGGCCTGCAGCAGCGCGCGCCGGTCGGCCGCCGGCAACTGGCGCATGCGGCCGAGCAGCGCCTCCAGCACCGGCACGCGCGAGGCCGGCGAGAGCCGCGCCACGTCGGCCCGCAGGCCGGCGGCACCCGCCACGCCGCCGGTCTCATGGCGCCTGGCCTGGCGCGTCGCCTCGTGCTCGGGCTCCATCACCAGCGCGAGGACGGCAGAACGCAGGCTGCCTTCGCCGTGCACGCGCGACAGCCGGTCCAGCGCGTCGCGCTCGTCGCGCCCGGCGTGCGGGTCGTCCTGGCCGGCGGGGTGGGCGGGCGTGTGCATGGCGGCTACAGGTTGCCGGCGCCGCGAAAACCGAACAACGCGGCCAGCAGCCAGGTCGGGAACTGGCGCACGGCGGCGTTGTAGTCGGCCGTCGCGCGATTGAACTGGCCGCCGGCGAAGGCCAGCGCCGCATCGGCGCGCGCCAGCTCCTCGGCCAGCGCGGAGAGCGCCGGGTCGGCCGGCGGGTCGACGCGCGCCGCGAGTTCCGCGCCGAGCCGCGCCCGCGCATCCGCCAGCGTCTGTTCGGCCATGCGCAGGCTGGTCATCGGCAGCACCGCACTGGGCCGCTTGCGCACCCGGTCGGCGGCGATCTGCAACTGGCTGCTGGCGGCGTCCAGCGCGTCCAGGGACAACCCGGCCGCATCGGGCTGCGTGCGCAGCACGTCCTGCCACCGCCGCAGCAGCCCCTGGCGAAGCTGGAACTGCGCGTCGACCGGGCCGTAGGCGCGCGCGATCTCGTTGCGCAGCCGGACCAGCCGGTTGTAGGCACCCACCGCCCAGAACACCAGCAGCGCGGCGATCCCCCAGGCGACGAGGTGGGTCGGTGTCATGTTCGGCAGCGGGGCGGCACGGATTCGCAGGCGTGGGGGGCAGGCCGGATCGGAGACAGCATCGTCGGGTGACGGAGGACGCGCGGCGACCGCATCGGCGCCGCGGATTCTCGCCCACATCGACGCCGCGGCACGGCCGCGCTGCGCCGCCGCGGTTCCTGCGTGGCCGCTTCGTCGCGCATCAGCCGAACCCGCCGCCATGCGCCCGCCATGCCAGGTTGCCGCGCTCGCGCAGCGCGCAGGCCGGGCAGTGGCCGCAGCCGTGGCCCCAGGCGTGGCGCCGGCTGCGGTCGCCGAGGTAGCAGGTGTGGGTGTGCTCGACGATCAGGTCGACGAAGGCGGCGCCGCCGAGCGTAGCGGCCAGCGCCCAGGTCTCGGCCTTGTCGAGCCACATCAGCGGCGTCTCGACGGTCATCGGCGCGTCCAGCCCCAGGCTCATCGCCACCTGCAGCGCCTTCAGCGTGTTGTCGCGGCAATCGGGGTAGCCGGAATAGTCGGTCTCGCACATGCCGCCGACCAGCACCGACAGCCCGCGCCGGTAGGCGAGCGCCGCGGCGAAGGTGAAGAACAGCAGGTTGCGGCCGGGCACGAAGGTGTTCGGCAGGCCGCTGGCGCTCATCTCGATCGCGCGCTGATCGGTCAGTGCGGTGTCGGAGATCTGGCCGAGCAGCGACAGATCGAGCAGGTGGTCGTCGCCGAGCCGCGCCGCCCAGCGCGGGAAGCGCGCCTGGATCTGCGCCCGCACGGTGTGCCGGCAGTCGAGCTCGACGGCGTGGCGCTGGCCGTAATCGAAGCCGAGCGTCTCGACGCGCGGGTAACGCTCCAGCGCCCAGGCGAGGCAGGTGGTCGAATCCTGGCCGCCCGAGAACAGGACCAGGGCGGACGGACCCGCGGGTTCGCGTGACAGGCTCGGCATGGCGGGGACGGCGGGTGACATCGACAAACGAGTGTAGGCGCCGGGGCCGGCGCCCCGGGCGGCCGCTTGCCTGCCCCCGGGCTTGCGTCAAGAATGCGGCGCGCCCGGGAGCCGGCGCCGTCGCCGCGCCCCGCACCGCATCCCGCGGCTGCATCGCGCGGTGCGCGATCGCACAGGACCCCGCATGCCCACGCCGGACCCGCCGCGCATCCACCTGCTGCACGCGCCTCGGCTGCGGCTGCCCGACGGCAGCCAGGCGCCGCTCGAACGCAAGGACGCGGCGCTGCTGGCAATGCTGGCACTCGACGGCCCGACCGCCCCCGCCGCGGCGGCCAACCGGCTCTGGCCCGACACCGACGAGGCGCAGGCGCGCGCCAACCTGCGCCAGCGCTTGTTCCGCCTGCGCCGCAAGGCCGGCTGCGAGCTCGTGCTGTCGGACGGGGCACTGCGGCTGGCGCCCGAGGTGGCGGTCGACACACACGCGGCGCCGCAGGCCTGGCGCGACGACCCCGCCGCCGCCGCCGGCGAACTGCTGGGCGCGCTCGACTACGGCGACCAGGACGCGCTCGACGACTGGGCGCGCGGCGCACGCGAGCGCTGGCGCCAGTTCCGGCGCGACCAGATCGCCGGGCTGGCGAGCGAGGCCGAGGCCGCCGGCCGCATCGCCGACGCGCTGCGCCTGGCCGAGCGCCTGCTCGCCGACGAGCCGCTGATGGAACACGCGCTGCGCCGCGTGATGCGGCTGCACTACCGCCGCGGCGACCTGCCGGCGGCGCTGTCGGCCTACGAGCGCTTCACCCGGCGGTTGGCCGACGAGATCGGCGAGCACCCGGGCACCGAGACCGAATCGCTGCGCGCGGCGATCCTCGCCGGCAGCGAAGCGGCGCCGCCGCCGGTCGAGGCGCCGGTTCCCGAGGTGCTGCGGCGCCCGCCGCGGCGCGCCGGCGACGACGCCGGCTGGCGCCTGCTGCACGCCGCCTGGAACGCCGGCCGGCCGGTGCTGGTGCTTGGCGAGGCCGGGATCGGCAAGTCGCGCCTGCTGGGCGACTTCGCGACCGCCGCCGGCGCGTCCGGCGGCGAGGTCTGCCTGCAGGCGGGCCGCGCCGGCGACGACCGCGCGCCCTACGCGCTGGCGCTGCGGCTGCTGGCCGACCTGCAGGCGCGCCGCGGCCCGCCGCCGATCGCCGAACACGACCGGCGTGCGCTCGGGCTGCTGGCCGCGCCCGCCGGCAGCGCACCGCCGCCGCGCGAACCGCTGGAGCCGGCACGGCTGCGCGTGGCGGTGGAGCAGGCGCTCCGGCACTGGCAGCGCGGCGGGCTGGCCGGCATCGTGATCGACGACCTGCATTTCGCGGACGCCGCGTCGATCGAGCTGCTGCTGGCCGTGGCCGGCGCACCGGAGGCCGGGTTGCGCTGGGTGCTCGCCTCGCGCCCGGCGACGCTGCCGGCCACGGTGTCGGCCTGGGCCGAACAGCTCGGGCCGCAGGCGCTGGACACGCTGCGGCTGGCGCCGCTGGACGCCGGCGGCGTCGCCGCACTGCTCGCCTCGCTCGCGCTGCCGGGCCTGGACCCGGCAGCCTGGGCCGATCGCCTGCTCGACCACGCCGGCGGCAACCCGCTGCTGCTGCTGGCCACGCTGACCGACTGGCACATCGCCCATCCCGGCGGCTTCGGCCCGCCGCCGGCGCAGCTGCCGGCGCCGCGCGCGCTCGACGAGGCGCTGCGCGCGCGGCTGCAGCGCCTGTCGCCGCTGGCACGGCAGCTGGCGCAGGTGGCCGGCGTGGCGCAGCAGGACTTCGGCGCGGAGATGGCTGCGGCGGTGCTCGAATGCCGGCTGCTCGAACTGGCCGCGCCGTGGCGCGAACTGGAGGATGCGAACGTGCTGGCCGGTACGCGCTTCAGCCACGACCTGATGCGCGACGCGGTGGCCGCCGGCCTGCCGCCCGCACTGTCGGCCGCGCTGCACCGGCGCATCGCGCGCTGGCTGGCCGACCATGGCGCCGCACCCGGCCGCGAGGCCGAGCACTGGTGGGCCTGCGCCGCCTGGCCCGAGGCCGCACAGGCGCTCGACCGCGCCGCGCGCGAGGCCGCCCGCCTGTCGCGCCGGCAGGACGAGGCCGCCCTGCTGCGCCGCGCCGCGCAGGCACACGAGCAGGCCGGCGATGCCGCCGCGGCCTTCGACGCGCGCTGCCGCGTGGTGCACGCGACGCTGGTCGCCGAGCCGATCGAGGCCGCGCTCGCGGCGGCCGAGCTGCTGCTGGCCGGTGCCCGCACGCCGGCGCAGCGCATCGCCGCACTGGAGGCGCGCGCCGCGGTGCACAACGAGCGCACCGACGCGCAGCGCGCGCTGGACGACGTGGCCGGCGCGCGTGCCCAGGCGCTGGCGCTGCCGCAGGGCGCCCCGGCGCCGGCGATGCAGGTGGCGCTGGCGCGGCGCGAGGCGATGGCGCTGATGTGGCTGAACCGCAATCCGCAGGCGCTGGCGGTGCTGGGCGCCGTGCGCGACGCCGCGCTGTCGCTGCCCGACGAGACGCAGCGGCTGGCCTGGCGCATCGATTTCGCGTCCGCGCTCGACTACAACGACCGGCTGGAGGACGCGGCGGCGGCCAACCGCGAGGTCGCCGCCGAGGCCGAGGCGGCACAGCACTGGACCGACGCCGCCAACGCGCTCGGCAACCTCGCGGTGACCGAGTGCTACCTCGGCCGGCTGGAAGACGCCCGCGCGCACGGCGAGCAGGCGATCCGCATCGGCCGGCGCCTGGGCGGAGAGGACAGTTCCGTGCTGATCGACGAGATGACGCTCGCCGGCACGCTGCGCGACCTCGGCCACTTCGACGACGCGATGGCGCTCGGCGAACGCGTGGCCGAAGCGATGCGCCGCGGCGGCCACGCGAACTGGGCCGTCAACGCCGAGCACGACCTGTGCGGGCTGTACCTGTGGCTCGGCCGCGCCGACCTCGCCGCCAAGGCGCTGCGCCCGCTGGCCGACGACATGCCGGCCTGGACGCGCGGCGGCCGCCTGCTGGTCGAGGCGCGGCTGGACCGCTTGAACGGCAAGCCGGTACGCGACAAGGTCGAGCGCGCGGCCGAATTCCTGGCCGGCGTCGGCCGCTCGTACGTGCGGCTGAAGGTGGAGCTGGAGCGCGCCCGCTGCGCGCCGCCGGCCGAGCGCGCCGAGCACGCCGCCGGCCTGTACGAGCGCGCGACGCGCTGCGAGCAGCATGCGCTGGCCGGCCAGGCGGTGGCGCTGCAGGTCGACTCGCTGCGCGGCGCCGGGCCGGACACCGCCCCGCGCGCGCCGCTGCTCGACGCGGCGCGCCGGCTGCTCGCGCACCTGCAGCGGCACGATCCGTTCGGCGTCTACCGCGCGGAACCGTGGTGGATCGCCTGCCAGGCGCTGCACGCCGCCGGCGACCGGCGCGCGGCGCAGGCGGCGCTGCGCGAGGCGCTCGGCTGGCTGCGCGGCACTGCGCTGCCGCACGTGCCGGCGCTGTTCCGCGACAGCTTCCTGATCCGCAACCCGGTCAACGCCGGCTTGCTGCAGGCCGAGTCCTCGGGGCTGCCGGACAGCCGGATCGCCGCGCGCTGAGCGGGTCGGGCGCCGCGCGCTGGGCGGGTCGAGCGCCGCGCACTGGGCGGGTAGAGCGTCGCGCGCTGGGCGCCGCCCAGCTTGCCGCTGCGGCGGCCGGTAACGCGCTGGGAACGCCCCCGGACCTACCGTGAGCCACGGCCGCCGCCCCGCGTGTCGGCCGGGCGTGAGCCGCCGGCCGGCCGCAGGGCCATCCCGGCGCCCCTGTGCACGCTCCCGCCCACGCGAAAGGACCCGCCATGCGAAACCTCGTCACGCCGGTGTGGACCGGCCTGTTCCTCGCCGCCGGCTTGGCCGGGTGCGGCGGCGGCAACACCGATCCCGCCGCCGCGCCCGCACCGAGCCCGGCGCCCGCTCCGGCACCCGCTCCGGCACCGTCTCCGGCGCCTGCCCCAACGCCTGCGCCCGCACCTTCGCCTGCGCCCGCTCCTTCGCCGCAGGACTTCGTGCTGGCCCGCCTCGTCGCGACCACCACCACCGACGATTCGTCGGGCCGGTCGGTCGATCACTACACGCTGTACGTCGTCGACCCGGCCGCGCCGGCGGCGCCGATCGAGGCGATCGACCTGGGCACAGTCACCTCAGGCCTGGGCCAGGGCATGCCGGGCGTGCTGACCACACCGTCGTATACCGCCGACCGCGCGAAGCGCAGCCGCACCTACCACGGCGAGGCGCTCGCGTTCTACGTCTCCGGCGGGCGCGTGATGCAGATCGACCTGCGCCGTGGCGCCTCGCACGCGCCGACGCCGATCTCGTCGATCACC
This sequence comes from Piscinibacter sp., assembly GCA_044223035.1. Lineage (GTDB taxonomy): Bacteria > Pseudomonadota > Gammaproteobacteria > Burkholderiales > Burkholderiaceae_C > JBGAMJ01. The sequence continues at coordinate 11,908 of JBGAMJ010000079.1, forward strand.
GACGCCTGCGGGCTCGACCTCGGCCAGGCGCTGCCGCTCACGGCGGACGGCGGCGACGCCTGGGTGGCGGTGAGCCACGACGGGGCGGCCGGCGCCTGCCGCAGCACCGCCTACGTGCGCGCAGGCATGTCGGCCGGGACGCCGCCGGTGACGCTCCCCGGCATGCTGTACAACGCGCTCGACGACGGTGCCCAGGGCATCCTCGGTTTCGTGGTCCACGACGGCCGATGGTCGTACTACGGCCCCGACCTGAAACGCATCGCGACCATCGGCGGCGCCGCACCCGCGACGGTACCGATGCCGCTCGGCTACGACTACAGCACGCTGCAGGCGGCCTATCTGCGCGCGGACGGCACGCTGCGGCGACTCGAGTGGACGGCATCCAGCGCCACGTTCGGCCCGCCGGTGTACACCTTCGTGGACACGAGCTCGCAGGCCGGCAACCCGGTCGGCGCCGGCGACACCGGCGCGTTCTACTTCGCCGACGGGACGAAGATCCTGAAGGTGGTCGGCAGCGGCAGCCCGACGCCGCTGGCCGACGCGACCGGCAGCCCGGTGTCCCGCATCTCGCCGACCGCCAGCGAGCTGGTGCTGACGCAATCCGACCGGACCCGGCCAAACACACCGACCACCACATCCATCGTTTCCAAGCTCGGCGGCCCGGTGACGACGCTGTCCGCCTCGATCGCGCTCGATGTCTCGGCCAGCCACGTGGTGCTGACCGACGGCAGCGTGCACGTGATCGGCTTCGACGGCCGCGCGACCGCCCTGCCGGTGGCGGCCAACGCGGTGTTCGCCGGCCTCTTCTACGCGCGCACGCAGGTGGCCGACGTGGCGGAACTGGAGGGCCTGCTGTGGTGCGAGCCCGCCAGCGCGACCGACACGCGCTGCAGCAGCGGGCGGCTGGCGCAGGTGAACCTGGAAACGCTGGCGCGCATCGAGATCGGCAACCTGGCGCATGCGAGCGAGTACACCGGCCTGACGCTCAGCTTCAGCGGTGGCGGCGGGCTGGAGTACTCGGCGTCCGGCGTGCCCGCCAGCGCGGTGGTGCGCGTCAGCCTGCCGCGCAACTCGCCGCTGGGCGCCCGCGCGCTGACCGACCTCTACACCTGGACGCCCGGCGTCGCCGGCTCGCTGGCGCGGTTCACGACGCGCATCCCCTGATCGGCGCCGACCCCGCCCGCGGCCACGCGGGCGGCGGGACGCAAGCTCAGGTCCGCACCTGCCCGCTGCCCAGCACCACCCACTTCAGCGAGGTCAGCCCTTCCAGGCCGACCGGGCCGCGGGCGTGGAACTTGTCGGTGCTGATGCCGATTTCCGCGCCCAGCCCGTACTCGAAGCCGTCGGCGAAGCGGGTGCTGGCGTTGACCATCACGCTGGCCGAATCGACCTCGCGCAGGAAGCGCATCGCGTTCGCGTGGCTGTCGGTCAGGATGGCGTCGGTGTGGTGCGAGCCGTAGCGGTTGATGTGCGCGATCGCCTCGTCGAGCCCGCCGACCACCTTCACGCTGATCACCGGCGCGAGGTACTCCTCGGACCAGTCGGCCTCGGTGGCGGCGACGCTGCGCGCGCCCTCCACGTCCGCCAGCAGCGCCAAGGCCCGCGCATCGCCGCGCATCTCGACGCCCTTGGCCGCGAACAGCGAACCGATGCGCGGCAGGAAGGCCGGTGCGATCGCCTCGTGCACCAGCAGCGATTCGGCCGCATTGCAGGGGCTGTACTTCTGCGTCTTCGCGTTGTCGGTCACCTTCAGCGCGAGCGCCAGGTCGGCGCTGGCGTCGACGTAGACGTGGCAGTTGCCGTCCAGGTGCTTGATCACCGGCACGCGCGCCTCGCGCGAGATGCGCTCGATCAGGCCCTTGCCGCCGCGCGGGATGATCACGTCGACCGCCTCGGGCATCGTGATCAGCGCGCCGACGGCCGCGCGGTCGGTGGTCTCGACGAGCTGCACCGCGTCCGGCGGCAGGCCGGCCTCCGCCAGCGCGGCCTGCACCACGCGCCACAGTGCGAGGTTGGAGTGGATCGCCTCCGAGCCGCCGCGCAGGATGCAGGCGTTGCCGCTCTTGATCGCCAGCGACGCCGCTTCGATCGTCACGTTCGGCCGGCTCTCGTAGATCATGCCGAACACGCCCAGCGGCACCCGCATGCGACCGACCTGGATGCCGCTCGGCCGGTGCCGCAGCTCGGTGATCTCGCCGATCGGGTCGGGCATCGCTGCGATCTGCTCGCAGCCCTCGGCCACGGTGGCGATCACCGCCGGCGTCAGCTTGAGCCGGTCGACCATCGGCGCCGACAGGCCGGCGGCGCGGGCGGCGTCGATGTCCTTCGCGTTGGCGGCCTGCAGCGCCTCGCCGCCGTCGCGCAGGCGGCGGGCCAGCGCGCGCAGCGCGGCGTCCTTGGCGGCGCTCGGCGCGGCGGCCAGCACCGAACCGGCGGCGCGCGCGGCCGCGCCCATGTGAGCCATCGTGGCCTGGAGGGTGTCGTTCGAGGTCATCGGGCGATTGTCGCCGCGTCGGCGCCGCCCTGTCGGGCACCGGGAAAGGCGCGCCGGTGTGCCAGCGCCGGGAGCTGCTGCCGCACCGAGGCGATCCGCGCCGGGTCGACCTCGGCCAGCACCACGCCTTCGCCCTCGTCGCACACCGCGAGCACCTCGCCCCAGGGGTCGACCACCATGCTGTGGCCCCAGGTGCGGCGGCCGGTCTCGTGCCGGCCGCCCTGCGCGGCGGCGACCACGTAGCACTGGTTCTCGACCGCCCGCGCGCGCAACAGCAGCTCCCAGTGCGCGCGGCCGGTGGTGTAGGTGAAGGCCGAAGGCACCGCGATCAGGTCGCAGGGGGGCGCGCCGTCGGCGAACACCAGCGCGCGATACAGCTCCGGGAAGCGCAGGTCGTAGCAGACGCTCAGCCCGACCCGCAGACCGGCGGCGTCCACCGCCACCGGCTCGGCGCCGGCGCGCAGCACGCGGCCCTCGTCGTAGCTCTCGCGGCCGTTGTCGTAGCGGAACAGGTGGATCTTGTCGTAGCGCGCCGCCAGCCGGCCGTCGGGGGCGTAGACGCAGCTCGCGTTGTAGACGCGGTCGGGGGCTTCGCCGACCTTTTCGCCGCCATTGCCGCCACCATTGCCGCCACCATTGCCGCCGCCTTCGCCGCCGCCCTTCCGGCCGCCGTTGCCGGCATCACCGTCGCCGCCGGCATCACCCCGGATCGGCAGCGTGCCGCCGATCACCCACACGCCGTGCTCCTGCGCCAGCGCGGCCAGCGCGCGCTGGATCGGGCCGTCGCCCGGCGCCTCGGCGATCGCGAGCTTGTCCCGGTCGGACGCGCCCATGAAGCAGAAGTACTCCGGCAGCGCCACCAGCCCTGCCCCGGCCGCCACCGCCTCGGCAATCAGCCGGCCGGCCACCTCGAGGTTCTCCTCGACACGGGGCGTCGAGACCATCTGCAGCGCGGCGATCTTCATGGCGGGCTCCGGGCGGCGATCGGGGGTCGGACAGCGGGCGCCGCAGTGTGCCTCAGGCGCCGCCGAGGGTCAGCCGGAGACCCCGCAGCGAAAGGGCATCAGCCCGGTGGCCGCCAGGGATTGACCAGAACGACGCCGCAGTACTCGAAATCGCCGACGTTGCGTGTCGCAACGCGCGCCCCATGCTGGTGGGCGATGGCCGCGATCATCGCGTCGAACTGCGAGATGGGCCGACCGGCACCGCGACGGCTGCCGACGATGTCCGCGTAGGCCGGAACCGACGCGCTTTCGAATGGAAGGATGCGGCCGCCGAAGTCTTCATCGAACATCGCCTGCAAGGCCGCCTCGAGCGACGCCCGCCGCCTGCCGACCGGCAGCAGTCGGGCGCCCAGCGTCATTTCCGCCTGAGTGACGGCGGTCACAAACAGCGTCTCGGGAGACTGGCCGGCGAACCATTCCAGCACCACCCCGTCGGGCGTGGGGCGCAACAGCTCCGAGAGCACGTTGGTGTCGAGCAGCGTGGTCATCGGGTGCGGTAATCGACGCCAGGGACGAGCGGCTCACCCACGTTAGGGCTGTCTCGAGGACGGGGCCGATTCGGGTGTCGCGGAAACGAGCCCATCGGACGGCTCGTCCAGCAGCGGCGGGGGACGCACCGCTTCGCGCGCGGGCACCGGCAACTCGACGCCGCCGAGCGCGGCAAAACGCGCCCGGATGCGTGTGCCCAGGTCGACAGCGGGCGTCGCCGGCTCGAGCAGCGCCGCGCGCAGGATCTGCCGCGCTTCTTCTTCCATCGAACGGTTGCGTGCGGCGGCGCGCAGGCGCAGGCGCGCCTTGAGCGGGTCTTCCAGGTTGCGAATGGTCAAGGTTCCCACGACACGGCCCTCCCAATAAGCCGATTGTACGCATTGACAGCATTGACAGCAATGCTGTCAACCGATTCAACGCCCCACGCCCGACGCCGCCGGGCCGGCGGGGTCCAGGTCCGGCAGGGCGTCGGTGAACTTGCGTTCGACGCGCTCGACCTTCGGGTCGGCCCAGGGCCCGGTGACGTGGAATTCGCGCGTGCCGGCCTGCGCCAGGGGCTTGCGTAGGACCATCTGCGCGAGGAAGGTGCCGAGCCCGATCGCCGGGTTGATGACCGCGTAGGCGAGCGACGCGGTGCCGGCATTGATCTCCGGCACCACCACCACGCGCAGGTCCTGCGTCTCGCGTTCGAGGTCGGCCGAGCCTTCCATCAGCACCGCCGCCTGCGCGCTGCGCATGCGCAGGTTGTTGGTGTGCGCCACGCCCTGCTCGATGCGCAGGTCGCCGGTGATGTTGTCGAACGCGAAACCCTGCTGGAACAGGTCGCGGAAATCCAGCGACAGCCGGCGCGGCAGCGATTGCAGGCTGAGCACGCCGAGCAGCCGCGCGGCGCCCGGTTCGACCTTCAGGAACTGGCCTGCATCGAAGGCGACCTTGACCTTGCCGCCCATGCTCGCGTAGTCGAGCGCGAGCGGCGAGCCGTACCAGGCCACCTGGCCGGCCAGGCTGCCCTTGCCGGCGCGCACCGCGCCCGGCGTGCCCAGCCGGTCGAGCAGCGCGCCGCTGTCGGACACGTCGAGCTTGAAGTCCAGCGACGCGCGCCGGCGCGAACCCTCGGGCAGCCAGCGGCCGAAGGCGACCAGCTTCGCCTCCGGCAGCGTGACGACCAGCCGCGAGAGCTGCCATTCGCGCACCGGTTCGCGCGAGCCGTCGCGCGCGTCGCCGGAGGCGACGTTGGTGGCGACTATCTCGATCCGGCCGAGCCGCTTGCCGCGCAGTTCCAGGTCGTCGATCACGACGTCGAGCGCCGGCACGCTGGTGGCCTTCGGGTCGAGCAGCGATTCGACCTCCTCGGCGTCGCTCTTGGGCAGCGACAGCCGCGCGAGCCGCGCGTAGACCCGCCCGGCCGCCGACGCCGCGTTGCTGCCGCTGCGCGCCGGCCGGTACTCGACGTAGCCCTCGAGCTGGTCGGCCCCGACATTGCCGCGCCACAGGCCGTCGTCCTGCGACAGCCCGGCGACGACGCGCGTGAGCCGGCGCGAGCCGGTGGACAGCGACTGCACACGCAGGCCGACCGAGGTGGGCGCGTAGCCGCTGGCCAGCGGATCATCGCCGGCGCCCGGCTGGGACAGGCGCGCGGCCTGGGCCGACCAGGCGTCGGTGTCGAGCGACGCGAGCTGCACCGACGCCGTCACGCCCGCCGCCGGCAGCGCCGGCAACTCGACGCCGCCGACCGCGAGGCTGCCGCGCAGCACGCGCGGGCTGTCGCCGGACAGGTCGCGCTGGTACTGCGCCTGGACCAGCGTGCCGAGTTCGAAGCGCAGCAGGTCGCGCGGCGCGGCGGCGCTGTTGCCGACAGTCGCGGCTCCGTTCGGCGTCGCGTTCGCGCCGGGAGCCACGCCGGTCGGGTTGACGGGGATGTTGCCGGGAGTGGTGCCGGGAGTGGTGCCGGGAGTGGTGCCGTTCATGGTGGCCGGTGCCATGCCCGGCGCGGCGTTGGCTGACGTGCCCGGCCCCGCGCCAGCACCCACCCCGCCCGGCGGGCCGCCGGCCGGCGCCTCCCCGGCCGTCGACAGCCGCAGCGGCAGCGCCGCCTCCGGCGCCTTGTGCAGCGGCGCCGGCAGGTCGATGCCCAGGCCGACGAGGTTGCTGCTGACGTTCAGCTCGGTGCGGCCGCGCACCACGCCGAGCGTCGCCTTCCATGCGGTCTGGCCGCTCAGCGAGGCCGCGACGCGCGACGCCAGCCCGAGCTCGGTGGCGCGCCGCAGCGCCTCGGCGGTGATGGTGCCCTGGCCGCTGAAGCGCATCGCGCCGTCGGGCTGCAGGCCGCCGCTGAAGCTGGTGTCGCCGCCGAGCATGCGGGCGGACGCGCCGCTGACGCTGAAGCCCTTGTGCGTGAAGTCGACGCGGCCGCGCGCGGCGCCCAGCGCCGGCACCTCGGCGCCGAGCCGCAGGTCGTTGCCGGCCAGCGTGACGCTGCCGCGCACCGTCGAATCGTCGACGCGCTCCAGCGGGATCGTCAGCGCGAGCTTCAGGTCGGCGCTGCCGCTGCCGCTGGCCTGCGACAGCATCCGCCCCGACCATTCGCCGACCGGCGAGCTGGCGACGAAGCGCAGCATGTCCGCCAGCGGGCCGCGGCCGCCGCCCTCGATCGCCAGCACCGCGTGATCGCCCAGGTTGCGGATGCCGCCCTGCACCTTGGTCAACTGCACGCCGTACATCTGCGCCTGCGCGTTGCGGATCTCCATCGAGGCGCGGTCGAACACCAGTTCGCCGCTGATCTGCGTCAGCGCCGGCCACGGCGAGGCCCAGCCCGGCAGGTCGCCGTGGCCCGGCTCGTCGGGCACGTAGGCGAGCTCGACGCCCTCGACCTTGCCGGCGATGTGGAACTCGCCGTCCTTCGGGTTGCGCAAGGTGTCGAACGGGAAGTCCCAGAGATCGCCCTTGACGCGGAAGCTGGCGCTGCGGATCGTGCCGGCGCGCACCGCGCGCTCGACGTACGAACGCGCGTCGGCCGGGATGCCGACCGGCAGGTAGCGCGCCACGCGCGCGCCGACGCCGTCGGTCAGCGTGCCGCTCATCTCCAGCCGCCCCGGGTAGCGGCCGCCGCGCGCGGTGCCGGTGCCGGGCCCGGTGGACCAGGTGGCGTCGAGCGCGCCGCGGGCGTCGTCGTTGGCGAAGCTGGCGCGCCGCACCTGCAGCGTCACCTTCGGCGCCTCGCCGGCCTGCTTCGACGGCGCGACCTTCCATTGCAGTTGCGCGGCGAGCTGGCGCATCGGCAGCACCGGGTCCTCGAACACGCCGGGGAATTCGAGCGCGCCGTCGTCGATGCCCAGCCGCCCCTGGCCGCCGGTCTCGTCGGCTTCGATCGTCATCGACGCGTGGCGCAGCCCCGGCCGGCCGGCGGCCAGCGGGTCGCCGGAGGCTTCGGACGCGAGCGTCAGGCCGTCGATCGCGCCCTTGACGCGGTAGCGCGCCGGCGCGTCGAGCGGGCCTTCCCAGCCGCCCTGCAGGCCGCTCACGACGCCCTCGGGGCGCAGGGACGCTCGCCATCAGCGCCAGGTCGAGCCGGCCGGCGCTGAACTCGCCGCCGCCGGGCGATTCGGCGTTCGCGTGGCGCCATTGCAGCGCGGCGTCGCCTCGCGGCCAGCGCAGGCCGTCGCCGGTCTCGAAGCCGAAGCGCTCGGCGGCGACGCTGAAGCCGGCATCGTCGCGGCTGCCGACGAAGCGGCCCTCGACCCGGCGCAGCGCGAGCGGCTCGACCTCGGGCGCGAGCCGCAGCGTGAGCGCGTCGAGCGCGAGATCGACGGTGGCGCCGCGCAGGTCGCCGCGCCGCAGGTCGAGCCAGGCACGCAGCGCGCCGCCGCCGTCGATCGGCTCGAACGGCAGGTCGACGTGGCGGCGCAGCTCGCCCACGTCGGCGCGCGGCAGGTCGGCGAAGGCTTCGCCGCTCCACTGCCGCCAGTCGCCGCGTTCGGACAGCAGCGGCTGCGTGAAGCGCGCCCGCAGCGTGAAGCGATCGCCCCACTCGGCCGGCGGCGTGGCGTCGATGCGCAGCTCGTGCCGGCGCAGCGTGTTGCGCACCACGAAGTGCACATCCGACAGCGCCAGCGGCGGCGCGTCGCGGGATTCGTCGGTCCAGCGCAGCCCGCCGCCGCGTATCACGAACTCGCGCTGGCTGAAGAACCAGTTGGCGGCGCTGCGGTCGTTGCTGGCGGGCCCGCTCAGGTCGAGCCCGGCAACGAAGACGTGGCCGGCCGCGTCGCGCCGCACCTCGAGCTGCGCGCCGTCGATCAGCAACTGCTCGAAACGCAGCTGCAGCGACAGCAGCGAGCGCACCGAGAACGCCGCGACCACGCGCGGCAGCACCAGCGCCGGCCGCGACTGCGCGTCGTGCAGGCTGACCTGCTGCAGCTCGACCGACGGCACCCAGCCGCTGGAGCGCAGCTCGATGCGGCCGATGCGCACCGGCGCGCCGATCGCACGGCTGGCGCGCTGCTCGATCGCGGGCCGCCATTGCTCGATGTGCGGCAGAATCCCCCAGTGGAGTGTCAGCCAGGCCAGCAGCAATAAGCTCCAGGCCGCAACAACCAGGCCGATCACCGCCCGAAAGCCCCAGCGCAGCCACTTCGCCGCGTGGGCGCGCCGAGACAACGGCGCTGGAGCGGCAGTGACAGACGCGACGATGGACATGACGACGACGGGGAGCCGGAGAGGGTCGACACCGCGTGAGGCGGTTTCGTGCCGGTGCGGACTCCGGATGGAGATTTCCGGACGGTATGGGAACAGGGCGGCGCGCCGCCCGGGCCCGCGGGCCTCAGCGCAATCCGGCGGCGCCGGCGGCGCGGCAATCTAGCACAGAGCCCCGGCCTGCCCATGGGTTCCCTCGATCGCCCGCTGCCCGCCGCCGAGCCGCCTGCCGACGCGGTGGGCGCTGCCGCTGCCGCTGCCGATACCGCGGCAACCGCGCCGCCCGCCACCGCCGACCACAGCCGTTTCGTCCAGCGCATCCGCCGCCGCTACCCGGCCGAACGCGAATTGCTGGCCCCCGGCCTGCCGCGGCGCGACGAGATCGCCGCGCTGATCGACCGCCTGCTGGCGGACGGCCGCGCGCTGCCGAGCGCGCTGCGCGTCGCGCGCCAGATCGTGCTGGAGCGGCTGGCGGTGCTCGACATCGAGCAGGGCGCGCCGATGCAGGACGTGACGCTGTCGATGACGCTGCTCGCCGAGACCGCGCTCGACCGCGCGCTGGCGCAGGCGCGCCGCGAACAGGACGAGCGCAACGGCCCGCCGCTGAACGCCGCCGGCGAGCCGATCGACTTCTGGGTCGTCGGCATGGGCAAGCTGGGCGCGCGCGAGCTGAACGTCTCGTCGGACATCGACCTGGTCTACGTCTACGAGGAAAGCGGCGAGACGCACGGGCCGCAGCCGGTCAGCGCGCACGAGTATTTCGGGCAGATCGCGCGCCGCTTGTACGCGCTGATCGGCGAGACCACCGAGGATGGATTCGTCTTCCGCGTCGACCTGATGCTGCGGCCGAACGGCAACTCCGGGCCGCCGGCGGTCAGCCTCGCGATGCTGGAGGAGTACCTGCAGGTGCAGGGCCGCGAATGGGAGCGCTTCGCCTGGCTGAAGAGCCGCTGCGTGGCGCCGCGCGAGAGCGTGCGCAGCGGGCGGGCGGTCGCGCTGCGCTCGGTGGTCACCGCCTTCGTCTACCGGCGCTACCTCGACTACGGCGTCTTCGAGGGCCTGCGCCAGCTCCACCGCAAGGTGCGCGACGAGGCGCAGCGCCGTGCCGCCGGCCGGCCGGAGCGCGCCAACGACGTGAAGCTCTCGCGCGGCGGCATCCGCGAGATCGAGTTCATCGTGCAGTTGCTGCTGGTGGTGCGCGGCGGGCAGTTCCCCGAGATCCGCACCCGCTCGACGCTTAAGGCGCTGGAGCGGCTCGCCGCCGGCGGGCTGATGAAGCAGGCCAGCGCACAGCGGCTGGCCGACGCCTACACCTTCCTGCGCCGCGTCGAGCACCGCATCCAGTACCTCGACGACCAGCAGACGCACCTGCTGCCGACGGCGGACGGCGACCTCGGCTGGATCGCGCGCAGCCTCGGCCTGGTGTGCAACCAGAGCGCCTGCGAACTGCTCGACCGGCTGTGCGAGATCCGCGAGTTCGTCGCCACCGAGTTCGACGCGCTGTTGCACGACGGGCGCGGCGACGCCCGCGGCTCCGCCCCCGGCGGCTGCCGCTCCTGCGGGCCGGCACCGGATCCGGTCGACAGCGAAGGCTTCGTCGAGCTGCTGCCCGACGAGCTGGCGGCGCGCGTGCGGCCCTGGGTCGACCATCCGCGCGTGCGCGCGCTGCGCGACGAGAGCAAGCTGCGCCTGGCCAAGCTGGTGCTGCGCGCCGCCAAGTGCGTGCGCGAGGAGCGCTGCACGATGGAGGCGGCCACCCGCTTCGTCGACTGGCTGGAGCCGCTGCTGCGCCGCGAGAGCTACTTCGCGCTGCTGGTGGAACGGCCCGAGGTGCAGAACCGGCTGCTGCGGCTGCTCGGGCTGGCGCGCTGGCCGATGCGCTACCTGATGCGGCACCCCGGCGTGATCGACGAACTGGCCGACGAGCGCCTGCTGCACGGCCGCTTCCACCCCGCCGAATTCATCGACGAACTGGAACAGCGCCACGCGGCCTGGGAGCGCTCCGGCCAGGCCGACGAGGAATCGCTGCTCGACACGCTGCGCCGCGCCCACCACGCCGAGGTCTTCCGCACGCTGGTGCGCGACGTCGAAGGGCACATCACGGTCGAGCAGGTGGCCGACGACCTGTCGGCGCTGGCCGACGCGACGCTCGACTGCGCGCAACGCTGGGCCTGGCAGCACCTGAAGCAGCGCCACCGCAGTGCCGCGGACGGCGGCCCGCGCTTCGCGGTGATCGCCTACGGCAAGCTCGGCGGCAAGGAGCTCGGCTACGGCAGCGACCTCGACGTCGTGTTCCTCTACGACGACGAGGACGAGCGCGCCAGCGAGGTCTACGGCGCCTTCGTGCGCAAGCTGATCAGCTGGCTGACGCTGCGCACCGCCGCCGGCGAGCTGTTCGACATCGACACCGCGCTGCGGCCGAACGGCAACTCCGGCCTGCTCGTCACCTCGCTGAAGAGCTTCGACCACTACCAGACCGGGCGCGGCAGCAACACCGCCTGGACCTGGGAACACCAGGCGCTGACGCGCGCCCGGCTGTGCGCCGGCTGGCGCGAACTGGCCGCGCCGTTCGAGGCGGTGCGCCGCCACGTGCTGACCGCGCCGCGCGACCACGCCGCGCTGCGCGCCGAGGTGCAGGCGATGAGCGACAAGGTGCGTGCCGCGCACCCGGTGCGCGACGGGCAGTTCGACATCAAGCACAGCGTCGGCGGGATGATGGACGTCGAGTTCGCGGTGCAGTACCTGGTGCTGGCGCACAGCGCGAAGCATCCGGAGCTGATCGACAACGTCGGCAACATCGCGCTGCTGCAGCGCGCCGACGCCGCCGGCCTGCTGACGCCGGGCATCGGCAGCGCCGCCGCCGACGCCTATCGAGAACTGCGCCGCGCGCAGCACAGCGCCCGCCTCGACGAACAGCCGACGCAGCTGCCGCCGGACGCGATGCAGCCGCAGCGCGACGCGGTCGTCGCGCTGTGGGCGGCGGTGTTCGGCGGCGCCGCGGCCGGATGAGGTGATCCGCCCCCGTCGCGGCGGCCCCAACGATGGGGCCCG
>JBGAMJ010000080.1:0-24013 GCA_044223035.1 Piscinibacter sp.
CGCGGCGGGCCAGCAGGTCGGGGATCGCGCCTTCGAGCGCCTTGGCGACCTCGATGCGCAAGCTGCGGTCGTTCTTCGCGACCACCACCACCAGCCCGTCGCCGACGTTGCGCCGGCCGATCTTCCACTGGTCGGCGACGCGCTGCGCGTAGGCGGCGATGTCTTCCGGCTGCGTGGTCGGCACCAGCAGCACGACGAGCTGGCTGCCCGACGTGCGCTCCAGCGCGGCGAGCTTGTCAGTCAGCGCCGCCTGCTGGTCGGCCGTCAGCGTGCCGGTCTGGTCGATCACGCGGCCGGACAGCGCGGGCACCGGCAGCACGTCCTGCGCCGCGGCGGTGCCGCCCACCAGGGCCAGCAGCACCAGCAGCAGGGCGTGCAGCCAGCGGCGCGTCATGGCCGTGCCGACCGTGCTGTCGATCGCGCCGTCGACCGCGCGAAGGCGTTCACTTCGACGCCGGCGTGTCGAAACTGACCGCCGGCGGCGACGAGATCTGTGCCTCGTTTTGCACCGTGAAGCTCGGCTTGACGCCGTAGCTGAAGACCATCGCGGTCAGGTTGGTGGGGAAGCTGCGCGCGAGCACGTTGTAGTCGGCCACCGCCTTGATGTAGCGGTTGCGCGCCACGGTGATGCGGTTCTCGGTGCCCTCGAGCTGCACCCGCAGGTCCTGGAAGGCCTGGTTGGCCTTCAGGTTCGGGTAGTTCTCGGTCACCACCAGCAACCGGCTCAGTGCGCCGCTCAGCTCGCCCTGCGCCTGCTGGAATCGGTTGAACGCCTCGGGGTTGTTGATCAGCTCCGGCGTGGCCTGGATCGCGGTGGCGCGCGAGCGCGCCTCGATCACCTTGGTCAGCGTCTCCTGCTCGAAGTTGGCCTCGCCCTTGACGGTGGCCACGATGTTCGGGATCAGGTCGGCGCGGCGCTGGTACTGGTTCAGCACCTCGGACCAGCCTGCCTTGACCTGCTCGTCCAGGCGCTGGAAGTCGTTGTAGCCACAACCGGACAAGCCGAGGGCGGCGGCCAAGGCCACCGCGGCGATCCAGAGTCTGCGCATCATTGTCGATTCTCCTGTCGTTCCGGTCCGCGGGACCGGTCCCCATGGGCCGCGATCCTAACCGTGCCCACATGGGGCACCCCGCGAGCCCTTCAAGCGCGGCGAGGTGCGGGCGGCGACGGAGCGCCGCATCGAGCGGGCGATGGCAGCGCCGTGCCGCGTGGCGCGCGCGACGGCGCAGCCCACGGCCCAGGCGACGATACTGCCCCGCATGCCTTCGATCGACGACGCCCTGCGTGCCGGCCGGGCCGCACCTGTTCAACCGGCCTCGGCCGATGCACCGGCAGCGGCCTCGGCCCCCGCACGCCAGCGCGTGCTGATTGCCGGTGCCGCCGGCGTGCTCGGCGCGGCGGTGCTGGAGCGCCTGCTCGGCGGCGGGCGCTTGGCGCGGGTCTGGGTGCTCGTCACGCAGGATTTCGGGGCGGTCATGCCGGGCCTGCGCCGGGTGCGGGGGCGGGCCGACGGCGCCACCGGCGACGAGGACAGCGCAGTGATCGTGTTCGACCGCGAGCGCCACGCCAACGGCCGCGAGCGTGCCTACCTGCGGCCGGAGCCGGAGTCGCTGCCGGCGCTGGCGGCGGCGCTGCAAGCGCGTGGCGTGCGGCGGCTCGTCGTCGTGCTGCCGCATGCGCCGGGCAGCCTGCCGGATGCGTTGCGCCGCGGCCTGGCCAACCTCGACGAGCAAGCCGTGTCCAGCCTCGGCTTCGATCGGTTGTTGTTCATGCGCTCGGCGCAGCCGCCCGGTGCGCCCCGCGCCGGCGCCTGGCTGCAGCGGCTGGCCGACCTCGTGCTCGCGCAGATGCGGCTGATGGTGCCTCAGCGCGACCAGCCGGTGCGCCCGGCCAGGGTCGCCGAGTTCGCAGTGGCGCTGCTGGCCGGCCTGCCGTCAGCGCCGCCCGGCACCCGCGTGGTACCGCCGGAATGCGTGTGGGCGGCGTCGCAGTCGGGCGATGTCGAGGCGTTGGCCGACGCCTGGCTGCAGGGCCGGCCTTGGGCCGAGGCGCCGGTGCGGGTCGGCCGGATGTGAGTCGGGCGGAGGTGGGTCGGGCGGCTGCGGGTCGGGCGGACGGGGGTCGATGGGTCGTGGGCCGACGACCGCGCCGCGCCGCGGCCTACTCCGCCGGCAGGAAACCGTCGATCGAAAGGTAGCGCTCGCCGGTGTCGTAGTTGAAGCCGAGCACCGTTGCGCCGGCGGCGATGTCCGGCAGCTTCTGCGCGATCGCCGCCAGCGTGGCGCCCGACGAGATGCCGACCAGCATGCCCTCCTCGCGCGCCGCGCGGCGCGCCATCTCGCGCGCGGCCTCGGCCTCGACCTGGATCGCGCCGTCGAGCAGCGCGGTGTGCAGGTTGGCCGGGATGAACCCGGCGCCGATGCCCTGGATCGGGTGCGGGCTCGGCTTGCCGCCGCTGATCACCGGTGACGCGGCCGGCTCCACCGCATACACCTTCAGTTGCGGCCAGCGCGCCTTCAGCACCTTCGCGCAGCCGGTGATGTGGCCGCCGGTGCCGACGCCGGTGATCAGTGCGTCGATGCCGGCCGGGAAGTCGGCGGCGATCTCCTCGGCGGTGGTGCGCACGTGGGCGTCGATGTTGGCCGGGTTCTCGAACTGCTGCGGCATCCACGAGCCCGGCGTTTCCGCGAGCAGTTCGCGGGCGCGTGCGATCGCGCCGTTCATCCCCTTCTCGCGCGGCGTCAGCACGAAGCGCGCGCCGTAGGCCAGCATCAGGCGGCGGCGCTCGACGCTCATGCTGTCGGGCATCACCAGCACCAGCGGGTAGCCCTTCACCGCGGCGACCATCGCCAGGCCCACGCCGGTGTTGCCGGAGGTCGGCTCGATGATCGTCGCGCCCGGTTTCAGCGATCCGTCGGCCTCGGCCGCCTCGATCATCGACAGCGCGATGCGGTCCTTGATCGACCCGCCGGGGTTGCTGCGCTCGCTCTTGATGTAGACCTTGTGGCTGCTGCCGAACAAGCGGTTGACGCGGATGTGCGGTGTGTTGCCGATGGTCTTCAGGATGTCGCTGGCAAGCATGAACGGGGCCTCCTGTCGATGTCGCCGGGATTCGCGCGGGGCGCGCGGCGGGGAGCGTGCGCTGCGGCGGATTATGGGCGTCGGGCGAGGATTCCCGGCCCGGCGGCCGTCGTCGCCTTCGCATCGCGCGCGGACACGAAAAAGCGCCCGGGATCGCCGGGCGCCTGCATGTGGAAGCGGGTGCGGGAGGTACGCCGATCGTCACTGCCTCCGGCGGCGCATCTGGAAGCTCATGCCGGCCAGCCCCAGCAGGAGCATCGCCCACTCGGTGGGCTCCGGCACCGCCGTGGTGGGCGAGGCGGATTGGCTCAGGCTGACGCTGTCGAGGAATGCAGTGGCATCGTGCGGCACGAGGCCCGCGAAGCTCAGCCAGTGCGTGCCGGCGCTGGCCGAGAAGCTCAGTTCGTGATGCGTCCAGCTGCTGCCGACCTCGGTCGTTTCGGTGGCGAGCACGGTGTTGCCGAAGCGCACCTCGTAGGTCTGCGAACCGTCGCCCTGCCACAGGTTGGAGCGCGCCGCGTCGTACCACGACAGCGTGTAGGTGCCGGCACTGGCCAGGTCGATCGACTGGGCGATGTGGCTCTGCGACTGCAGGCCGACGTGGAACAGGTCGCCGGCGCCGTTCGGCGTGGAGCCCCAGGGCGCGCTGTCGCTGGCGAGGATCGGGAAGGAGCCGGTCCAGCCGGCCAGCGCGGCAGGGTCGGCCGGGTAGGTGCCGACGTAGGCATAGCTTCCGCCGTAGCCGAGCAGCGGGAAGCCGACGTCGTCGAATCCGCCGTTGGTCAACAGGTTGCTGGCCGAGGCCAGGGCCGGCGCGGCGATCAGTGCGGCGGCGGCGAGTTTCAGGGCATGGTGCTGCAGCGACTTCATCGGGGCTCCCGGGGGGGTGTGTGCAAAGGCGTCGGCGGCATGCCGGCGCGCTGTGTCGAATTGTCCTGGCCGCCCCGCGCCGTTGACACCATCGCGGCCCCCGATGCCCGGGGGACAGCGCGACCTGGCAGCGTGACGAATTGCCGCTGACGCGACGCTGCGACAATCGCGTGATGTTTTCGCCGCTCCAGAACGACAGCTTCCTGCGCGCCTGCTGGCGCCAGCCCACCCCCCATACGCCGGTCTGGCTGATGCGCCAGGCCGGCCGCTACCTGCCCGAGTACCGCGCCACCCGCGCGCGTGCCGGCAGCTTCATGGGGCTGGCGACGAATCGCGACTACGCGACCGAGGTGACGCTGCAGCCGCTCGATCGCTACCCGCTCGACGCCGCGATCCTCTTCTCCGACATCCTGACCGTGCCGGATGCGATGGGTCTCGGCCTCGACTTCGCCACCGGCGAAGGCCCGCGCTTCGCCTCGCCGGTGCGTGACGAGGCGGCCGTCGCGCGTCTCGCGGTGCCCGACATGGAGCGCCTGCGCTACGTGTTCGACGCGGTCACGTCGATCCGCCATGCGCTGAACGGCCGCGTGCCGCTGATCGGCTTTTCGGGCAGCCCGTGGACGCTCGCCTGCTACATGGTCGAGGGTGCCGGCTCCGACGACTACCGCCTCGTGAAGACGATGCTGTACGCGCGGCCGGACCTGATGCATCGCATCCTCGCGATCAATGCCGATGCGGTCGCGGCCTACCTGAATGCGCAGATCGAGGCCGGCGCGCAGGCGGTGATGGTGTTCGACAGTTGGGGCGGCGTGCTCGCCGACGGCGCCTTCCAGCGCTTCAGCCTGGCCTACACCCAGCGCGTGCTGCGCCGGTTGAAGACCGAGCACGACGGCGTGCGCATCCCGAGCATCGTGTTCACCAAGGGCGGCGGCCCGTGGCTGGAGGAGATCGCCGCGATCCGCCCGGACGTGATCGGCCTCGACTGGACGGTGAACCTGGGCCAGGCGCGCGCCCGCGTCGGCGCGCAGGTCGCGTTGCAGGGCAACCTCGATCCCGCGGTGCTGTTCGCGCCGCCGGAGCAGATCCGCGCCGAGGTGGCGCGCACGCTCGACAGCTTCGGCGTGCCGACGCAGGGCGACGGAAGCCAGGCCGGGCACGTGTTCAACCTCGGCCACGGCATCAGCCAGCACACGCCGCCGGAGCATGTGGCCGTGCTGGTCGATGCGGTTCACGAGCATTCGCGGCGCCTGCGCGCCGGTGCCTGAACGCTCCTCCCGGGCCGGCGGCTCCGGCCCGTTGCGCGAGGAGCGCCCTCGCTGGTCCGGTAAGCGAGTACTCAGGGCTTGACTTATCCCCAAAAGGCGAACCCCGACGGAATTCACGTCGCCACGTTGCGTTGCAACATGGATCGACCGGAAGGCAACGCTAAGTTGTTGATTTCATTGAAAGTACCCAACTGCTGCGAAAGCGGGCAGCCTACGCTGATCCGCGGCAAATCAAGCAGTTAGCACGTCTGTGTTCAGCTTGCCCACAAAGTTATCCACAGATCGAGTGGACAGTTTCGAAAGCCGAGACAAATCAGTGACTTACGGGCGATCCTTGAGCCGGCACGGAGCTTCGGCCGCTAAGTGGCCTTGGGGCGGCGGTGGCTGAGCCGCGGCGCGTGCGGGTGGCGGTCGAGACGCCGCAGCATTCCGGCCTGGGCGCGCCCCTCGACTACCTCAGCGAGCGCCCGCTCACCGCGGGCACGTTCGTGCGTGTGCCGCTCGGGCGCCGCGAGGTGCCAGGCGTCGTGTGGCCCGGTCCGTCCGGAGAAGCCGCGCCGGATGCTTTGAAGTCGGTGGCGGCGGTGCTCGACACGTTGCCACCGGTGTCGGCGGACTGGTGCCGCATGGTGGAATTCGCTGCCACGTACTACCAGCGCGGCGTCGGCGAGCTGGCGCTGTCGGTGCTTCCGCCGGAACTGCGCAAGCTAGACGACGCCCAGGTCGCGCGACGTGTCGCCGCGCTGCGCCGCCGGGTCGGCGCAGCGTCGCCGGGCGAACTGGCGAAGCGGCCCGCGACCGATCGGCCCGCCGCCAAGCCGACCGCGCCACCGGACCCTCCGGCCGACATGGAAGCCGACCTGGCAGCCGACCCGCCCCCCGACCTGGCAGCCGACCCGCCCGCCGACTTGGCAGCCGACCCGCCCGCCGACCCGCCCGCCGACCCCGCCGCGACCGCCCGCCCGCCGCTGACCGCCGACCAGTCCGCCGCGTTGCAGCGGCTGGACGACTGGGCCGCCGAGGGCAAGGCGCCGACGGTGCTGCTGCACGGCGTCACCGGCAGCGGCAAGACCGAGGTCTACCTGCGTGCCGCCGAATCGGTGCTCGCCGCCGGCCGGCAGGCGCTGGTGCTGGTGCCCGAGATCAACCTGACGCCGCAGCTCGAGGCGCGCTTCGCCGCGCGCTTCGGTGCGCACCGGCTGGTCTCGCTGCACAGCGGGCTGACGCCGGCACAGCGCCTGCGGCACTGGCTGGCGGCGCACCTCGGGCTCGCCGACCTGGTGCTGGGCACGCGGCTGGCGGTGTTCGCCTCGATGCCGCGGCTCGGCCTGATCGTGGTCGACGAGGAGCACGACCCGTCGTACAAGCAGCAGGAAGGCGCGCGCTATTCGGCGCGCGACCTGGCCGTCTACCGCGGCCGGCAGGCCGGCGCCGCGGTGCTGCTCGGCTCGGCCACGCCGTCGCTCGAAACCTGGCAGCGCGCGCAGACCGGGCGCTACGAGCGGCTGTCGCTGCCGCAGCGCATCGGCGCCGGGGCCTTGCCGCACGTGCGCCTGGTCGACATGAACCTGCAGCCGCGTCCGGCGCGCGGTGCCGCCGGCTCGACCGCGCTGGCGCCGCCGCTGGTCGCGGCGCTGCAGGACCGGCTGGCGCGCGGCGAGCAGAGCCTGGTGTTCCTGAACCGCCGCGGCTACGCGCCGGTGCTGCACTGCCCCGACTGCGGCTGGAAGAGCGGCTGCCCGCACTGCAGCGCGTGGCGCGTGTTCCACAAGCTCGACCGCAGCCTGCGCTGCCACCATTGCGGCCTGTCCGAGCGCGTGCCGCGCGCCTGCCCGGACTGCGGAAACCTCGACATCGCGCCCGTCGGCCGCGGCACCGAGCGCCTGGAGGAGCAGCTCGCCGCGCTGCTGCCGGACGCGCGCGTCGCCCGCATCGACGCCGACTCGACCCGCCAGAAGGGTGCACTCGAAGCCCAGCTCGGCGCGGTGCACGCCGGCGAGGTCGACGTGCTGGTCGGCACGCAGATGGTCACCAAGGGCCACGATTTCCGGCGCATCACGCTGGTCGCCGCGGTCAACCCGGACGGCGCCTTGTTCAGCAGCGATTTCCGCGCCGCCGAGCGCCTGTTCGCGCTGCTGATGCAGGCGGCCGGGCGCGGCGGGCGCGACGCCGCGCAGTCCGCGCGCAGCGAGATGTTGGTGCAGACCTGGCATCCGGCGCATCCGCTGTTCCGCGCCCTCGCGGCGCAGGACTTCGAGGCCTTCGCCGCGTCGCAGTTGAAGGAGCGCGAAATGGCCGGGCTGCCGCCGTTCGCCCACCTCGCGCTGCTGCGCGCCGACGCGCGCACGCAGGAGGCAGCGCTCGCCTTCCTGCAATCCGCAGCGGAAGCTGCGGCCGAACTCGGCTTCGGCGAGGCGGTCAGCGTCTACCCGCCGGTGCCGATGGACCTGGCACGGGTCGCCGACGTGGAGCGCGCGCAGATGCTGGTCGAGTCGCGCTCGCGCGCGGCGCTGCAGGCCTTCCTGGCGCAGTGGCTGCCGGCGCTGCACGCGCTGCGCCGCGCCCGCGCCGCCGACGCCCCGCGCATCCTGCGCTGGGCGATCGACGTCGACCCGCTGGCGATCTGAGCACCCCCAGGTCCGGGCTGCGCCCAGCCCGCCCCCCGTGGGGGTCCAGAAAACTTGGGGCGGCCCGGCGTTTCCTTGAGCGCCGCGGGCTCAATGCACCGCGGCGATCACCCAACCGGCCAGCACCGCCAACCCGCCGAGGTCAATGGCCAGCCCGACCACCCGCCGCACCGCCGTCACGCGGCGTTCCGCTTGGCGAGAGCGGCCCGCACGCCGGCGCCGTAGGCCGGGTCGGCCTTGTCCAGGTGCACCAGCATGCGTGACTGGATCTCCACGCTCACCTGCGACAGCGGGCCCGAGATGTTGTCGAACAGGTTCTGCTTTTCCTGCGCGGGCAGCAGCCGGAACAGGTTGCCGGCCTGGGTGTAGTCGTCCGACTCGCCGCGCTCGTCGTGGCGGCCGGCCAGGCCGTGCAGCGGCCAGCCGTGGTCGCCGTGGCCGAAGCCGCTGGGCGCGGTGCCGCCGGCTTCCACGGTGGCGTAGTTCGGTGCCGAACCGCCGTTGTCGATCGCCATCGCGCCGTCACGCTGCTGGTTGTGGAACGGGCAGCGCGGGCGGTTCACCGGCAGGTGCTGGTGGTTGGTGCCGACGCGGTAGAGCTGCGCGTCGTGGTACGCGAACAGCCGGCCCTGCAGCATCTTGTCCGGGCTGAAGCCGAGGCCCGGCACCACGTTGGCCGGCGAGAACGCCGCCTGCTCGACCTCGGCGTGGTAGTTCGCCGGGTTGCGGTTGAGCTCCAGCACGCCCACCGCGATGCGCGGGAAATCGCTGTGCGGCCAGACCTTGGTCAGGTCGAACGGGTTCCAGCCGGTGCGCTGTTCCCAGGCCACCGCCTCGGCCTCGGTCATCACCTGGATGAACACATTCCACTTCGGGAAGTTGCCGGCGGCGATGGCGCCGAACAGGTCGCGCTGTGCGTAGTCGGGGTCCGCGCCGGCGAGCCGGCCGGCCTCGGCCGCCGACAGGTTCCTGATGCCCTGCTGGGTCTTGAAGTGCCACTTCGCCCAGACGCGCTCGCCGGCCGCGTTGATCAGGCTGAAGGTGTGGCTGCCGAAGCCGTCCATGTGGCGGTAGCCGTCGGGCGTGCCGCGGTCGCTGAACAGCATCGTGACCTGGTGCAGCGACTCCGGCGCGCGGCTCCAGAAGTCGAACATCATGGTCGGCGACTTCAGGTTGGTCTGCGGGTCGCGCTTTTGCGTGTGCACGAAGTCGGGGAACTTGATCGGGTCCTTGATGAAGAACATCGGCGTGTTGTTGCCGGCCAGGTCCCAGTTGCCGTCCTCGGTGTAGAAGCGGATCGCGAAGCCGCGCGGGTCGCGCTCGGTGTCGGCGCTGCCGCGCTCGCCGCCGACGGTCGAGAAGCGCACGAAGGTCTCGGTCTGCTTGCCGATCGTCGAGAACAGGCTCGCCTTGGTGTACTTCGTGATGTCGTGCGTCACCGTGAACGTGCCGTACGCGCCCGAACCCTTGGCATGCACCACGCGCTCCGGAATGCGTTCGCGGTTGAAGTGCTGCAGCTTCTCGATCAGGTGGAAGTCCTGCAGCAGCAACGGGCCGCGCTTGCCCGCGGAGATCGAGTTCTGGTTGTCCTCGACGGGAATGCCCGATGCGGTGGTGAATCGGTTCGAGTCGGTCATGGCGTGTCCTTGCGTCAGCGTGTTTGTCGGCGTTGCGGTCCAGGGCCGGACATCGCATGAGGAACTCTAGGGACGCCCCGGATTGCCGTAAAATCAATTGAACGCAATCTAACAATAGCTCATCGCTATCGAATCGAGCGGCGGCGGTGACTGACGGCTGCCGCGATGGGCCGGCCGCACCCGGCCGATATCATGGTCTGGGCCGGGCGCAGCGCCTGCGCCGCGGCGGCGGATTCCATCCCCGTGCGCATCGCCCGCCGGCCCGAAGTCCCGCCCCCATGGCTCCAGCACCCAACCGTCCGTGTCGTCCCCACCCGCCTCGCTCAATCCCGCCCAGCTCGAAGCCGTCCACCACCTGTCCGGGCCCTGCCTCGTGCTGGCCGGCGCCGGGTCGGGCAAGACGCGGGTGATCACGCACAAGATCGCGCGGCTGCTGCAGGCGGGCTACGAGCCGTCGCAGATCGCGGCGATCACCTTCACGAACAAGGCGGCGGCCGAGATGCGTGAGCGGGCGCGCGCGCTGGTCGGCCCGCGCGCGGCCGGTGCGCTGGTCGTCAGCACCTTCCATTCGCTCGGCGTGCGGCTGTTGCGCGCCGACGGCGAGCGGCTGGGGCTGAAGCCGCAGTTCAGCATCCTCGACAGCGACGACGTGCTGTCGATCCTGCGCGACGCCGGCGGCACCACCGACGCTGCCCTCGCGCGCCGCTGGCAGTGGACGATCAGCCGCTGGAAGAACGCCGGCCTCGACAGCCGCGCCGCCGAACCCACCGCGGTCGACGACGACGAGCGTGTCGCCGCGCGCGTGATGCAGCGCTACGAGGAGCGCCTCGCCGCCTACCAGGCGGTCGATTTCGACGACCTGATCGTGCTGCCGCAGCGCCTGCTGCAGACAGACGCCGAGGTGCGCGCGCGCTGGCAGGAGCGGCTGCGCTACGTGCTGGTCGACGAGTACCAGGACACCAACGCGATCCAGTACGAACTGCTCAAGCTGCTGGCCGGCGAGCGCGAGCTGTTCACCGCCGTCGGCGACGACGACCAGAGCATCTACGGCTGGCGCGGCGCGACCATTGACAACCTGCGCCGGCTGCCGCAGGACTACCCGCGGCTGAAGGTCATCGCCCTCGAACAGAACTACCGCTCGACCGGCCACATCCTGCGCGCCGCCAACGCGGTGATCGGCAACAACCCGAAGCTGTTCGAGAAGAAGCTGTGGAGCGACCTGGGCGACGGCGAACCGGTCGCGGTGGTCGAGAGCGACGGCGAGGAGCACGAGGCCGAGCGCGTGGTCGCGCGCATCCAGTCGCTGCGCGGCCAGGGCGGCGAGGTCCAGTTGCGCGATTTCGCGGTGCTGTACCGCGCCAACCACCAGGCGAAGCCGTTCGAGAAGGCGCTGCGCCGCGCCAACCTGCCGTACAAGGTGTCGGGCGGCCAGAGCTTCTTCGACCGCGCCGAGATCCGCGACCTCTGCGCCTGGCTGCGCCTGCTGGTCAACCAGGACGACGACCCCGCTTTCCTGCGCGCCGTGACCACGCCCAAGCGCGGCATCGGCCACCAGACGCTGGCCAGCCTGGGCGAGTTCGCCGGCAAGTGGAAGACCAGCCTGTTCGAGGCGCTGTTCGCCGACAGCCTGGGCAGCGTGCTGAACGCGCGCGCGGTCGGCTCGTTGCACGAGTTCGGCCGCGCGGTCAACGACCTCGAATACCGCGCTCGCCACACCACCGGCGCCGAGGACGCGAAGGCGCTGCTGACCGGCTGGCTCACCGACATCGGCTACGAGCAGCACCTGCACGACGGCGAGGAAAGCGACAAGGTGGCCGCCGCCCGCTGGTCGAACGTGCTCGATTTCGTCGACTGGATCGCCAAGCGCTGCGGCGGGCAGATCGAGAACGACGGCGGCCTGACGGTCGAGGCCGAGCGCCACAGCGTGCTCGACGTGGCACAGACCATCTCCGTCATCGTCAGTCTGGCCGAGCGCGGCGACGACCAGGACGTGATCACGCTCAGCACGCTGCACGCCGCCAAGGGCCTGGAATGGCCGCACGTGGTGCTGGCCGGCGTCAATGAGGGGCTGCTGCCGTTTTCCGGCGGCGACGGCGACGAGATCACGCCGCAGCGGCTCGAGGAGGAGCGCCGGCTGATGTACGTGGGCATCACGCGCGCGCGCCGCACGCTGGCGGTCAGCACGCTGCGGCGGCGCAAGCGCGGGCGCGACACCGTGGCGGGCGTGCCCAGCCGCTTCATCGCCGAGATGAAACTGTCCGAGGCGGGGCCGAAGATCGACCCGCGCGAAAAACTCAAGGCGCTGCGCGAGGCCGCCGCCGCACGGCGCGCGGCCGAGCCGGCGCCGCGGGGCTGAGCCGCCGACCGGAACCCTGCGCCCCGGTCGGACGGCCTGGCAAGCGCACTCAGCGCCAGACCACCAGCGAACGCTCGCCGAACCAGCCGCCGGTGGCGCCGCCGTTCAGGCGGGCGCGCACCTGCACGCGGTAGACGCCGGCGGGCAGCGGGCCGCTGACCGCGGTGACCGCGTTGGTCTCCCAGCCGTCGAAGCCGGCGGTGCCGTTCGACGCGCAGAACGCGTCGCCGGCGCCGACCGTCGGCGGCATCGTCTGCACCACCGCGCCGGCGGCGTTCAGCACCACGATGTCGATGTCCGTCCAGGCCGAGGTGTTGCCGGCCGGCGCGTTGACCGCGCATTCGGAGGAGAACGTGACATAGAAGCGCTGGTTCAACGCATTGGCGAAGAAGGCCGTCGTCATGCCCGAGACGCCGACCTGCGCCGCACCGACGAAGGTCCAATTGTTCGGGTTGGTGACTGCGGTGATGCCGTCGGCCGCGGCCGGCAAGCTCGCGACCAGTCCGAGGGCGGCGGCGATGGCGCCGACGCGCCAGATGCTCTTGATGCTCATGTCTAACTCCGTGGAAGGGCTGGGATGGATGCGGCCGGACCCAGCCCCGAAGGACCGGCCGTGGGGTGACCCGCACACGCCGCGACGTCACCGGCCGGCCGCGAGGCCGTGCGGGCGGGTCGAAGAAGCGGTGGTGGTGAGTTGCGCCGGGCCCGGGCTACGAGCCCGGCGCCTGCGGGCTTGCGCTGTCGATGCGCAAGCCTTCGTTCAGGTCGTCGAGGCGGCGCTTCGCCTCGCGCTGAATCGCTGCGTTCGGTACGTTCAGTGCCGACTCGAGCACCCGGTGCAGCACCTCGGTGTCACCGGTGCGCGTCTCGAGGTAGTTCTCGAAAGCCAGCAGCCGCACGCTGTCGGACCCGTCGGTCTCGTACAGCACCTTCAGCGTCTCGTCGGGGACGGCGACTCCCTCGCTGCGGGCCTGCAGCAGACCCTGGTAGCGGTCGGCTTCGCTGCCGCGCTGGATCGCCTGCAGCAGCGCCGCGGCCTCGGCCGGCCGCACGGCTGGCGTTTCCGGACAGACCACCGCGGCGGAGACCGACGGCGCCGGCGGATGGGCGGCGGCAGCGCGGACCAGCGTGCGCAGGTCGCTGCGGCCGCTCTGCTGCGCGAGCTGTTCGAGCACCCAGTCCAGCGGTTGCTGCTCGACCCGCAGCGTCACGTTGCCGTCGGCGGCGACGGCGATCGTGGTGCCGTCGGCCGCGGTCTGCACGCCGTCCTGCAGCACGGTGGGGCGCGTCGCGGTGGTGGCGGTTGCCGCCGGCCGGCCGGCGGCGCCGACGCGCGCGGCGGCGGGGACGGTCGCGGGATCGGCATCCGGCGCGTGCAATGCCCAGCCGACCGCGCCGGAAGCCAGCGCCGTCAGCAGCCATCCCACCGTCTTTCCGATCGATCCGCCGAATCCGTACATCGTTCGCATCACCGTCTCCTCGTGCCGTTCGTCGCCCGCCGCGCCGTCGGGGCGCACCCTGGAAGTGGGCCGCACCGGCGTATCGGGCATGGTTCACTTTAGGTGCCGCCCCGGGGCGTTCCCATCCCTAGGATTCCCCGAAACGGGGCAAGGGTCGCTTCAAGATAGGGACACGCGCTTGGCAGGGCTTGAAGAATCCGTGGAGCCGGTTCAGCGCGGGTAAGTCCCGACGCTGGCCCGCCCGGGCCGCGTGCGCCGACGATCAAAAATCCCCGGCACCGCCCGGTGCCGCCGCCGACGGGCCCGACCGCAACCGACCGTGCCGCATCCGACCGCCTTCGTTCGATCCGCCCAGCGGGCCGCGAGCGCGGTGCTGGCGTCGCTGGCGCTCCTGGCGTCGGTCTCCTGGTCGCTGCCGCTGTCGCTGCTCCTTGCGCTCGCCGCCTGCACGCCCCCCTTGCGGCCCGCGCCCTCTCCGCCACCGCCGGTCGACATCTCCCCGGTCGCCGCCGCCGACCCGGGCAGCCGCCTGCCGGGCGACTGGCGGCACGGCGTCTTCGCCGAGATCTACGTGCGCGGCTACCGCGACAGCGACGGCGACGGCATCGGCGACCTGCGCGGCCTGATCGAGCGCCTGGACTACCTGCGCGAGCTCGGCGTCAGCGGCCTGTGGCTGATGCCGGTGATGCGCAGCCAGGATCGCGACCACGGCTACGCGGTCGTCGACTACCGGGCGATCGAGCCCGACTACGGCACGCTGGCCGATTTCGACGAACTGCTGGCACAGGCGCATGCGCGCGGCATCGGCATCGTGATCGACTACGTGATCAACCACAGCGCCGCCGAGAACCCGCTGTTCCTGAATGCCCGCAGCGCGCCCGCCAACCCCCATCGCGACTGGTATGTGTGGCAGCCGCGGGCGCCGCGCGGCTGGTCGATATACGGCACCACGCCCTGGTACGACACCGGCCAGGGCGCCTACTTCGCCGGCTTCTGGGACCAGATGCCCGACTTCGACCTGCGCAACCCGGCGGTGCTGCGCTACCACCAGGACAACCTGCGCTTCTGGCTCAACCGCGGCGTCGACGGCTTCCGCTTCGACGCGGTCGGCAACCTGGTCGAGAACGGCCCCGACGCGTGGGAGAACCAGCCCGAAAACGTCGCCGTGATGGCGGCGATGCGGCAGGTGGTCGGCGGCTATGCCAACCGCTACATGGTCTGCGAATCGCCGGCCGCGCCGCGCATGTACGGCGGAGACGACGCCTGCGGCGGCTCGTTCGCGTTCGACCACCGGGCCGACCTGCTCGGTGCCGCCGACGGCGCCGAGGCCTCGATCCGCGCCGCCGCGAACTACTTCGTCGACGCGCCGCCCGGCATGGCGACGATCCTGTCGAACCACGATGCCTTCGCCGGCGAACGGCCCTGGGACCGATTCAGCGGCGACCTCGCCCGCTACCGCCTCGCCGCGGCGACGCTGCTGCTGCAGCCGGGCACCCCCTTCGTCTACTACGGCGAGGAGATCGGCCTGGCCGGCGGCGCCGGCCTGCGCGGCGACCCTCGGCTGCGCACGCCGATGAGCTGGACCGGCGACCCGAAGACCGGCGGCTTCACGACCGGCCGGCCGTTCCGCCTGCTGTCGGCCAACGTCGCCACCCACAACGTCGCCGCCGAAGCCGCGGACGCCGGCTCGCTGCTGAACTTCTACCGGCGCCTGATCGCGCTGCGCACGTCGCGCCCGTCGCTGCGGCGCGGCGCCTACGAGGCGCCGGCGGTGGACGGCCGCGTGATGAGCTTTCGCCGCACGCTGGGCGGCGAGCGCACGCTGGTCGTCTTCAACTACGGCCGCCGCGAGGCGCGCGCCGAGGTTGCGGGCCTGCCCGCCGGCGCCGCGCTCGCGCCGCTCGGCGACACCCGCCCGGCCGGCCTGCGGGCCGATGCCGACGGACGCGCCGCCTGGCCGATCCCGCCACAATCCTTTGCGGTGTTTTCGGTCGACGCGCCGCCCTGACCCGCCTGCGCCGCCCCGAAGACATTCCACACACCCCGACGACCACACGCCGGACCGCACCGGCCCCACGGAGACAGACGATGGCCCGACGCTTCACGCCCACTTCCTCACTGACCGCCCGGAGCGCCCTGACCGCCCTGTGGATCGCCGCGGCCACGGCGACGGCACCCGCCGTGGCCGCGCCGCCCGACGGCAAGATCGCGATCCACTACAGCCGCTGCGACGGCAATTACGACGGCTGGGGCCTGCACGCCTGGTCGGGCAGCACACCGATCCCGGGCGTCTCGTGGGGGGCGCCGCTGGCGCCGGCCGGCAAGAACGAGTTCGGCGTGTTCTGGCAGGCCGACCTGAAGGACTTCGGCAGCGCCGCCAAGGTCAACTACATCATCCACAAGGGCGACACGAAAGAGCAGGGCGGCAAGGACATGTCCTTCGACGGCAACACCGTCAAGGAGATCTGGGTCAACAGCGGCGACCGCAAGATCTACACCTCCGCCGACGAGGCCGCGAAGGGCCGCGCCGAGACCCCCTGCCAATAGGTCGGCACGATGAGCGCCCCGACACGCGGACCGGCCGGCAGCCCGGTCGCCGAAACTTCCGGCGGCTGCCTGCGCCTGCTGGGGCGCGCCGTGGAACGCGCCACAGTCGCCGCGGCGCTCGCGTTCGCGCTGCTGGCCGGTGTGGCGCCCGGCCCGGCCGGCGCCGCGCCGCCCGGGATCCACGACATCGGCCCGGTCGAGCCCGCGCCTCGCGACAGCGGCCTGCCGCCCGACTGGGACCGGCGTGCCGTCTTCGCCGAGATCTTCGTGCGCGCCTACCAGGACAGCAACGGCGACGGCATCGGCGACCTGAACGGCGTCACCCAGCGGCTGGACTACCTGAAGCAGCTCGGCATCGGCGGCATCTGGCTGATGCCGGTGTTCAAGAGCGACGACCACGACCACGGCTACGCGGTCGTCGACTACCGCGACATCGAGCCCGACTACGGCACGCTCGCCGACCTGGACCGGCTGGTGGCCGAGGCGCACAAGCGCGGCATCGGCGTGATCATCGACTACGTGATCAACCACAGCTCGTCGGCGCACCCGCTGTTCCAGGAGGCGCGCGACCAGCCGAACGCGCCGCACGGCGACTGGTACCTCTTCAGCGACAAGCCGATGACCGGCTGGACCGCGTTCGACGGCAACCCGTGGCACCCGGCTGGCTCGCGCTGGTACTACGGCGCGTTCTGGTCGGAGATGCCCGACTTCAACCTGCGCAACCCGGCGGTGGTCGACTTCCACCTGAACAACCTGCGCTTCTGGCTCAACCGCGGCGTCGACGGCTTCCGCTTCGACGCCGTCGGCGTGCTGTTCGAGAACGGCAGCATCGGCTGGGAGAACCAGCCCGAGAACCATGTGCTGATGAAGCGCGTGCAGGGCCTGCTGGCGCAGTACGGCAAGCGCACGATGGTCTGCGAGGCGCCGAGCGACCCGGCGCCGTTCGCGGCCGCCGATTCCTGCGGCAGCGCGTTCGCGTTCGGGCTGCAGAAGCACCTGACGCGCAGCGTGAAGCTCGGCCGTGTCGTGCCCGAGCTGCTGAACATCCTGCGCACGCTGCCGGTCGAGCGCATGGGCACCTTCCTGTCGAACCACGACTACTTCGCCGGCGCGCGGCCGTTCCAGCAGTTCCAGGGTGACGAGGGCGCCTACCGCGTGGCCGCCGCCGCGCTGCTGACGCTGCCCGGCCACCCCTTCCTCTACTACGGCGAGGAGATCGGGCTCGCGCACGCCGAAGGCGTTTCCGGCTCCGACCCGGCGCTGCGCGGCCCGATGAGCTGGAGCGGCGAGGCCCAGGCCGGCTTCACCACGGCCGCGAAGCCGTTCCGGCCGAACGTCTCCAACTGGCGGACCCACAACGTGGCCGCCGAGGAGGCGAACCCGAAATCGCTGCTGCACTGGTACCGCGGGCTGATCGCGCTCCGAACCTCGCAGCCGTCGCTCGCGACCGGGAGCTTCAGCGTGCTGTCGAAGTCCGACGATCCGGTGTTCGCGTTCGTGCGCGAGCAGGACGGGCGGCGCGTGATGGTGGCGATCAACCTGGCCGCGCGCGACGTGGGCTTCGCGCTGCCCGCCGACTTCCAGGCGGCGGCGTGGAAGCCGGTGTTCCCGGCCGGCGCCACGCTGGTGGTCGGCCCGCCGGAGCCGCCTCCCGCGGCCAAGCCGGCGCCGGCGGCCAAGGGGCGCAAGCCGCCCGCCGCCACGCCCGCCGCGGCGCCTGCGGCCGCCGCGCCCGCCGGGCTCGAGCTGACACTCGGGCCGCAGCAGGTGCTGGTGATCGAGGCGGCGCCCTGAGCCGCGCCGGCGTGCGGAACGGTGGACAACCCGGCGCCCGGAGCCGCCCGGGCGGCTACATGCCCTTGAACAGCCCGCCGTAGCTGCGGCTCACCTCGAGCTTCTCGGGGTGGCCCTTGACGTGCACCAGCTGGCGGCCGCGCAGGTCGCGGCTGACGCCGGCGATCGCGCGGGTGTTGACCAGCGTGGAGCGGTGGATCTGCCAGAACTGGTTCATGTCCAGCTCCTCGATCAGCTCCTTGATCGGCTTGCGGATCAGCGCTTCCAGCGTGGCTGTCTGCACCCGGGTGTACTTCTCGTCGGAGATGAAGAACAGCACGTCCTCGACCGGGATCATCTGGATCTGCGCGCCGACGGTGGCCTGGATCCAGCGCAGCCGCGGCGCGCCGGCCGGGTTGAGCTGCGCGGCCAGCTTCTGCAGGAGCTGCTGCATGTCGGGGGTGTGCGAGGTGGCCGGTGCGGCGAAGCCGTCCGGCGAGGTCGACGCGCCCGCCCCGGAGGCTGCCGATGCCGCCGCGGCGGACTCGCGCTCCTTCATGCGCCGCTGCACCCGCTCGACCGTGACGCGCAGCCGCTCGCGCTCGGCCGGCTTCAGCACGTAGTCGACGACGCCCTGCTCGAAGGCCTCGACCGCGTACTGGTCGTAGGCGGTGATGAAGACGATCTCGCAGCCGGCCCAGCCGGGGTGCTCGGCCACGGTGTCGGCGTCGTCGCCGTCCTCGGCGTCGCCCGCGCTGCCGTCCGACGCGCCGCCTGCGTCTGCATCCCTGCCGTCCCACTGCGCGATCTCGCGCGCCGCCTCGACGCCGGTCATGCCCGGCATGCGGATGTCGAGGAACACCAGGTCCGGCCGGTGCTGCTTGGTGAGCGCGACCGCCTCCAGCCCATTGCGCGCCTCGGCGACGATCTCCAGATCCGGCCACACCTCGGCCAGTCGGGCGCGAAGCTGCTCGCGCATCAGGCGTTCGTCGTCGGCAATCACGGCGCGTGTCATGGGTGGCGATGGTAGTGGGGGTGGTGGTGATTTCGGATGCCGCGCGACGCGATCGCGGCGCGGAGGCCGGGTCGCGGCCAGCGTCTCAGGCGCCCCGTTCCGTGCCGTGCAGCGTCACGTAGGGCACGGTGATCGTCACCGTCGTGCCGCCGCCGGGCGTGTCGGCCACCACCAGGCTGGCGCGCGTGCCGTACAGCAGTTGCAGCCGCTCGCGGATGTTGTTCAGCCCGATGCCGGTGCCGGCGGTGGCCGCCTTGCCGAAGCCGAGCCCGGTGTCGGCCACGGTGACGGCCAGCTTGCCGTGCACGATCTCGGCCGAGACCGTCAGCCGGCCGCCGTCGGCCTTCGGCTCCAGCCCGTGCTTGATCGCGTTCTCGACCAGCCCCTGCAGCATCATCGGCGGGAATTCGGCCGACAGCAGCCCGTCGCTGACCCGAACCTCGGTCTGCAGCCGCTCCTCCATGCGCACCTTCAGGATCTCCAGGTAGGGCCGGATCACCGCCAGCTCGCGGCCGAGGTCGCGCGTGCCCTGGGCGTTGGCCTCGCGCATCGTCGGCATCGACGCGCGCAGCAGCGCGATCAGGTTCTTCTGCATCTTCGAGGCCCGCGGCGGGTCGGTCTCGATCAGGTGGTCGATGCTGGCCAGCGTGTTGAACAGGAAGTGCGGCTCGACCTGCGCCTGCATCGCCGCCATGCGCGCCTCGACCACCTGGCGCTTGAGCGCCTCCGATTCCGCCTTCTCGGTCGCCACGACCGCCTGCGCCTCGGCGCGGAAGCGCCCGGCGGCCATCAGCTTGATCACGATCGACAGCAGGATCCAGGCGGCCATGAAGCCCGGGATGTGGTCGCCCAGGCGGAAAGCGCGCACCACCTGCGTCTTCGGCTGCGCCTCGTGCAGCGCTTCCTCGATGGCGTCCTGCGCCTCCTCGATGGCCTTCTTGATTTCGTCGGTGTCGGCGTTCTTCGGCAGCTTGATCGTCACGCCGGCGTCCGGGATGCCGGGGATGGCGGAGGTGCCGGGCGGGGCGGGTGGCGTGGGCGGCGTGGGCGGCTCGGGAATGTCGGGGATGTCCGCGTGGCTGTCGGGAAGGTCGGCCGCGTCCGATGCCGCCGGGGCCGAAGGGGAGGAGGCGGGGCGCCGGACCGGCGCGATGCGCACGCCGCTGCCGTCGATGGTGATCTTGATGTTTCCCTTGGGGAACGAGCGGTCGGTCGACGCGTGCCTGGATGCCGGCTTCGGCTCGGTCCGGTCCTCGCCCCAGCGCAGGCTGAACGGCGGCAGCTCGGAGAGGATGCCGGTGGCGATGAAGGCCAGGATCGCGATCAGGAAGAAGCGCTTCCAGCTCAGGCTGTCGAGCCAGCGCGCGTACGCGACGAAAGCTTCGCGCGACGCGGCGAAGTAGCGCTGCAGGGACGACGGGGTGCGGATCGGCGACATGGGGGACGTGGAAAGCCAGTGGCCCGGACTGTAGGCGGCCGGCCGGCGCCGCCCAAGGCGCGCGCGACGGCCTGCGCGGTGGCCGGCACGGGCTGCACAGGCGCGCGACGGCCCGGCGGGGCGCTCCTGCCGGCCGTCCCGCGGACCGGCCGCCGGCAGATGGCCCGCGGCTCGGTCGCCGGTCCATCGCCCGCGTGGTCAGCCCCCGGCTTGTGCCCGCGCGGCGATCGCGCTCGGCGGTTCGGGCCACGGCGCCATGGCCGGGCGCAGCCGCTCCCAGGCCCGCCCCAGCCGCAGCACGCCCAGGTCGTCGTGCCGCCGCCCGGCGATCTGCAGGCCGATCGGCAGCCCGCCCGCGGTACGGCCGCAGTCGACCGTCGCGGCCGGCTGTTCGCTCATGTTGTACGGCAGCGTGAAGGCGATGTGTTCGAACGGGCGCGCCGGGTCGTCGGTCGGGCAGGGCAGTTCGGCCGCGAAGGCGGGCAGCGGCGCGGTCGGCGACAACACCGCGTCGAAGCGCTGGCAGGCGGCGACGGCCGCGTCGCGCATCGCCCCCATCTGGCTGAAGCCGTGGAACACCTGCGCACCGCTCAGCCCGGCGCCGCCCTGCGCCCAATCGAAGATGAACGGCAGCACGCGGCCGCGCCGGTCCGGCGCCAGCGCGGCGATGTCCTGCCAGGCGCGGCAGCGCCAGAAGCGGTCCATGCCGTCGGCCATCTCGCGCGTCATGAACGGCGCGACCGGCTCGACCACCGCGCCGGCCGCCTCGAAGGCCCGCGCCGCGGCCTCGACGGCGGCGCGCACCTCGGGCTCCACCGGCAGGCCCCAGCCGGCGTCGAGCAGCAGGCCCAGGCGTTGCCCGCGCAGGTCGGGCGCGGCGCCGGGATCGCGCTCGAGGACGAGCCAGGGCAGGTCCTGCCACGGCAGGCTGGTCGGGTCGCGCGGGTCGGGCGCGCTCAGCACGGCCATCAGGCGGGCGCAGTCGTCGATGCTGCGCGCGATCGGGCCGGCCACCCGGCCGGCGTAGGGCGGGTGGATCGGGATGCGGCCGAGGCTCGGCTTCAGCGCTGCCAGCCCGCACCAGCCGGCCGGCAGGCGCACCGAGCCGCCGATGTCGGTGCCCAGGTGCAGCGGCCCGTAGCCGGCCGCCGCGGCCGCCGCGGCGCCGGCGCTGCTGCCGCCGGGCGTGCGCGACAGGTCCCAGGGGTTGCGCGCCGCCACGGGGTGCAGGCTGGACAGGCCGGACGACAACATGCCGTAGTCCGGCATCGTCGTCTTGCCGACGAACACCGCGCCGGCCTCGCGCAGCCGCGCGGCCGGCGGCGCGTCGGCCGTGGCCGGGCGCGGCTCGGTGGCGGCGGTGCCGAGCGGCGTCGGGTCGCCGCGGGTGGCGATGTTCTCCTTGATCGTCACCGGCACGCCGTCGAGCATTCCGAGCGGCTCGCCGCGCTGCCAGCGCGCTTCGGATGCCGCGGCCATCGCGAGCGCCGCGTCGTCGTCGCGCAGGTACAGCGCGTGCAGGTGCGGCTCCCAGGCGTCGATGCGGGCCAGCACCGCGCGCAGCACCTCCACCGGCGAGAGCGTGCGGGCGCGGTAGGCCGCGGCCAGCTCGCCCGCGCCGAGCGCATGCAGCGCGGTCATCGGCGGCACACGGTCATGGGCTGCTCCCTCGTGCGCACCCTGGCGCACTCGCCGGTGCGCTCGATCGCGCACAGCTGCGCGCTTGCCTGCGTACTCGACCGCGCATTCACCCGCACATTCACGCCCCCGCCGCTCACTGCCAGCTCACCGCCGCCAGGTCGTTCGCGAACACCGGCGAGCTGCTCCACAGCCCCTTCAGCGGCTTGCGCGCCACCGAGAACTGCGGCAGCTGGAACAGGTAGGCGTTCACCGCGTCCTGCGCGAGTTGCTTCTGGATGTCGCCGAGCAGCTTCAGCCGGCCGGCGGCGTCGGTGGTGGCGTTGTACTTCGCCAGCAGGTCGCGGTAGGCCTTGGAGTCGTAGCCGTAGTAGTAGGCCGGGTCGGCGTAGCGGTCGAAGTCCAGCGGCTCCACGTGGCTGATGATCGTCAGGTCGAAGTTGCCCTTGAACGGGCCGGACAGCCACTGCGCCCATTCGACGTTCTCGATCTTCGCGACGATGCCCACCTTCGCGAGCTGCGCGGCGACGATCTCGCCGCCCTTGCGCGCGTACTGCGGCGGCGGCAGCGTCAGCGTCACGTTCAGCGGCAGCGCGACGCCGGCTTCCTTCAGCAGCGCCCGGGCGCGCTCGGGGTCGTACGGGTTGAGCTTGGTGAGGTCCACGTAGCCGGCGTCGCTCGGCACCATGTGGCTGCCGATCGGCGTGCCGTAGCCTTCCATCGCGCCGTCGATCACGGCCTTGCGGTCGATCGCCGCGGCGATCGCGCGGCGCACGCGCACGTCGTCGAAGGGCTTGCGGCGCTGGTTGATGGTGACGATCGTCTTGCCCTCGGTGCCGCCGATCACCACGCTGAAGCGCGGATCGGCCTGCAACTGCGCCAGGCTCTGCGGCGCGCCGAAGCGCGGCATGCCGTCGATGTCGCCGGCCAGCAGCGCGGCCACCTGCGCCGCCGGGTCGCTGATGAAGCGGAAGGTCGCCTTCTTCAGCTTCACCGCCGCCGCCTGGCGGTAGCCGTCGAACTTCGACAGCGTGATCGACGAGCCCTTGGCCCACGAATCGAACTTGAACGGCCCGGTGCCGACCGGCCGCGTGGCGGTGGTCGCCGCGCTCTTCGGGTCGAGGATCACCGCGGTGTTCTCGCCCAGGCGGAACAGGAAATTGCCGTCCGGCTGGTTCAGCACCAGGATCACGGTGGCCGGGTCGGGCGTGTCGATGCGGCTGATGTTGTCGAACACCGCCTTCTTCGCCTTGTTGGTGCTGCCCTCGGCCTTGGCGCGCTCGAAGCTGAACCTGACGTCGGCAGCGTCGAAATCCTCGCCGTCGTGGAACTTCACGCCGCGCCGCAGCTTGAAGGTGTAGAGCTTGCCGTCGGGGTCGATCGTCCAGCTTTCGGCCAGCAGCGGCGTCACCTTGCCGTCCATGCCGATCTTGGTCAGCCCCTCCAGCACGTTGTAGTGGACGATCTCGCCGATCGACGCGGCGGACGCGCTGGTCGGGTCCAGGCCCGGCGCCGGCTCCAGCACCATGCCGAGGATCACGCTGTCGCGGCGGCCCTGCGCCGCGGCCGGCCCCATCGTGGCCGTGATCAACGCGCAAGCCGCCACGGCGGCGGCGGCCGTGCGGCCCAGGGTCGCGAGCAGGGCCCGTCGGGGCGGGACGTTCGTCGGCGGCATCGGCAGGGCTCCGGAAGGCGCAAAGCGCGGATTCTGCACGCGGGTGGCGGATCGCGCGCCCAGGCGGGATGTTCCTCG
Organism: Piscinibacter sp.; assembly: GCA_044223035.1. Taxonomy (GTDB): domain Bacteria; phylum Pseudomonadota; class Gammaproteobacteria; order Burkholderiales; family Burkholderiaceae_C; genus JBGAMJ01. The sequence continues at coordinate 23,462 of JBGAMJ010000080.1, forward strand.
GGCGCCGGCCGAGCGCTGCCCGCCCTGCGGTCCGCGCGCCAGCCCCCGTGCGGCCCTTGTGCCGCCCCGGCGCCCGTCGTCGTGCCGCCCCGCACCCCGTGCCGGCCGATCGCTCCGGGCGTCGCCGTTTCAGCGGTTGCCGGCGGCGATCTCGAAGCGCGGCATCGCGTCGAGCAGCGCGCGCGTGTACGGATGGGCCGGCGTGCGGAACAGCCGGTCCGCCGGGCCGTGCTCGACGATCCGGCCGGCCTGCATCACCGCGACCTCCTCGCACAGGTGGTCGACCACCGCCAGGTCGTGGCTGATGAACAGGTAGGTCACGCCCCAGCGCTGCTGCAGGTCCAGCAGCAGGTTGAGCACCTGCGCCTGCACCGACACGTCGAGCGCGCTGACCGGCTCGTCGGCGACGATCAGCTTCGGCCGCGTGATCAGCGCCCGCGCGATCGCGATGCGCTGGCGCTGGCCGCCGGAGAACTCGTGCGGGTGGCGCGACGCATCGCCCGCACGCAGGCCGACCGCCTCCAGCGCCAGCGCCACGCGGCCGGCGCGCTC
>JBGAMJ010000081.1:0-23581 GCA_044223035.1 Piscinibacter sp.
GCCGGCGCACCGCCAGCAGCGCGGCCTGCGCCTGCGCGATCTCGTGATCGGCGATGTGGCGCTCCTCGGCGGCGGCATCCAGCTCCTTCTGCGCCGCCAGCGCGCTCAGGCGGTCGGTCTCCAGGCGGGTCGGCGACACGAATCCCTGCTTCGCCAGCTGCTCGCTGCGCTGCGCGTCGTTGCGCGCCCGCTGCAGCGCCACCTTCGCGCCCTCGATGTGCGCCAGCGCGCGCTGCCGCTGCGCCTCGGCGATCTCGACCCGCGCCTGCTGTTCGCGCAGCGTGCGCTCGTCGAGCATCGGCGACAGCGCCGGCGACAGCCGCGCGACCACCGCGCCGGCCTCGACCGTATCGCCCTCGCGCAGCACGATGCGGTGCAGCAGCCCGGCCAGCGGCGCCGAGACGACGTAGCGGTCGCGCAGGCGCGTCTTCGCGTCCTCCTCGATCCAGGCCTCGAAATGCCCGCGGCCCACCGTCGCCACCTCCACCTCCACCGGCCGCGGCGCGAAGGCCCAGGCCAGCCACGCGACCGCCGCGGCGATGCCCACGCCACCGAGGATCCAGGTGCTTCGCTTCATGTCAGTCCCTCGTCTTCAGCGCCGCGACCAGATCCAGCCGGTCGATGCGGCGCCGCACCACCAGCGCGCTCGCCGCCCCGGCGGCCACCACGCACAGCGCCGCCCAGGCCTGGCTGCTCGCGCGCACGACCACCGGGAAATGGAACTGGTCGGACTTCAGCAATTCGGCCACCAGGTGGGTCAGCCCGAGCCCGAGCGCCATGCCCAGCGGCAGCGCGATGCCGATCACGATCGCCAGCTCGCCCAACAGCAGCGCCGACACCTCGGCCCGGCTGAAGCCGAGCACGCGCAGGCTGGCCAGCTCCCAGGCGCGTTCGGCCAGCGCGATGCGCGCGTTGTTGTAGACCACGCCCACCGCGATCACGCTGGCGAACAGCGTCAGCACCGTGCTCATGATGCGCACGTTGCGCGCGCTGATCTCCTGCAGGTTGCGCAGCATCGTCGCCTTGCTCCAGGCGCCGGCGATGCGCGGCAGTTCCTTCGTCGCCTGCAGCACCGCCGCCTCGCCGCCGGGCCGCACCGCCAGCACGTGGCCGGAGGAGACGTCGCCGTCGCCGAGCGCGCGGTTCAGCGCGCCGCGCTCCATGTACGCGTTGAGCCCCATCATCTCGGCCACCGTGGCGCCCACGCGCAGCCGCAGCCGGCGCTCGCGGCCCTCCAGCACCTCGACGTCCAACTCGTCGCCCACGCGCACGCCGAGCTTGTCGGCCAGGCGGTCGGCGATTACCAGGCCGCGGCCTTCGAGCAGCGTCTCGCGGCGGTCGACGTCGATCACGCGGTACAGCTCGGGCCGGCCGGCGTAGCCGCGGATCAGCCCACGCTCGCGTCGGTGGCCGTGCACGAAGGTCACCGGCACGAAGCGGGTGGACTCGACCTGCGTCACGCCCGGCAGCCGGGCCAGCTCCAGGCGCACCGCATCGTCGACCGGCTCGGCCGCCCACACCGACACGTCGCCGCGCAGGCCCAGGCGCATCTGGGTGTCGACCACCACGTCGATCGCGTCGCCGAAGAAGCGGCCCATCACGACGATCGCCACCGCCGCGGCCACGCCGCCGACGGCCGAGGCGGTGCGCAGCGGCCGGCGCTCCATCTGCCGCACGATCATGCGCAGCGCGGTGGGCAGGCGCTGCAGGCCCAGGCGTTCGAGCAGGGTGGGGCGGTAGTGGCCGGGCGCGGGCGGGCGCATGGCCTCGGCCGGCGGCAGGCGCACCGCGGCGGCGATCGCCTGCAGCGTGCCCAGCACCCCGGTGGCCAGCGCAATCGCCACGCTGATGGCCAGCAGCGACGCGGCCATGCGGTGCTCGAAGCGCGGGAAATGGAAGAACTCGGCGTACAGCCCGGTGAACATCGTGCCCAGCCGGTCGCCGAGCACGATGCCGATCGCGCAGCCGAGCGCGACGATCGCCAGCACCAGCTTCAGGTAGTGCGCGCCGATCGCCCGGTTGGCATAGCCCAGCGCCTTCAGCGCGGCGATCTGCTCGCGCTGCGTGGCCACCAGCCGCGACACCACCACATGGACCAGCGCACTGGCCACGGCCAGGAAGATGGCGGGCAGCAGCGTGCCCAGCACGCGCTGCTCCTTGATCTCGTTGTCGAGCATCGCGTGCGAGGCCTGCTCGGCGCGGCCGTGCGCGTCCCGCCCGCCCCAGGGCGCGAGCCGGCGCGAAACCGCGTCGATCACCGCCTGTTCCGATGCGCCCGGCGCCAGCCGGATCGCCACGCGGTTGAACGCGCCCTGCATGTCGTAGGCGGCGGCCAGCACCTCGCGATCGATCCAGAACACGCCGAAGCCGCGCGGGTCGGGCATGCCCCACAGGCCGGCGAACACGTACTCGGGCGACAACGCGGTGCCGGCCACCACCAGCGTGCGGCGGCGGCCGTTCAGCAGCGCGTTCAGCCGGTCGCCGGGGGCGAGCCGGTGCGCCTGCGCGAAGCCTTCGGAGACCAGTGCCTCGATGCTGCCGTCGGGGCGCGCCGGCGCGCTTGTGTCGAGCGCGCGCCCGCGCCGCACCGTCACGCGGTTCAGCCGCGGCGGCTGGCGCCGGTCGACGCCGATCAACTGGCCGAGGATCGGGTCCGCCAGGCCGGGGATCTCGACCCGCACGGTTTCCTCCAGCGTGGTCTGCACGTCGGCCACGCCGGGCAATTCGTGCAGCGCGTCGGCCATCGCGTTCGGCGCGCGCTTGACGCCCGCGAACACGTCGGCGAAGCGCGCGTCGGCGTAGAAATCATCGCGTGCCGCCGCCAGCGAATCGACCGCCGACAGGCTGGTCAGGAAGCCGCCGATGCCGCTGGCCACCACCAGCGCGATCGTCAGCGCCTGGCTCCACAGGCGGCGCAGGTCGCGCAGCAGCTTGCGGTCGAGGGCCTTCATGGTCGGCGCGGCGGCCTCACCACACCAGTTCGGCCGGTCGGATGCGGCGGGCCACGGTCTCGATGCGCTGGATGCGCCCGTCGCCGAGGTAGACCACGCGGTGCGCCATCTGCGCGATCGCCGCGTTGTGCGTGATCACGATCGCGGTGGTGCCGATCTCCTCGTTGACGTGGGCGATGACCTCCAGCACGCGCTTGCCGGTCTGCACGTCGAGCGCGCCGGTCGGCTCGTCGCACAGCAGCACCTCGGGGCGCTTGACGATCGCGCGGGCGATCGCGACGCGCTGCTGCTCGCCGCCGGACAACTGCGCCGGGAAGTGGTCGCGCCGCGGCGTCAGCCCGACGCGCTCGATCGCCTCGTCGACCGGCATCGGGTGCTCGGCGATGTCGGTGACCAGCGCGACGTTCTCGCGCACCGTGAGGCTCGGGATCAGGTTGTAGAACTGGAACACGAAGCCGACGTGGCGACGCCGGTAGGCGGTCAGCGCCGCCTCGTCGGCGCGGCTGAGGTCGTCGCCGCCGAAGCGCACGTCGCCAGCGGTCGGCACGTCGAGCCCGCCGAGGATGTTGAGCAGCGTCGACTTGCCGCTGCCCGACGGCCCCAGCAGCACGACGAACTCGCCGCGCGCAATGTCCAGGTCCACCTGGCGCAACGCCTGCACCTCGACCGCCCCGGTGCGGTAGGTCTTGGTGAGCCCGCGCACGCGAAACAGCGGCTCGGCGGCGGGGGGCATGGCAGGTAGGGCGGCTGGCATCGGCGGAACCCCTTCACGACAGCATGGCGCCGGGGCGCGGCGACCCGATCCATCCTAGGCAGCGCGGGCCGACCGGCGTTGACGGGTGTCAAGGCCCGGCGGCGCGGGCCGCGGCCGGTGTGGCGTTTTCGCCGAACGGTTAGAGTCCAACAGACCCCCCGACGCCTTTCCGATGCCATTCGGCCGCTGCATGCCCACCTCGTCTCCCCCGTCGAACACCGACCGCCCGCCGCGCACCGCCGAGCCGGCGCACCTGCCGAATCCGCGCCACGCGAAGCGCCTGCCGCCGCACATCGGCAAGGAGCAGTTCGCGCGCATCCGGCAGGCCGCCTACGTGCTGCCGCACGTGGTCAAGCCGGCGGACTACCTGCCGGAGCACAGCCCGGGCTTCGAGGAGCACCTGGACAAGCTCGGGCTGGTGCTGCTGCAGAAGGCCGCCGCCGGCGCGCGGCCGAGTCGCTGGATCGCGCCGGACCTGTTCGACAGCGCGCTGGCGCACCTGGAGGCGCTGGGCTCGGGGCCCGGCGTGCGGCCGCTGATGCTGGAACGCACCGCGGCGCTGGAGGCACTCGGCGTGTCGCGCGATGCCGGGGTCTGGACGCGGCTGATCAGCCATGCGCTGCTTCTGTCGGAGCCGGGCTGGCGCGTGCCGGTGCTGTTCCGCGTGCCGGTCGATTCAGCGGCGGTCTGGGCCTACTACCGCAGCGGCGACCTGCCGGCGCTGCGCGCCGCGCTCGGCGCGCCGCCGCAGCACCCGCGCGCCGCCGAACTGCTGGCGCACCTGGAGGCGCTGCTCGCGCGCAGCCGCGCGCACCAGCCGCGGCAGCTCGAATCGCTGCTGCCGCGGCTGCAGTCCGAATGCGCCACGCCGCACCCGCTGGACGATTTCGACGGGCTGAGGGCCGCCTGTTCGCGTGCGCAGGAGCGCTGGGAGCATCGCGCCACCGAGCTGGAGACGCTCGAGGGGCTGAACAGCGAACTCGCGTTCCAGGGCTACCCGGACACCTTCGAGACGGCGCGCCACCTGCAGCGCAGCGTCACGCTCTACGTCGGCCCGCCGAACAGCGGCAAGACGCACGCCGCGTTCGAGCGCCTGGCGCAGGCGAACGATGGCGCCTACCTCGCGCCGCTGCGGCTGCTGGCGCTCGAAGGGCGCGACCGGCTGGTGGCGCGCGGCGTGCCGTGCTCGCTGCTGACCGGCGAGGAGAACGTGCCGGCGCCGGGCGCCCACCTGGTGTCGAGCACGATCGAGATGGTCGGCACGCGCCGGCCGATCGACGTGGCGGTGATCGACGAGGCGCAGATGATCTTCGACGCCGCCCGCGGCTGGGCCTGGACGCAGGCGATCGTCGCGGTGCCGGCGAACGAGGTGATCATCATCTGCTCCGAGTACGCGGTGCCGGCGATCGAGAACCTGCTCGGCCTGTGCGGCGAGCGCTGCCACGTGCGGCGCTTCGAGCGCAAGCAGCATGTGCAACTGCTGGCGCAGCCGGTGCCGATCCCGGCGCTCAAGCTCGGCGACGCGGTGGTCGCGTTCAGCCGCCGCGACGTGCTGATGCTGCGCGACCAGATTGCCGCCGGCGGCCACCCGGTGTCGGTGATCTACGGCGCGCTGCCGCCGGAGGTGCGGCGGCGCGAGGCGGAGCGCTTCGCCACCGGCGAATCGCACATCCTGGTCGCGACCGACGCGATCGGCATGGGGCTGAACCTGCCGATCCAGCGCGTGCTGTTCAGCACGATGGCCAAGTTCGATGGCCAGGACGACCGCCTGCTGACCGAATCCGAGGTGCACCAGATCGCCGGCCGCGCCGGACGCTACGGCATCCACGAGGAGGGCTTCGTCGGCGTGCTGAAGGAAGCCGAGCCGACGGCGGCGCGCGCGCTGCGCGAACTGCTGCCCAAGCTGCCGCGCGCGCCGCGCGACTTCAAGGCGCCGGTGGCGCCGAACGGCTGGCATGTGGAGACCATCGCGTCGCGCCTGCGCAAGACCGCGCTGCGCGAGGTGCTGGGCGTGTTCGTCGAGCAATTGAAGCTCGACGACGCGCACTTCGCGGTGGCCGAGCTCGACCAGATGCTGGCGCTGGCCGAGCAGCTCGACCAGAGCGCGCCGCAGCTCTCGCTGAAGGAGCGCTTCACCTACGCGCAGGCGCCGGTCGACACCCGCACCGACTCGCAGCTTCAGCAGTTCCTCGACTGGAGCCGCAGCCATGCCACCACCGGCCAGGCCGGCTCGCCGTGGTTCCTGACCGAGGTCGACGGCCACAGCCGGCTGGATCGCATGGAGCAGGCTTTGCGCGCGTGCACGCTGTGGCTGTGGCTGGACCTGCGCTTTCCCGGCGCCTACGGCCACGTCGACGAAGTGCTCGCGCTGCGCGAGACGCTCAACGACGGCATCGAGCGCCAGCTCAAGGGCAAGCGCCCGCTCGCGCAGGTGCGGCAACGCCCGGCCCGCTCGCGCGGCTGATCCGGCCAGGGGGAGGCCCGCGCGTGAAGTACCTGCAGGGCTACCCGCCGGAATTGCTGGCACAGGTGCAGGCGCTGATCGACGCCGGGCGCCTCGGCGAATCGCTGCAGCGGCGCTACCCGGAGGGGCATGACATCCGCACCGACCGCGCGCTGTACGAGCACGTGCACGCGCTCAAGCGCCAGTTCCTGCGCAGCGCGGAGCCGCTGTCCAAGGTGGCCTTCGACCCGGAGCTGCAGGTGATCCGCCACGCGCTGGGCACGCACACGATGGTGTCGCGCGTGCAGGGCAACCGGCTGAAGGCGAAGCGCGAGATCCGCGTCGCCAGCCTGTTCAAGGACGCGCCGGCGGCCTTCCTGCGGATGATCGTCGTGCACGAGCTGGCGCACCTGCGGCACCGCGAGCACGACAAGGCCTTCTACGCGCTGTGCAGCCACATGGAGCCGGACTACCACCAGCTCGAATTCGACCTGCGGTTGTGGCTGACCGCGCTGGACATCGGGTCCGCCGGTCGCGGCTGATCAGCCCCGGCGCGGGTAGCCGCCCTCGATCCAGGCCTCGGCGCGCGCGGCGGTGAGCGCGTAGCCGGCACTCACGCGCACCTGGGCGAGGATTTCGCCGGAGGCGTCGTGCGCGGCCAGCAGCGCGTGCGGATCGTCCTCATCCGGCACGATGTCCAGCGTCACGCGGATGCGGCCGCCCGCCGTGCCGACGCTCAGCTCGCGGTGCAGCCGCGCATGCTCCTGCTGCGCGTGGCGGCGCAGCACCTCGGAGGCGGTCTTGACCAGCGTGTTGAACGCGGCGGCGTCGAGCGGCTTCGGGTTCTTCTTGTCGCGGCCCATGGTCCAGGGGCCGACGAGCGCCGGCTCCGGCTCGCCGCGCGCGTACATCGCGACGGCCCAGCCGTCGTCGTCCTCGTTCTTGACGACGCGGGCCGTCCAGCCGCGGTCGCGCCAGAGGCCGGGTTGCATCACGGGGGCGTCGGGGTCGTCGTCGGCGGGGGGCGTGTCGAGGGCGGAAGGCGTGGATTCGGAGGCGTTCATCCCGCGCAGGATAGCGGCCGGCGCGTGCGCCGCGGCGCCGGACATGTCAATGCAGGACAATCCCGGGTTGGCTTCAACTGCAAGGACCTCTCATGCGACAACTTTCTTCCGCCGGCCAGGAGGTCATCAACGATGTTTCCCGGCGCCACGGCTTCAGCGTCGACGCGACGATGAGCATGCTCGACTCGGTGATCAACGGCAACGGCAGCATGGCCCAGTTCAACCACCCTGAGTTCGCCGGCCCCGGCCAGTGGATGCGCGGCGGCATGACGATGGTGTCGGACATGTTCAACAACCACCTGAAGGGCCGCGTCGATTCGCTGTGCTCCGAGCTGTCGAACCTGGTCGCCAACCAGCCCGATCTGGTGCGCAGCGGCAGCTTCCAGTCGCAGAGCCAGGGCGGCGGCTACGGCAGCGGCCAGGCGCAGGCCAGCTTCGGCGGCGGCAGCAGCCAGCAGCAAGGCTCGGGCGGTTTCGGCCAGGCGAGCCTGTTCGTGCCCGGCAGCACCGGCGACTGGTGGCCGTCGGACCTGCGCTGGCCGAACAGCACCGGCGCGCAGAACGGCGTGCGCTACGCCTACTTCGCCCAGGCGCGGCGGCTGGCGATCGACGTCGGCGGCACCGTCACGGTGTACGACACGCTGGACCACAACATCGGCGGCTTCTCGCAGCAGCAGTCCTTCGGCGGCAGCCTGAGCTTCAACAGCCAGTACGGGCTGATCGACGTGGCGAGCCTGCCGGTGATCTCGGTCAACGGCGTGGCGCCGGCGGCCCCCCCGGCGCCGTTCCGGGATGCGAGCCCCGCGCCGTCGTTCGCGCCGCCTGCGTTCGCGCCGGCCGGCAACGCAAGCAACGGTGGCGGCAACGGCGGCGGCCAGGACATCTTCGCGACCATCGAAAAGCTGGCCGACCTGCGCGCCAAGGGCATCCTCAGCGACGACGAGTTCGCCGCCAAGAAGGCCGAGCTGCTGAACCGGGTCTGACCGGCAGCCCCTTTTGAGGTCTTCCATCCGCAGGGCCTCTGGCGTCGCGCTCGAACCCCATTGTGGAATCGTTCATCGGGGGCATACGGCTGCTTGCCTGCCGTTGCGGTCGGTCGACGTCGCTCTTGAAGCGCGGAGGTCGGAGCGGCGGAGGCGTCGGGTTTCGCGATCGAAAAGAACAAACCGTCACAGCGCGGCAGGCGGCATCCGCTGGGGGCGATTTTTGGGGCGACGAGGAGCGCAGATCTGGGGTCGGCGCGCGCAGCGCGCTTCGTTGTCTGACTCGGCGCAGCTGTTTGAGCGGAGTGAGCGCAGCGAACATAGCGAGTTCTGCGACGCGACCCCAGGTCGAGCACCACAGTGCAGTCGGAGCGAAGCGGAGACCGCCCCAGCATGAGCCCCCGGCGGATGCCGCCTGCCGCGCCGCGCAGACGCTGCGGGCAGGCGACCCTTCACGGACGGCTGCGATGGTCCGCGAATACGCGCGTGTGACGCAAGGAGGACCAGCGCACGCTCGAAGGCAACTTCGCGAGACCTGGGAAGGGGTTGGGTGTGAGCTCGATCAGGCAACTCACCGGCACGGTGCCCGCCCCAACGGAAGAAACCCCGCGCTCGCACGAGGCGAGGGCGGGGCGGCTCCGTGATCCGGGCCGGCGTCAGCGCGCCGGCCGGTCCGGGGTGGAGGCTCAGGCGCGCTTGGCCTTGGCGGTCTTCACCGGGGTGACGGCGGACGTCACGGCGGTGTAGTTCGCTTCGGCGGCGCTGGCGGCCTGGCGCGTCGCCTTCTGGATGCCTTCGAACGCGTTGGTCGCGGTCTCGAACGCCTGCTTCAGCAGCGCGACGCCGTTGCCCGAACCTTCCGGCGCGTTCTTCGCGGCGGCTTCGACGGCGGCGGTGACGGCATCTTGCAGGCCGGCGAACTGTTCGGCGGCGAACTGGTCGACGTCGGCCTTGGCGGCGACGACGATGTCATACACCTGGCGGCCGTAGGCGGCGAACTTGTCGGCGGCGGGCTGCACCAGGCCGGCTTGCAGCGTGATCAGCGCTTGCGCGTCCTTGGCGGACAGCAGGGCCAGCGTGGTTTCGGCGGCTTCCTCGAGGCCGGCCTTGGCCGTCTTCAGGTTCAGCGCGGTCAGTTGCTCGACGCTGTCCAGCGCCTTGGCGCCGAGGCCGACCAGGGCTTCGAGGTTCGTCTTCTGGGCGGCGGTGAAGTTTTCGGTGTTCAGCATGGTGGTGCTCCTGTGTGATCCGTGGGTAGGGGGCGAGGTTTGTCTCAATCTTTGCTGCACTGCAACATGAGCCTAGTTTAGTCGGCGTTTACCCGGATGCCAACCCATTTTTGTTGCAGTGCAGCAAAGTAGTGACAGTCCCCTAGAAGCGGTTCGGAGGCGGGTCGTGCCGCCGGTCGCCCGGGCCTGCTCGCCGCCGGCGGTTGACAGCCCCGGCCTGCCGCCGTATTACCGCCCCATGACGCGCACCGAACGCCCCGCCGTGCTGGACCTGATCGGCAACACGCCGCTGGTGCCGGTGACCCGGCTCGACACCGGCTGCTGCGAACTGCTGCTGAAGCTCGAATCGCAGAACCCCGGTGGCTCCATCAAGGACCGCATCGGCCGCTCGATGATCGAGACGGCCGAACGCGACGGCCGGCTGCCGCCCGGCGGCACCGTGATCGAGGCGACCGCCGGCAACACCGGGCTCGGGCTGGCGCTGGTTGCGCGCGCCAAGGGCTACCGCGTGGTGCTGGTGGTGCCCGACAAGATGTCGAACGAGAAGGTGCTGCACCTGAAGGCGCTGGGCGCCGAGGTGCACATGACGCGCAGCGACGTCGGCAAGGGCCACCCCGCCTACTACCAGGACTACGCCGCCCGGCTGGCGCAGGAGATCCCCGGCGCGTTCTATGCCGACCAGTTCAACAACCCGGCCAACCCGCTCGCGCACGAAAGCTCGACCGGCCCGGAGATCTGGGCGCAGACCGGCCACGCGCTCGACGCGATCGTCGTCGGCGTCGGCTCTGGCGGCACGGTGACCGGGCTGTCGCGCTTCTTCCGGCGCGTGGCGCCGCACGTCGAGTTCGTGCTGGCCGACCCGGCCGGCTCGATCCTGCGCGACCAGGTCTTGACCGGCACCCACGGCCCGGCCGGCTCATGGGCGGTGGAAGGCATCGGCGAGGATTTCGTGCCGCCGATCGCCGACCTGTCGGCGGTGACGCAGGCCTACAGCATCGCCGACGACGAGAGCTTTGCCGCCGCGCGCGAGCTGCTGAAGGCCGAGGGCCTGCTCGGCGGCTCGTCGACCGGCACGCTGCTGGCCGCTGCGCTGCGCTACTGCCGTGCGCAGACGGTGCCCAAGCGGGTCGTCAGCTTCGTCTGCGACACCGGCACGCGCTACCTGAGCAAGGTCTACAACGACGCCTGGATGATCGACGAGGGCCTGCTCGCGCAACGCCATTACGGCGACCTGCGCGACCTGATCTCGCGCCGCGCCGAGGACGGCAGCGTGGTCGGCGTCGCGCCCGACGACACGCTGCTGACCGCGTTCCAGCGCATGCGCCTGGCCGACGTGCAGCAATTGCCGGTGCTCGATGCCGGCCGGCTGGTCGGCGTGGTCGACGAGTCGGACCTGCTGCTGCACGTGCAGGAAGACGCCGCCCGCTACCGCGACCCGGTGGCCAGCGCGATGAGCACCGCGCTGCAGACGCTGCCGCCCGACGCCGGCCTGCCGGCGCTGCGCCGCGTGCTCGACGGCGGGCTGGTCGCGATCATCGCCGACGCGGCCGGCTTCCACGGGCTGATCACCCGCTTCGACCTGCTCAACCACCTGCGCAACCACCTGCGCAGCCAACCACCGAAAGCCTGACGATGAGCGCCGCCGGCGACGCCCCCCCCCTATCCCGATTCCCCCGATTCCCCCGATTCCCCCGATTCCCCCGATTCCCCGGATCGTTCCGACCCCAGCCCCGCCGCGGCACCGCGCCACGCCTTCGCCACCCGGGCGATCCACGCCGGCCAGGCGCCGGACCCGAGCACCGGCGCGATCATGCCGCCGATCTACGCCACCTCCACCTACGTGCAGCGCAGCCCCGGCGTGCACCAGGGGCTGGACTACGGCCGCTCGCACAACCCGACGCGCTGGGCCTTCGAGCGCTGCGTCGCCGATCTCGAAGGCGGCCCGGTGGCCTGCGCCTTCGCCTCCGGGCTGGCGGCGATCGCCACCGTGCTGGAGCTGGTGGACGCCGGCGCGCACGTGGTCGCCGGGCGCGACCTGTACGGCGGAACCTACCGGCTGTTCGAGCGGGTGCGCGCGCGCAGCGCCGGCCTGCGCTTCAGCTTCGTCGACATCGCCGACCCGGAGGCGGTGCGCGCCGCCATCCGCCCCGAGACGCGCGTGCTGTGGGTCGAGACGCCGAGCAACCCGTTGCTCGAACTGGCCGACCTGTCGGCGCTGGCCGCGCTGGCGCGCGAGCACGGCCTGCTGGCGGTGGCCGACAACACCTTCGCGAGCCCCTGGGTGCAGCGCCCGCTGGAACACGGCTTCGACATCGTCGTGCACTCGACCACCAAGTACCTGAACGGCCACTCCGACGTGATCGGCGGCGTGGCGGTGGTCGGCGGCGAGCCGCGCCAGGCCGAATGGCGCGAGCGGCTCGTCTTCCTGCAGAACGCCGTCGGCGCGATCGCCGGGCCGTTCGACAGCTTCCTCGCGCTGCGCGGGCTGAAGACGCTGGCGCTGCGGCTCGAACGCCATTGCGCCAACGCGCTGGCGCTGGCGCGCTGGCTGGAGCTGCAGCCCCAGGTCGCGCGGGTGCGCTACCCGGGCCTCGCCTCGCACCCGCAGCACGCGCTGGCGCGGCGGCAGATGAACGGCTTCGGCGGCATGCTCTCGCTGGACCTGGCGACCGACCTGGCCGGCGCCCGCCGCTTCCTGGAGGCGGTGCGGATCTTCGCGCTGGCCGAAAGCCTGGGCGGCGTCGAGAGCCTGATCGAGCACCCGGCGATCATGACCCACGCCACCATCCCGCCGGCCACCCGCGCCGCGCTGGGCATCGGCGACGCGCTGGTGCGGCTGTCGGTCGGCGTCGAGGACGTGGACGACCTGCGCGGCGACCTGGCGCAGGCGCTGGCGGCGGTCTGATCCGCGCCTCCGGGCGGGCCGCGGCTGCACGATGCAGCGCCGCGGCGGAACCCACGAGCCGTGCAATTGACGCCGATCAATGTCGGTCGACCCGGCCCCGCGAAGATCGCGCGCGCCGGTCCGCTGGGGCAGGGTGCGGACATCCTGCCTGACTGACGGTCACCCAACGACCCCGATCCATGCCTGACATCGCTGCGCCGCCGTCCGCCGTCGAACGCCCAGCCGGCGGGCTGCCCTTGCATGTGTACCTGCGGCGGGTGATCTGGCTGTCGATGCTGCCGCTGGTCGTGCTCGCGGTGTACCTGGCGGTCGCCAGCGTGCGCTCCGAGCGCGCGCGCGACGACCGCGTCGGCGCGCGCCTGGTGCACCAGATCGCGGTCGATGTCGATGAGGCCCTGCGTACGCGCATCGACACCTTGAGCGTGCTGGCCGAATCGCCGCTGCTCGAAGGCGACGCGCAGCTCGCGGAGTTCCATCGCCAGGCGCAGGCATTCCAGCGCACCTTCGGCAGCGACGTGATCCTCGCCGACGCCGGCGGCCGCATGTTGCTGCACACGGGGCGCCCTTTCGGAACCCCGCTGCCCGCGCTGCCGCGCCCGAGCGGCCGCGCCGCCGCGCCGATGGCGATCGCCACCGGCAGGCCGTCCGTCGGCGACCGTGTCCTGGGCCCGATCATGAATGAGCCGCTGGTCGCGGTGGCCGTGCCGGTCCGCGCGGGCAACGGCGGCGTTCGCGTGCTGCTGACTCCCGTGGCCACCCGGCGCTTCCAGCAGTTGCTCGACACCATGCTGCTGCCCGCCGGCTGGTCGGTGCTGGTGCTCGACGGTCAGCGCGGCGTGTTGGCGCGCCGCAGCGCCGCTGCGCCCGCGGTGGCCCCCAGCGGCAGCGCCAGCACCGGCGGTACGGCGGAGCCGCCCGACACATTCGCCAGCGCACCGGCCGCGCTGCGGTACGCGGAACGGTCCGCGCTGGCGCCATGGTCGATCGAGGTCGAGATTTCGCAGCAACAGCACTCGGCGCCGCTCCGATCGGCGGTGCAGGCGCTCGGCCTGGCGATCGTCGGCGCCACGCTGGCCGGCCTGCTGGCCGGCCGGCTGGCCAGCCGCCGGTTGTCGCGCGCGGTCTCGGCGCTGTTCGCGCGCGACACGCCTGCGCAGCCCGGAGACACGGCCATCGCCGAATTCGGCGCCCTGCGCCGCATGCTCGACGCCGCCTCCGCCGCGCGCGAGCGTGCCACCGATGCGATGCGCCGCAGCGAAGCCACCTTCCGAGCGATGTTCGACGGCCTGCTCGACGCCGTGATCCTGACCGACCCCGACCGCCGCATCCGCCTCGTCAACCCGGCGTTCAGCGCCCAATTCGGCTACCGCGCGGACGAAGTGATCGGTCGCAGCACCGAGTTCCTGTATGCCGACCCGGCGGACTTCGCCGAAACCGGGCGCACGCGATTCCACGCGGGCTCGCACCGGGGCATCGACCCGATCTACGAATTGCGCTACCGGCGTCGCGACGGCAGTTCGTTCTGGGGCGAGTCGATGGGCCTGCGGATCGTCGGCGAAGACGGTGAACTGGTCGGCCTGATGGGCCTGCATCGCGACATCACCGGGCGGCGCGACGCGGAGGAACGGCTGCGCCGCTCGCGCGCGCAACTGCTGGCACTCGTCGAGCAGGCGCCCCACTGCATCGCGATGCTCGACCGCAGCATGAACTACCTCGCCGTCAGCCGCGCCTGGTCGGTCACCTACGGCCGCGGCCGCGACGACCTGGCCGGCCTCAACCACCACGCCCTGAACCCCGACCTGCCCGAAGCCTGGCGGCGGGCCCATCGCGAGGCGCTGGCGGGCCGCAGCGTCTCGAACGATGCCGACGAGTGGGTGCAGGCCGACGGCAGCATGCGCTGGCTGCGCTGGACCGTCGTCCCCTGGGTGGCCGACGACGGCAACGTCGGCGGCATCATCATCTCGACCGAGGACACCACCGAGCGCCGCCTGGCCGAACGCACGCTCAGGGAACTGCACGAGCGCTTTGCCGCGGTGTTCCGCAGCAGCCCCGCCGGCATCGCGATCAGTGCGCTGCCCGACGGCCGATTCGTCGACGTCAACCCGGCGTTCGAGGCACTGCTCGGCTGCCCGCGCGACGAGATCATCGGCCGAACCGGCTTCGAGACCGGCCTGTGGGCCGATGACATGGCGGCACGCGCCGCGGCCATGAGCGAGCTCGAGGCGGGCGGTGCACTGCGCGGCATCGAGTTGCGATTCCGTCGCCGCGACGGCGAGACCGTCGACCTCGAGGTCTCCGGCTCGCGGGTGGAGATCGCCGGCGTCGGCCATATCGTCGGCATCTTCACCGACGTCACGCTGCGCCGGCGCGCCCGCGAGACGCTGGAGCAGCAGCACACGCTGCTCGAGCAGCAGGTCGCCGAGCGCACCGCCGCGCTGGCGGCCGCCAACCGTGCGCTGGAGGAGCGCGCCGCCGCGGTCGCCGACCTTTACGACCATGCCCCCTGCGGCTACATGTCGCTCGCGCCCGACCGCCGCGTGCTGGCCGCCAACGAGACGCTGCTGCAGATGCTGGGTTACCCGCGCGAGCGATTCGTCGGCCAGTCGATCCAGGGCTTCATGACACCGGCGTCGCGCGCATTGCACGAGCAGCGCTTCCCGGCATTCGTCGCCAAGGGCGAAGCGCACGACCTCGACTACGACTTCGTTCGCGGCGACGGCCGCACGCTGCCGGTGCTGGTTTCCGCCGGTGTCGTGCGGGATGCCGAGGGCCGCTTCAGCCACACCCGCGCGACGGTGGTCGACAACAGCGAGCGCCGTGCACGCGAGCGCCAGATCGACGCGATGCAGGTCGAGCTGGCGCGCCGCGCCAGCGAGGCCGAGGCGGCCAACCGCGCCAAGAGCGCCTTCCTGGCCAACATGAGCCACGAGATCCGCACGCCGATGAACGCCATCATCGGCCTCGCCTGGCTGGCCTCGCGCGAAGCCGCCGACATCGAGCAGCGCAACCGCATCGGCCGCATCGGCGACGCCGCCAACCACCTGCTGCAACTCCTCAACGACATCCTCGACCTGTCGAAGATCGAGGCCGGCAAGATGACGCTCGAGGAGACCGAGTTCGCACTCGACCCGCTGCTCGAGCGTGTGTTCGAACTCGTCGGCGTGGAGGCGCGCAGCAAGCGCCTGGAGCTGGTGCTCGATACCGACCACCTGCCGGCGCGCCTGCGCGGCGACCCGACCCGCCTGTCGCAGTTGCTCATCAACCTGCTGTCGAACGCGGTCAAGTTCACCGAGCGGGGCTGGGTGCGGTTGAGCGCCAGGCTGTTGCGCGAGGACGCCGGCCGCCTGGAACTGCGCTTCGAGGTGCGCGACACCGGCGTGGGGATCGCGCCGGAGCAACTGCCGCGCCTGTTCGGCGCCTTCGAGCAGGCCGACGTCTCGACCACGCGCCGCCACGGCGGGACCGGGCTCGGACTGGCGCTCACGCGCCACCTCGCCACGATGATGGGCGGCGAAATCGGCGCACAGAGCGAGCCCGGCAGCGGCAGCTGCTTCTGGTTCACCGCCTGGCTGGGCCGGGTGGATGCCGCCGACACTCACCCGGCGGTGACGCTCGCCGGAAGGCGCGCATTGCTGGTCGACGACCTGGCCGAGGCGCGAGCAACGATCGGCGACCGGCTGTCGTCGTTCGGCCTGGCGGTCGATGCCCATGCCGGCGGTGCATCCGCACTGCTGCATGCCGACGCCGCAGCCGCCGCCGGTCGCCCGTACGACGTGATGCTGATCGACTGGCGCATGGACCCGCCGGACGGCATCGAGACGTTGCGGCTGCTGCGCGATCGCCTCGGCCCGTCGTTGCCGCCGGCGATCCTGATTTCCGCCTCCGACGAAGCCGCCATGTGGCAGCAGGCGCGGAACGCGGGGTTCGATGCGGTGCTGATGAAGCCGATCACCGCATCGACACTGCACGACGCGCTGCTGCGGGTGCTGGGGACGCGGGTGCAGCCGGCGCGATCGGATCGGCCGCCGCAGGCCGAGACCGAGACCGAGACCGAGACCGAGACCGAGACCGACACCGAGCCGGCGAGCGTGGTCGGCGGGCTGGAGGCGCAACTGCGTCGCGAGCATGCGGGGCAGCGCGTGCTGCTGGTGGAGGACAACCGCGTCAACCAGCAGGTGGCCGCGGAACTGCTGGGCCTCGCCGGGCTGGAGGTCGAGGTCGCGGACGACGGTGCGCAGGCGATCGAGCAGGCGCTGACCGATCGCCACGACCTGATCCTGATGGACGTGCAGATGCCGGGCATGGATGGGCTCGCCGCGACCCGCGCGATTCGCGCGCGCGGGCGGCGTTTCGTGCCGATCGTCGCCATGACGGCCAATGCATTCGGCGACGATCGCCAGGCCTGCCTCGACGCCGGAATGAACGATCACGTCAGCAAGCCGGTGGATCCGCTGCGGCTGTTCGCGACGTTGCTGCGCTGGCTGCCGCCGCCCGTCTCGCGCGCCGCACCGGGCGTTGCCCCGCTCGCGACGGCGGCCGCCGACGGCCCCGCCGGCGTCGATACGCTTCGCGAGCGGCTGGCCGACATCCCGGGGCTGGACGCCGAGCGCGCGCTGCTCCATGTGGGCGGCCACGGGCCGACCTTGCGCCGGGTGCTGGCGCGTTTTGCCGCCACCTATGCCGCGGGTGTGCCGGAGCTGAGCACGGCGCGCGCCGGCGACGATCGCGCCGGCTGGTCGGGCGAACTGCAGTCGCTCTATGGCGCGTCGGCGACGATCGGTGCGCAGGACTTGCTGCAGGCGCTCGAGGCGATCGCGGCCGCCGGCCGGAGCGCCACCGGGGGCGCCGCCTCCGGCGAGCAGGCGGCGCAGGTGCGTGGTCTGCATGGCGCGGTGAAATCGCTGGCCGGGCGGATCGTCGCCGCGCTCGCGCGCTGATTCCGGATCCCGGCCGAGGGACGCCGGCGGGGCAGCCCGCGCGACGGTTCAGGCCGCCGCGTCCCAGCGGGTGCGCACGATGTCCGCGAAGCGCGCGGTGCCCAGGCGCAGGAATCGGGCGTTGACCGCCCGCAGGCGGCGCAGCGCGCCGGCGGTTTCGCCGGCCGACGGCGGCGGATCGGCACGGAACAGCAGCGCGCGGGCCGCGTTCCAGTCGGCGTCCAGCCGCGCGATCTCGTCGCGCTCGGCGGCGGTGTCGAACAGCGTCAGCACGTCGTCCAGGTCCAGATCCTCGGCGCCGCGCGAGCGCGCGTCGACCTCGATCACCTCGATCGCGTCGACCAGCGGCGCCAGCGCGTCCGGCGCGAGCGCTGCCGTCGCGTCCGGTGCCGCCAGCTCCAGCCGGCGGAAGCGTTCGATCACCTCGTAGCGGAAGCGCAGCCCCAGGCGCAGCAGCGTGGCCAGCGTGCCGATGGCGCCGGGCACGTCGGCGAGCGGCGCGACCACGGTTTCCACCAGGTGCACGTGGAATCGCGTGCGGCCGTCGGCCAACACCTCCTTGCGCGCCAGCTGCGGCTGGAACGAGCCGCGCTCGGCGTGGTACACGGCCTGCACCGGCCGGAACCATTCGTTCTGCCCGGCCAGGCGGATGCCGGCTTCGAGCTGGCCGATCCAGCGCGTGTCGCTGCCCTTCTGCGCCGCCCGCACGATGTCGCGCCAGCGTCGCGGCACGCCCGGCATCAGCCCGAACAGCGCCAGCGACGCGTCGTCGGACTCCACCGCCGCGTCGTCGGCGATCCGCTCGGCGCCGGCCTCGCCGGGCGCGACGACGATGTCGATGTAGCGCTCGAACTGCTGCACCTGCACGTTGGCGAAGCGCGCCTCCAGCGGCTGGATGCGCGCCAGCCGCCCGGCCGGGTCGGCCGGCAGGCGCGGCGGATCCAGCCCGAGCAGGCGGCTGACCGTCACGTACAGCCGCTCCAGCCCGCGCGCGGTGCCGAGCTCCAGGCCTTCCAGTCGCGCCAGCGGCGGATCGAGCCGGTCCGGCGTCAGCCCCGAGTGGCAGGCCGGCACGATCGGCACCTGCTTCATCCACGCCGCGCCGATCTCGAACTGAACCCAGGGCTTGTGAACCGACGAGCGGCTGCACAGCACGATCAGCGCCACCGCCTGGCCGAGCGCACGCTCGATCGCGGCCAGCCAGTCCTCGCTGGTGCCGATGCTGCGGATGTCCGACGAGGTGAAGAGCCGGACCTGACCGGCGAAATCGGCCTCCAGCATCTGCTGCAGCAGCCCGGCCAGCTCGGCTTCGTCGGAGATGTGGCTGACGAAGATCTGCCTCGGCGCGGCGGGCGGCGCGGCCGACTCGTCGGTGGACGGCGTGGGGAACGGCATGGACTGCTGCGCAAGGGTCGGCCGGTCGTCCCGCCGGCCGCGGTTCGGCCGGGTGGGGACCCGGCGTGGTCCCAGTCGCAGGTATACGCGCTGCGAGGCCGGTTCGTCACGCCGTCCTGACTGACGACCTGGGGATCGCTACCGGCGCGGATTCGCGCAGCCGCGCCGCGAACGCCTCCGGCGGCACCGGGCGGCCGAACAGCCAGCCCTGGGCCAGCCGGCAGCCCTGCGCGCGCAGCGCGTCGCGCTGGGCTTCGGTCTCGACGCCCTCGGCCACCACCGCCAGGTCGAGTGCCTGCGCGATCGACAGTGCGGCGGCCACGATCGCGCGGTCGCCGCGCGCGTCGGTCACGCCGGCGACGAAGCTGCGGTCGATCTTCAGCTTGTCGATCGGCAAGCGCTTCAGGTAGGCCAGCGACGACAGCCCGGTGCCGAAATCGTCGATCGCGATCCGCACGCCCATCGCGCGCAGCGCCTCCAGCAGCCGCAGGTTGTCGTCCACGTCTTCCACCAGCGTGTGCTCGGTCAGCTCGATCTCCAGGCCGGCATCGCCATCGGCGACACCGGCGGCGGCGAGCGCGTCGCGGTACTGCTCCAGCAGCCGCCCGCCGCGCAACTGGCCGGCCGACACGTTCACCGCCACGCGCAGCCCGCCGAAACCCTGGGCGCGCCAGGCGGCGAGCTGGCGCGCGGCTTCCGCCAGCACCCAGCCGCCCAGCGGCACGACCAGGCCGGTGCGCTCGGCCGCGTCGATGAACTCGAGCGGGCCGAGCAGGCCGCGTTCCGGATGCTGCCAGCGCACCAGCGCCTCGGCGCCGACGATCGCGCCGCCGGCGAGCTCGACGATCGGCTGGTAGTGCAGCCGGAGCTGCCCCTCGCGCAGCGCGATGCGCAGGTCCGATTCGATGCGCAGCCGCTGTTCCGAGGCCTCGCGCAGCCCGGCGTCGAACACCACGAGGCTGTTCTTGCCGCCGTGCTTGGCCTGGTACATCGCGATGTCGGATGCGCGCAGCACGTCCGCCGGGTCGCGGCCGTCGGCGGGCCAGCGCGCGACGCCGATGCTGCCGGCCAGCGGCACTTCGTAGCCCTGCGCCTGCAGACTGCCCGCCAGCGCCAGGCGCACCATGTGCCCGTAGCGCTGCGGCTCGCGCAGGCCTTCGGGCGAGGGGCAGATGATCACGAACTCGTCACCGCCGAAGCGGTAGCCGCGGGCCTTCGGCGTCATCACCTCGCGCAGCCGGTTCGCCACCTCGCGCAGCACCTGGTCGCCCACGGCATGGCCGAGCGTGTCGTTCAGCGTCTTGAAGTCGTCGAGGTCGAAGGTGACGATCGAGAAGCCCTGCCCGGCGGCCTCGGCCTCGCGCAGGTAGTCCTGCAGGTGCTCGCCGGCCGCGTGGCGGTTGAACAGGCCGGTGACCGCGTCGACGTATGCCAGTGCGTGCATGCGGCGTTCCACCCGCGCCACGTC
This sequence comes from Piscinibacter sp., assembly GCA_044223035.1. Lineage (GTDB taxonomy): Bacteria > Pseudomonadota > Gammaproteobacteria > Burkholderiales > Burkholderiaceae_C > JBGAMJ01. The sequence continues at coordinate 20,130 of JBGAMJ010000081.1, forward strand.
GCGCCGCACGCCCACCGCCAGGCCCCAGGCCAGCAGCAGCGCCATCGCCGCCGAGGCCGCCGTCAGGCCGGCCAGCTCCGCGGCCTTGCGGTACAGCGGCCGCAGCGGCATCTCCAGCACCAGGCGGCCGACTTCGCCGGCGCTGCCGCCCACCGGCACGGCAACCAGCAACCCGTCTTCGGCCGGGTGCAGGCCCGCCGCCAGCCGCGGCAGCGGCTGCGGATCGACGTGCCCCGGCCGCACGAATTGCGCGAACACCGAGCCGCGCCTGTCGTACAGCGTGGCGTGGGCCACCCACAGCGTGTGATCGAGGCTGTCGAGCGTCTCGCGGGCGGCGTCGCGGTCCTGGAACTGCAGCGCGGCCGACAGGTGGGTCGCGACCACCTCCGCCTGCGCCGTGCTCTCCTTCGCCAGCGTGTGGCGCTCGATCACGTGCACCGCGAGGTTCAGCGCCGCGCCGGCCACCAGCAGCGCCAGCGCCGCCGCGCCCAGCGACAGCCGCACGAGGCGTTGCGCCAGCCCGTGGCGCTCCGGCGCGGCCGTCTCCGCGTGCTTCGACGCCCGCGCGCCGTCGCGCCCGGGCGTCGTCGTTTCTGTCCGGCTCGATCCCGGCCGATCCGTTCCCGTGGGTCTCATTCGCGCACCTTGCGCGCCAGGCGCAGCAGTTTGGAACTGACCTGCAGGCCGCTCTGGCGGGCGGCGGCCAGGTCGATGTCGAACACCACGCGCTGCGCGTTCATGTGCAGGCCGATCGTCACGCCGGCGTCGTCGGCACCGTCGCCGTCGCCGATCACCAGCAGCGGCGCGGCCGCCGCCGCTCGCGCCGGCAGCCGCCGCGCCGGCGCGCCACCATCGGCCAGCCAGGCGTGGCACTGGCGGATGCCGTCGGCCGCGGGCATGTCGCGCACGTCGAGCCGCCCTTGACGCAGCGGCCGGTCCTGCAGCGGGCGCAGGTGCGGCCACAGCGGGCTGCCCTTGTCCACGCACAGGTGCAGCGGCGCGCCGTCCGGCATCGCCGCCTCGGCCGGCCACTGCACGAACTGCAGCAGGCTGAAGACGATCGCCGCCTTCAGCGGTGCGTCGTCCTGGGCCCGGCAGATCGCGGGCAGCGCGGCCAGCAGCGCGGCGAACGCCACCGGCCAGGCCCAGGGGCGTGGCCGGTGGGAGCCGGATCGCAGCGCGGTGGGCCTCACGGTCAGAAGCTCCAGGGCCAGCGCGCCTGCAGCCACCAGGTGCGGCCGGGCAGCTCGATCACCGGCTGGCGCAGCGCATCGGCACCGGGGTCGGCGGCGCGGCGGTCGAACAGGTTGCGCAGGCCGAACCCGATCTCGGGCGCGGAATCCGTGGCCGATCCGGACCCGGGCAGCCGGCCGCGCCACGCGACATCCAGCAACGCGTGACCGGGCGCGGTGCCGCGGCGCGACAGCGCGATCGCCTCCACCGCGAGCGTCCACTCGCCCGGCAACTGCCACACCGCGCCGCCCTTGAGCATGCGCCGCGGGAACAGCATGCCGGCGCCATCGGTGTTCGATGCCGACGGGCGTGCCAGCGTCAGGTTGAGGTGCCAGCGCAGGTTGTCGAGCACCTGCTCGGCCTCCAGTTCGATGCCGCGGCTGCCGAGCACGCCGGCGTTGGCGAACTGGTAGCGGTCGATGGCCGGGTCGTAGCCCTGCAGCAGCAGGCGGTGCGTCTGGTTGTCGAACAGCGATCCGGACAGCCGCCACGCCGGCTGCGGGCGCCATTCGACCGCCAGTTCGCGCCCGCGGGTGCGCTCGGTGCGCAACGCCGGGTTGGCGAGGTAGCCGGCCGGCGTGTCCACCTGGTAGGCCGATTCGTAGGCGTTGGGCGGACGGAAGGCGTTGCCGTGGATCAGCTTGAACGCCCACGCCGGCGATGGTGCCCAGGTGGCGGCCACGCGCGGGCTGGTCTGCCAGCCGAGGCCGGACAGGCGGTCGGCGCGGGCGCCCAGGTGCAGTGTCCAGGCGGACGCGATCCGCCACTGGTCCTCGGCATACAGGCCGATGCGCGTGGCGCTGCGGCGGTCGTCGAGATGGGTCGCCGGGGTCGGCGCGAGATCGACGTTGCGCTGCCGCAGCTCCGGCGCCACCTGCCACTCGCCGCCGGCCACCAGGTGGTGACCCGCGAAGCGCGTGGTCGTGACGCGCGCCTCCAGCCCGTGCCACCGCGCGATGCCGTCGTCGTGGTTCAGCGTGGGCGGCGGGAAGTCGATCGCGTAGTTGCCGTCGAAGCGGTAGGCGCCGGCGAACACGCGGCCGACCACGCCGGTCGATTCACCCCATTCCCAGCGCCGCTCCAGGTTGAGCAGGGTGCTGGTGTCGCGGTAGCGGTTGCTCGGGTCGCCATAGACCAGGCCGACGCCGAACGGCAGGCTGCGCCGCGGTTCGGCGTGGACCAGGCTGGCGGTCAGCGGCCCGGCGTCCCAGCGCAGCCACAGTGCGCTGCGCTGGGTCCGGTCGGTGCCGCGGGTGATGCCGTCGCTGCCGTTCACGCCGGCCTGGAACGCGTCGAACAGGTCCGTGCCGCGCCGCAGCTCGCGCGACGCGGCGATCTGCAGGCCGCCGTCGGCCAGCGGAAGCTGCATCGCGGCCTGTGCCCGGCGCTCGCCGCCGCTGCCCAGCGTGGCGGCAGCGCTGCCGCTGCGTTCGCGGCCGGCCTCGCGCGTGATGACGTTGACGACGCCGTACAGCGCGTTGCCGCCGTACACCGCCGAACCGCTGCCGGGGATGAACTCCACGCGTTCGACGGCATCGAGGTCGAGCGGAAATTCGCTGCCGATGAAGGCCTGGTCGTACAGCGGGTCGTTGACCCGGTTGCCGTCGATCAGCAGCAGGACGCGGGTGTTGTAGTCGCCGCTGGCGAGGTTGCCGCGCACACCCAGGTAGTCGTAGGTGCGGTCGGTGGTGATCACCACGCCGCGCAGGCCGCGCAGCACGTCAGACAGCGTGCGGTGGCCGTGGGCCCGGATCTCCTCGCGCGTCACCACCGACACCGCCGCTGCCGCCTGGCTGCGGCGCTGCACGAAACGCGACACGCCGGTGACCGGCATGTCCAGCAGGCTGTCCAGCGGCAGGTCGGCCAGCGCGTCGCCGGCCTGGGCTCCGGCGCCGGCGGCGGTGAACAGGCCGCACACGGCGGCCAGCACGCGCTGGCGCAGCGGGGCAGGGCAGCGACGGGTCATCGGATCGATGGGGGCGGGGCGGGCGTCGGGGGGGACGGGACAACCGGCGGTTGTCCGTTCGACGGCAGCCTCGCTGAGGACGATACCGCCGGTGCTGGGGTATCGGCCCGGGCCGACCGGTCTTGAATCCGGCGGGCGCGGGGGGGCATCGGAAACGGGGCGCGGGAGGGTCGCGCCGAGAGGGGCGGCGCGGTGCCGCAGCGAGGCTGACGCTGGCCTGGCGACAACGCCGACCGTCCGCTCGGGCCGCGCT
>JBGAMJ010000082.1:0-23737 GCA_044223035.1 Piscinibacter sp.
CGCAGACGAGGTAGGCGCTGGATTCGTCCTCGCCGAAGTCGTGCACCGTCACGATGTTCGGGTGCGACAGCCTGCCGGCCGAGCGCGCCTCGCGTCGGAAGCGCTCGACCGCGTTCCACGGGTGGCCGCCGTCGAGCAGTTCCTTGCGCACGGTCTTGATCGCCACCGCGCGGCCGACGCCGGGGTCGAACGCGCGGTAGACGATGCCCATCGCACCGCTGCCGAGCACGCCTTCGATGCGGTAGCGGCCGATGCGCTGCGGGTTCATCGCGATGTCGTCCATGGGGCGGGGCGGTCAGTCGCCGATCATGCTCATCGCGCTCGCCAGGCTGATGCGCATGCGGCCGAAGGACTGGGCGAGCTGGGCGATCTCGTCGCTGCCGCGCGCCTCGAAGCCGCCCTCCACGTCCCGACCCAGGCTCACGTCGTTCGCGGCGCCGGTCAGCCTTGCCAGCCGCCGGGTGACGATGCCGTGGAACATCAGGTTGAAGGCCACGAACACCCCGGCCAGGACGCCGCCCAGCGACAGCATGAAGGTCTGGAACACCCGGTTGGCGCGCTCCACCGGCACCGCGGTCGGCACCGAGACGATCTGCGCGCCGACCACCTCGCCCAGCTTCCAGCCGAAGCCGTTGCTCGGCCCGTACAGCGCCAGCATGCTTTTCGGCGCCGCCGCCGGCGAGCTGTGGCAGGCCAGGCAGGCGCCGTCGGTGATGCGGATCGGCCGGGCGATGTACAGCGAGGTGCCGGCCGGGGTGCTGCGCTCGCCGATGAACTCCTTGGCGTCCGGGTCGTTGCGCAGCTTCTGCACCACGTCGGCCTCCCAGTCGGTGGCGCGGTCGCGCGGGTTGGTCGGGTTCAGCGTCGCCTCCTTGTAGCTGAAGTCCGGGAACTTGGCGCGCAGGCGCTGCAGGCTTTCGGTGGCGGCGAACGACGGCACCGTCTGCGGCAGGAAGCGGTCGCTCATCAGTTGCGCCAGCAGCGGCACCATCTGCTCGCTGGTGTAGCTGCGCGCCGCGGCCGCACTTTCCATCAGGATGCGCCCGTCCTGCAGCGTTTCCTCGCGGGCGCTCTGGATCAGCAAGTCGCGCGACAGCCAGGCCGACACGCCGAGCCCGAGGCCGAACAGCGCCAGGAACGCCAGGTTGAACTTCAGCTTGAGCGAAAACGCCATGTCGATCTCCGGGGGGTGGGGCCGTGCAGTCACGCTGCGTCGACGCGCCGGCGCCGATGCCTCGGAAGATTGCGATCGGCGTGCCACGCGATGCCTCGGCCGAGAAATCGTTGTGGATCAGTCACTTGGCTGTGGTTCCAGGCCTCCGCGCCCGGATCGGGCCCTGCGACGAAAGTTGACATGCGGCCGATTCGTCGCAGCCGCAGCACCGTCGGCGCCGATGCCCGAGAGCTCGCGCCGCGTTGCGGCATACAAGGTCTGTAGCATCCACTACAAATCAACAGAGGTCCGGGATGCCGGCGGACCGACGTCTGCGCGTCGGACGCCGCCGCCCGGGCCCACGCGACGGAGACACGCATGGCCCGAGGCATCACCGAGACGGATGTGTGGAACGCGTGCGACGCGCTGCTGATCGAGGGCGCGCGCCCGACGATCGAGCGGGTGCGGCACAAGATCGGCCGCGGCTCGCCGAACACCGTCGGCCCGTACCTGGACAGCTGGTTCCGCCACCTCGGGGGGCGCATCCAGGACCGGGCCACGTTCGCGTTGCCGCCGACGCTGCCCGACGCGGTCGCCCAGGCCATGCTGCGCGTCTGGGACTCGGCGCTGTCCCATGCCCGCGAGGAGATGCAGCCGCGCCTGCGCGAGGTGGCCGCCGCGGCGGTGGCGAACGTCGAGGCGGAAAAGGAGCGCGCGTCGCAAGCGGCGGCGTCGGCCTACGACGCGTCGGCGCGGGCGCTGCGGCTGCAGTCGGAACTGGCCGCGCAGACGGCGCGCGCGGACGAGGCGCTGCGGCGGCTGGCGGAGTTGCAGGCGCGGCTGGATGCGGCGGCAGCGCCGGCCGAACGACCGCAAGGCCCGACGGGACACGGCTGATCGACCACGCGAGAGGGTCGAACCTCGCCGAGGATCGACGCGGCAAGCGGGTTGCCAGCGGGTGTGTGCTGGCTTCGGGCCGACTGAGGGCCGAACGGGACGGCTCGTATAAAACCAATGACAATGTATATTATGTAAACTAACGACTGTACCCAGTCTCGCGCTCTGCATGAGCGAAAGCTGTCCGACAAGAAACACCCCCTCCGATGGGCCGTTTAGCGTCAACACAGTCCTAGCGAGGGGTAATTCCGTTCTGCTAGGACCTTGATGACGCGCTGTTCCGCGTCAACATCGACCTAGCGGACCAGACTTGCGAGCCGTTGACCACCCGGCTCATGAGTTGAACTTCACGTGTGGCGTCGGCCCGGCGGACAGCACCATGTTTCCGATCGAGCACTGGCATGCCTGGCCGCCCCGTCATCCCCGCGTCTTGGCGATTTCCCTCACGCGTTTGTCCACGGTCTCTCGCCACTTCGCCAGGCGTTCGATGTCCTTGCTGAGGTCATCGGGGTCCGGCACGGGGAGTCGGCCCACCGCCATCGCAGCGTCGTGCTCGAACTTGGAGCACTTGGACATGCCTGCATCGAGCTCGCGATAGTCGTCGTCCGTGACCGTGACGCCCTTCAGGCGCAGCGTCAACACGCCCTCCCCAAAGCGCTGTACAGCGCCGTTAAGCAGGACTTCCTCGGTGCAGCGCTCCCAGGCGAGTCGCAACTGGCCATAGCACTTGGCCGTCAGGTAGCGATGCCGATCTTCATCGCCCTCCTTCTGCGCCTTGGACACCTCGACCAACATCTGCCTCAGACGCCCTAACCGATCCTTTGTGCCCAGCACGTCGAATGGCAAATCCTCGGAATGGACGCCGTAACCATCGGCAGTCTTGCGGATGTAGTTCTTGGTCATCGTCGTGCGCACCTCCTCCGCCTTCTGCTCCAGGATCAGAAGGAAGTAGATGTCGTGGGTGAAGACGATCACCTGCCGCGTCAATGACTCCATCGCCAGACGTTCGGCCACCTCCCAGCGGCGCCGGTGGTCCAGTGAAGAGACAGGGTCGTCGAGTACGATGCCGCCGCGGCCCTTGCCAAGTCGGATCTCCGCCATAAAGGACGCAATGGCAATCGCGCGCTGCTCACCCTCACTGAGTATGGCCGCGGGCGCTCCGCCGCCCGGCAACTGAAGGGTGAGCTTGAACTGGGTCTTGCCGCTCGGCGACTCCGGCTTCATCACGACCTGCAGGTGATGAACCTTCAGCAGCTTGAGCTCCTCGTTGAGCGCGTCGGCCAACTCTTGGCTGGCCGTCGTCCGGGAGAGCTCGGTTGATTTCCTGGAGATTCCTCGGGTTTCCATGCCGTCTATGCAGGCTTGCAGCTTGCGGCAGAGCTCGTGCTTGGCCATCGCCTCGAGCACCGCGGTCTTGACCTCGGCAAGCCTGCGCCGCGCATCAAGTTCCGTCCGCTCTGCCACCATGGCGGCCCGGAGCTTCTCGTCGGCGGTGGCCTCCAGAGCTTTGGCCTGTTCCAGCAGTCTGTTGACGACGTCGAGCAGCCCAGGCCGCGGATCGTCCGAAAGCTTCGGGATCTCATCCCAGGGCAGCTTCCCAGCCGCGGCCTGCAGCACTGCCTGCTGCCGCACCTTGAGGGCCTCCTGGATGGCGGTGCAGGCAGTTGCCGCTGCCGGCGCCACCTCGGTCGTCTCCTCCACCAACACATCGCGGAACATCAGCTCCAAGTTGGCCTGGTGGATCGCCCGGAACGGAACAGCCGCGGCTTCGCGCGCATCTTTCGCAGCCTTCTCGGCAGCCGCTTTGATGAAGGCATCAAAGCGCAGTAGGCGCGCCGCGCCCTCTGCCCCTAGCGTGTTCTGGCAGAGGGGGCACGCCGCCTCGGCGGGAAGTCCCGGGAACTCGTGTCCCGTATGGCTGACGCCGGCAAACTCCCGGGCCGCCTCGAAGAGGGCCTTCCAGTCTTCGCCGCCGGTGCCGGCCAGTTGTCCCGGCGTCGCCTTGAACGCGGTCGCTGCAAGCTCGGCAGCCGCCTTGGCCGCATTTGACTTGCTGACCAGCGCCTGGAGCGCGCCGACCTTCTCGTCATTGACGACGTCGATCGCCGCCGCCACTCGATCCTTCAACGAGCTCAGGCGGCTGGCTTTCTGCCGTACAGCCAAGGCCTTCTGCTTCGGATCAGCCTCGGCCAGCGTCTTGTTCAGAAGGGCGGACCGTTCGAGTTCGGCCTCGCTGAGCGCAGCTAGTGCTTCGATGTCAGCGGCTTTGGTCCTCGCTGGAATGCCGAGCAGGCTCTTGGCGACCTCGGTCTGCTCGCGAGTAAGCGCTTGATAGGCGGCATCGCTCGGCGCGCTGGCGAGTTTCTCCGCGCTGGCGCGCGCCTTGAGCTTGTTGCACGCGCCGACCAGGCCTTCCAGGATGTCCAGCCCATAAGGTGCATAGGCGAAGTCGCCCTGGTTGTCGATGTAGGCGCGGGCGCAATGGGAGTCGAAGATGGAGATGTCCGACAGGGGTTCGGGAGGTTCGGCGCCGGCTGCCCAGCGCAGATCGGTCGCGACACCGTCGACATCGGCCACGAACACCGCCTGGGCCGGCCCACGCTTGCCTGGCGCCAGGTTCGCGTTGGGCAAGACCGGCTCGCGGCGGTCACGCGCCCGGCAGGCATGCTTGAACACGCGTGAGTAGCCCGACTTGCCGACGCCGTTCTCGCCGTAAATGACCGTGAGGCCCGCGGCTGCAATGGGCAGGTACGCGCCGGTCGCCAGCGCGTTGACGTTGGCCAGCTCCTTCACGGCGGTCAGCACAACGACGCGAGCAGGGTTCGCTTGCGGCGCAACCTGCGCATCCTGCAATTTCTTGGGCTCGCGATTCTCGGGATCCGGGATCCCGGCTGCGGTCTTTGCCAGCGCGTACAGATCGTCGAGATCGGCGGCGCTGAGTGTTCGGTCGGCGTAGAGCCTCGCGGTGGCGTCTTGTTGCCAAGCGGCGAGGTCCTTAGACCACGCATGAATTTCTTGCAGGATTGTCACCAGCTACCTCCTTGTCAGCGGGCAGAACCGAAGACGGGATTGACTTATGGTCTTCGGCACGATCTTGGAGCACCAACTGTAGGGGAGATAGGACGCATCTCCGCCTCACCGTTCAAGCGGAGGGTTCGCGGCCAAGGCGCGGCGCAAGGACACTCACGCTGCTGCCAGCGGCCCGTAAAGGACGCCGTGCGGCGTCAAAGGCGACTATGAGGTGCATGCATGCGGATCGTCCAACTGATGGCGCGGCGTATAGCGTCAACCGATTTGCCAACCGCTTGAGCGCGATCCGCGCCGCAGTGTCGCCGAATGCGAAAGGGAGGCGAGGAAGGCCAGCACCCAGGTGCAGTCGGACCGCAGGCACAGACGCGCCAAGATCTACACTTCCCCGCGCGGTGCGCGAGGCGCTCGCCTCCGGGGAATCAACGCCAGTTTCGGATAACCATTCATGCCTATCGAAAAAGCTCGCCTGTACCAGAACGTCGTGATGAAACTCTCGGTGCTTCGCTACATGTTGAAGAGCCAAAGCAAGGCAGGCAAAACCGACCTGAACCGTGACTGCGAGTCGTTTTTCAGGGACGTGCTGAATCTCGTGCATGGGTATTCGCTCGTGAACCTGAACAATGACGAGCTGAATCATGCCGCCATCGACTTGGCCGACGACGGCAGGCGCCTCTGCATCCAGGTAACTGCCACATCAGCCGTCGGCAAACTGCAGGAGACGATGCAGAAATTCGTCAAGCATGGGCACGATAAAAAATACGACCGACTCGTGTTCCTAATGCTTGTGGATAAGAAAAACTATCAGGCACGTTCATTTGACGAATTCAAGGACAAGAGCTTCTTCGACAGCAAGAAGGACGTATGGGACATGGATGACGTGCTGTCCCAAGCCGAGAAGGGAACGGTCGACGAGCTCAGACAACTGAGCAACTATCTCGACGCGCTGCTGCCCTCGATCACCAGAGCGATCGCACCCGCCAGCCTCCTGGCTCAGGCGGAACAGGTGGACGACACGCCGGCAAAGACGGCTACAACCTTCCTGACCCACTTCGGCAATACGCCGGGGTCCAGAGAATGGGTGGACGAGTTCACGGACCTCCAACGGCTTCATATGAAGCTGCAGGCACTTTCCAGAAATCAACGCGAGTTCCTGTCGTTCATCACGTTCAACGGGACCGACTCGAGGTTCGGGCATCGCCGCTCGATGGTCGTCCAGACCGTTACTCAACGTCTGCAGCTCAGCGAGGCGCAAACTCGTGAGTATTACGCTGCGCTGGAATGTGTAGGACTTATCGACGTGGATTCCGAGGAATGCGCAAAGAGCTTCGAACTGACCTTCAAATTGGCGAGCGGCTGCGACGCGTTCACGTTGCTACAAGTGTACTTGGAGACGGCCGACAAAATTAACAAGGCCCTCGTGGACTGCGACTTTTCGATCTTGGACTAGAGGCTGGCGCCGCCGAGGCGAGTATCAGTTTCGCGAGCCAGTGCGTGCCGCCGCCCAAATGCGCGCCTTATGCAAGACCGCTGTACCAGACGACCGCATTCAAGTCGGAGAATGTTGTCGCGACGCATTTCGGTCGGTGGATGTTGTCGTTGGCCAGCGTCAATATTCACCCTCGCCTATTGCTAAATGGTTGATTTCTGAACGGGTCGTCGGAATGAATCGTGGGGAACATCATGTCGGACAGCTGCGAACGTACCGGCTGCGGATCCCTCATGCCCCATAGCTCACGGGCACATTGAACGGCGTGACCACCTCCACGTTCGAGCGCGTGGATGCCCACGCGGTCGGCGCGGCGCCGTGCGCCTGCATCAACAGCAGGCAGGCCATGTGGAGGTCGTGGTGCAGGTCGTGGTGGAGTACGGCCGACAGTCGCCCGGCCCGCAGCAGTGCGAGGTTGTCGTCGTCCAGGTCGTGCCCGATGAACACCCGGCACGGCCGCTGCGCGGCGTCGAAGGCCGCGACGATGGCGACATTGGCCCCGCCCACCGAATACACAGCCGCCACGTCCAGGTGCCTGGCCAGCAGTCGGCCGACGGCCGCTGCCGTGGGCGCGTGGAGGCCCTGCCCGGCGTCCACCACGTGCACCTGGCACGACGGCTGCGTGGTCGCCAGTGCCTGCACGAAGGCCTCGATGCGTTCGCCTTCGCCGAGGAATCGCTGACCGCTGCTGGACACCAGCACGCCGGCGGGCACGGTCCCCAGCCACTGCCCCATCAGGTAGGCGGCCGTCTGCCCGGCGCAGCGGTTGTCCAGCCCCACGTAGGCGCAGCGCGGCGCCTGCCGAAGGTCGGTGACCAGCGTGACCACCGGGATGCCGCGCGCCTGCAGGCGCGCGACCGCGTCGGTCACCGCCGGGCCGTCGGGCGCCTTGAGCAGCACGCCGTGGCTGCCACGGCGGGCGATGGCGTCCAGCAGGCCCACCCACTCGCTCGGGGTCATGGTTTCGGCGAGGTGGTCTCGGGCCCGGAACACCGCCGGTTGCACGCGCCGCATTGCGCCGTCCAGCGCGTCGCGCACCATGCGCGAGAAGCGCGCCGGCGCCTCCATCACCAGGTCGACCAGGAAGCGGCGCCCCTGGAGGCCGACCTGCCGTTGCTGCCGTTCCAGCTCGGTGATGGCCTGCTGGACCCGCCGTTGCGTGGCCGGCCGCGTGCCGGGCCGCCGGTGCAGTACGCGATCCACCGTCGCGAGGCTGACGCCGGCCTGGAGCGCGATCTCCTTCATCGCAAAGTCGTGGGCCATGCGTTCTCCGTCGGGTTTCGAGCCGGGATTCCTCACCGGCATTCTGCGGCTGACCTGAAGTTTTCCTGAGGTGTTCCTGAGGTGATCGGGCAACCCCTCCGGGGCCCGTCGTTCCTACACTGCCCCGACAGATCGCACCCCGGAGACCCCATGCATCCCTCGACCGACCCGCGCTGGCTGCGCATCGAAGACGCCCATCTGGACGATCTGAAGAAGGTGCTGGACGCACGCACGGACCCTGCCGCCTGCCCCCTCGCCGCCCGCCTGCTGCACGACGTGCCCGTCTACGACTGCGCGTCGCTGCGCCCGCGGCTGGGCAGCCAGGCCGACTTCCGGCCGTCGCTGATGGCCGAATGGGCCTGGGTGTGGGAGCAAGGCCCGGGGATCCTGGTGCTGCAGGGCGCGCTGGATGCGCCGACGGTCGACGCCGTGAGTGCGCGCTTCGGCGAGATCATCGAACGCGAGCGCAGCCACCGCAGCGGGGGTGATCACTTCGCCATGGCGGGTGCCAACGACCGCGTCTGGAATGCCCTCGAGAAGCTGTGCCTGGCCGACCCGGCCGCGTTCGCCCGCTACTACGCCAGCGACATGATCGCGCTGGCCAGCGAGGCCTGGCTGGGCCCGGGCTACCAGATCACCTCGCAGGTCAACAACGTGCGCCCGGGTGGTGCGGCCCAGACACCGCACCGCGACTACCACCTGGGTTTCTGCACGGCGGAACAGGCCGGGCGCTTTCCCGCGCACGTGCACCGCCTCTCGCCGATGCTGACCTTGCAGGGGGCCGTGGCCCACGTGGACATGCCGCTGGAAAGCGGCCCCACGCTCTACCTGCCGCATTCGCAGAAGTACGCGCACGGCTACCTGGTGGCCGATCGGGCGGATTTCCGCGGCCACTTCGGCCGGCACCGCGTGCAGTTGCCGCTGGCCAAGGGCGATGCGGTGTTCTTCAACCCCGCGCTGTTGCACGCCGCCGGCGAGAACCGCTCCGGCCACATCCAGCGCATGGCCAACCTGCTGCAGGTGTCGTCGGCGTTCGGGCGCGCGATGGAGTCGGTGGACCGCGATCGCATGATCCGCGCCCTGTACCCGCAGCTGCTGTCGATGCAGCGCGAGGGCGTGCTCGACCCGGCTGCGCTGGATCGCGTGGTGGCCGCCAGCGCCGAGGGCTATGCCTTCCCCACCAACCTGGATCGCGACCCGCCGCTGGGCGGCCTCGCCCCCGAAAGCCCGCAGGCCGTGGTCCGGCGCGCGCTGCGCGAGGGCTGGTCGCCCGACCGGCTGTCGGCATGGCTGGACGTCGCGGCAACCCGGCGGCTGACCTGAAGCCGCGGAACCGGCATCGGCGCCTGCGCGCGAGCTTGATAATGTCATCCGTCATGCCCCCACCGATCGACCTCGACAACCCGACGGACGAATCCGGCTCCTCCGCGGAAGCGGTGTTCGAGGCGATCCATTCGGTGATGCACCTCTATCGCGCGGAGCAGTACCGCGCACTGCGCGACGGCCCGGACGAACTCACCCACATGGACGGCAAGGTGCTCGGCTTCTTCGCGCACCACCCGGGCGCGACGCAGAAGGAGCTCGCGCTGAAGCTCGGGCGCGACAAGGGCCAGCTCGCACGCCTGATCGGCGGCCTGAAGGAGCGCGGACTGCTCGACGCGAAGGCCGACGAGGCGGACCGTCGCAGCGTCCGCCTGCATCTCACCGCACAGGGCCGCAGCCTGCTGCAGGCGCTGCGGCTGCGCGCCCGCAAGCTCTCCGAGCAGGCAGTGGCGGACCTGAGCGCGGACGAGCGCGCCCAGCTCGTCGCGCTGCTGCTCAAAGTGGCGGCGAACCTGGGCGGCGGCCGGTAGCGCAAGGCGGCGGCCGGCCTGCTCACCGGCGTTCGATACAGTGCGGCGCACCGTCACCGCCGAGCGCCCCATGTTCCCCTCCGACGTCCTCCTCGCCTACACCGCTGCCTGCCTCGTCGTCGTGATCGCGCCGGGGCCGGACAACATCCTTGCGATCAGCCGCGGGCTCAGCCAGGGCAAGGCGGCGGCCTGCCTGTCGTCCGTCGGCGCCGGGCTGGGGATCCTGTGCCACACGGTTGCGGCGGCGCTCGGCCTGTCGCTGGTGATCCAGGCGTCGCCGGTGGCCTTCTGGGTGGTCAAGGCGCTCGGCGGGCTGTACCTGCTGTGGCTCGGCGTCAAGGCGCTCGCCGCGCGCGACCTGGTCTCCTTCGCGCCCAGCGCGCACCAATCGCTGCGCCGCGTGTTCCTGACCGGCTGGCTGTCCAACGTGCTCAACCCCAAGCCGGGGCTGTTCGTGCTGGCCTTCCTGCCGCAGTTCGTGAGCGCCGGCCGCGGCTCGGTGGCGGTCCAGATGCTGGCCTACGGCACGATCTTCGCGGTGCTGACCGCCCTCATCTTCTGCGCGCTCGGCAGCTCGGCATCACGGCTGTCGAACTGGCTGAAGGCGCATCCGCGCTTCGGCACCGGCCTGAACGTGGGCGCCGGCCTGACCTTCATCGGCGCGGGGCTGTCGGTGCTGGCGCTGAAGCAACGGACCTGAGACCGCCCAGGAGCATCCACACCCCGACGGCCAGCGCCGCGGCCAACGCCAGCGGCATCGGCGGCGGGAGCTGGAAGCGGAACAGCACGCGCAGCGGCTCGATCGCCAGCGCGGCGACAAGCAGCGCCAGCGTCGCCGCCGCCACCCGCCACACCCAGGGGTTCGGGCGCCGCAATGTGGCAAGCGGGCCGCCGTCGAGCGCGCGGTTGGCGACGATCAGCGCCAGGCTGCACAGCACCAGCGCCGTGAACGCGACGGCGCGCGCCTCGGGTTCGGACGCGCCGCCGCGCAGCACCCCGACGAACAGCGCCCCGACGCCCGCCAGCACCAGCACCCCCTGGGCGAGGCTCGCGGCGATCAGCCGGCGCGAGAACAGCGGCGCGGCCGGGTCGCGGGGCGGGCGGCGCATCACGCCGCCCTCCTCCGGCTCGGACTCGAACACGAAGGAGCAGGTCGGGTCGATCAGCAGTTCGAGGAACGCGATGTGCACCGGCGTGAACACCAGCGGCAGGCCGAGCAGCAGCGGCAGCAGCGACAACCCGGCGATCGGCACGTGCACCGCCAGCACGAAGGCCATCGCCTTGCGCAGGTTGTCGTCGATGCGGCGGCCGAGACGCACCGCGCGCACGATCGAGCCGAAGTCGTCGTCCAGCAGCACCAGCGACGCCGCCTCGCGCGCCACGTCCGTCCCGCGGCCACCCATCGCGATGCCGATGTGCGCCGCCTTCAGCGACGGTGCGTCGTTGACGCCGTCGCCGGTCATCGCGACCACCTGCCCGGCCGATTTCAGCGCCTGGACGATGCGCAGCTTCTGCTCCGGCCTGACGCGGGCGAACACCGTCGTCACGGCGGCGCGGCGGTGCAGTTCGGCGTCGTCGAGGCCCGCCAGCTCGGCGCCGGCCAGCGCCGGCTCGCGGGCGTCGATCCCCGCCTGGGCGGCGATCGCGAGCGCGGTCGCCGGGTGGTCGCCGGTGATCATCACGACGCGGATGCCGGCCTCCCGGCACTCGCGCACCGCGGCCGGCACACCGTCGCGCAGCGGGTCCGCCAGGCCGACCAGGCCGATGAAGCCGAAGTCGAAGCCGTGCGGCGTCGCCGGCCAGGCGGTTGCCTCGCCGGCCGGACCGGCGGCGGCGGGGCTGCCGGCGGCAGGGTTGTCGAAGGCGGCACCGGCGACCGCCAGCACGCGCAGGCCGCGCGCCGCCAGCGTGGCGGTGGCGTCCGAAATCGCCTGCGCGGCCTCGGGCGCAAGCCGGCACAACTGCGCCACTGCCTCGACGGCGCCCTTGACGGCGACGACCTGCGGCGCCTTCGGTGCGACAGCGCCCTGCCCGCCTCCGGCCGCATCACCCGGCCCACCGGGCTGCCAGACATGGGTCATCGCCAGCAGCGCCGGGCCCAGGCCGTAGTCGTGCACGAGCGTCCAGTCGGCATGCCGGCGCGCGGCCGGCAGGCGCTCCGAGGCGAGCCGCCCGAAAGCCCGGTCCATCGGGTCGAACGGGTCCGACTCGCTGGCCAGCAGCCCGAACTCGACGAGTTCGTGGAAGTCCACGGGCAGTTCCGGGTGGCGCTGGAGGCCATCCGTCGCCGACCATCCGACCCAGCCGCCTGCCGCCGGCACCGCCAGTTCCGCAACCTCCATGCGGTTGCGCGTCAGCGTGCCGGTCTTGTCGGTGCACAGCACGGTGGCCGAGCCCAGCGCCTCGATCGCCGCGGCGTGCCGCGTCAGCACCCGCTGGCTCGACAGGCGCCAGGCGCCCATCGCCAGGTACACCGTCAGGATCAGCAGGAACTCCTGCGGCAGCATCGACATCGCGAGCGTGATGCCGGCCAGCACGGCGCCCGCCCAGTCCGAGCGCGTGGCGCCGTACAGCAGCGCCACCACCACGCTCAGGCCGATGCCGGCAACCGAGAACACGCGCACCAGGCGGCGGACCTGCAGCGAGAGCGGCGTCGGCGGCGCCGCGATGGTGCCGAGCGCGCGGCCGATGCGCCCGACCTCGGTGGCCGCGCCGGTCTCGACCACGCGCGCCAGCCCCTGTCCGCCGACCACCATCGTGCCGGCGTACACCGTGAAGCCGCTGTCGTCGCCCGGCTCGCCGGACGGTGCGCCGGACGGAACGCCAGGCACAGCACCGGGAGCCGTGCCTTGCGTCGCGCCGGCCGCGGCGCCGCCCGGTCCATCCGCCCGCGCGGCCGGTTCGCCGCCGGCGCGCTTGTCCACCGGCACCGATTCACCGGTCAGCAGCGACTCGTCGACGCGCAGGTCGTTGGCCGACAGCAGCCGCGCGTCGGCCGCGATGCGGTCGCCCTCGGCGAGGATCAGCAGGTCGCCGCGCACCACCTCGCGCCCGGCGATGCGGCTCGGCTGACCGTCGCGCAGCACCAGGGCGCGCGGGCTGGTCAGATCGCGCAGCGCCTCCAGCGCGCGCTCGGTGCGGCGCTCCTGCAGCACGGTGATCGCGAGCGTCACGACGACGAAGGCGAGCAGCATCGATGCCTCGCCCAGGTCACCGAGCAGCACGTACAGCAGCCCGGCGGCGACGAGCAGCTGGAACATCGGCTCGCGCGCCACCTCCAGCGCGATGTGGCCCAGCGTGCGCGGGCGCGGCGGCGTCGGCTCGTTCGGGCCGTCGTCGCGCAGGCGGCGGTCGGCGTCGCCCTGCGACAGGCCCGCCGGAGCGGCGGTCGACGCCACCGGCTGGTCGGCCGGTGGCAGCGGGAGGACGCGGATCGTGGCTTCGGCGATGGTGGACCCCAGGCGACATGCCGATCGCCCGTGCGCGGCCAGCCTGGCCCCGTCGATCCGATCGATCTTCGGAGCCTAGCCGCTCCCGACGTGAACCAACCCGACCGAGGTCAAGCCCGCGGCCCGGTCACTTCGTCGGATTCGCCACCCACCAGTCCATGAAGCGCGGTTCGGCCGCGGTGTTGACGCTGGCGAGGTAGGCCGCGAGGTTGCTCAGGTCGGCATCGGTCACGTAGTTGCGGTAGGACGGCATGCCCTCGTCGGCGCCCTGCAGCACCTTCTCGCGCACGTCGCCGATTTCGGCATGCACGATGTTCGGGCCCATGCCGCCGGCGGCGCGCATGCCGTGGCAGGAGTAGCAGTTGAGTTTCAGGTAGACGCGGCGGCCCTCGCCGGCGGCCGACAAGGCCATCGGCGTGACCGCCGTGGCCGGCACGGCAGGCGCTGGCCGTGCGGAGACGATGACGGCGCCGCCGGCCCGCGCGGCCAGCGGGCCGCCGAGCAGCAAGGTGGCGATCACCAGCGGCAGGCCGCGCACGGAGCGGCTGATTCGGCGGCTGGCACGCGGGCCGGTGTGGCGGCCGCTGGGCGGGCAGGACGGGTTGCGCATGGTCGATCCTCCGGTGGGTGCGGGGAAAGGAAGACGAAGAGGAAGGGGATGGGGCATGGCGCGTCGGACTTCAGTCCGCCGGGCGGGGCGCCGCGGCGGCCGTGATCGACAGCGCCGCCGGTTCCGTCCCGGCCGGGACGGCGGACCGGGCCGCGGCGTCCGGCTCGACCAGCGGCACGCCGTAGTCGACCAGGATCGCGCGGATGTCGGCCCGGCGCCGGTCGAGCACCGCCTGCAGCGTGTCGCGCAGCGCGGTCTCGCCGCGTCGCACCGCGACGGCCATCTCGTAGCGGAAAGCGAGCGTCGGCTGTCGCGGGTCGCCGGCGGCCGTCGCGAGCACGAGCCGGCCCGGGTGGCGCTGCGCGAAGTAGCCCGCGTACGGGCCCCAGACGACCGCGGTGTCGACCTCGCCGGCCGCGACCGCGTCGATCAGCCGGGCGGGCGGGCTCTCCTCCGCGTCCTCGCCCCACATCGGGTAGCCGACGACATGGTCGGCCAGCCCGCGCGCGGCCAGCGCGCTCGCCGGCGGCGTGTTCGCGCCTTCGGCGCCGAGCGCGTGCAGGCCGATGCGCAGGCCGCGCAGCGCCGGGTCGTCGAAGCTGCCGAGCGTCAGCCGGCGGGCCTGATCGGACACGAAGACGTAGGTGGACGCGTAATACGCCCGTGTCGTCGTCACGCCCTTGAGCCCGGTGGGCACGCCGATCACCACGTCGCACAGGCCGGCCTGCAGCGTCCGGCGCAGGAAGCTGCGGCGCTGCATGTTCCACGCGTAGCGCAGCGGCCGCTGCAGATCGTCGGCGATCAGTTGCGCGATGCGGTTCTCGTAGCCCTCGCCGCGGCGGTTGGAGTACGGCAGGTTGGCTGGATCGGCGCAGACGGCCAGTTCGGGCGGGGCGGCGGCGGGCGGCGATGGCACGTCCGGCGCCGCCGCCGCGGCGCCGTTGCCAGGCAGGACCACCACGGTGCCGCTGCCCAGGCGACGGCTGCCCATCGCGCCGTCGGCCGCGCCCGACTCCGGCCGCGCATCGACAAGCGTGGACTCGGCACGCCCACCGGCATCGCGGGCTGCCGCGCCGACGGCGCCCGGCCGCTGGAGCAGGTTGGCAGCCTCATGGCAGCGAACACGTGCAGCATGCCGCTGGTCACGCCGGCGGGGGTGGCCATCGGCTCGACCTTCAGGCTCTGCATCGCCGCCGCCTGCGGCGACGCACCGCTCTCGGTGCTGCCGCCGCCCGGGCAGCGCCCGCCGGCGAAGCCGCCGGCCAGCCAGCCGACGCCGGTGTAGATGGCCACGCGCTGCCGGCCGTCCGCGCCCTTGTAGCTGATCGGGTTGCCGACGATGCCGCACTCGAGCCTGGTCTGGAACAGCAGCTTGCCGGTGGTCGCATTGACGGCCTTGAACCAGCGGTCGAGCGTGCCGTAGAAGACGACGTTGCCGGCCGTCGCCAGCACCCCACCGTACAGCGGGAGCGTCTCCTTCACGCTCCAGCGGCGCGTCCCGGTGGCGGCGTCCCAGGCGATCAGCTCGCCGCCGAAGCCGCCCGGCGCCGGCGCGAAGTTCACGTCGGCGCCCATGAACGGCGTGCCGGCGATGTACAGCGCCTGCAGCGGCTCGAGGTCGTCGCAGAAGTTGATCGCCGGCACGTAGAACAGCCCGGTCTTCGGCGAGAACGCCGACGGCTCCCAGTCCTTCACGCCCAGCGGCGAGGGGCAGATGCCCTTGGTGACCACGCCCGTGTGCGGCTGCATCGCCGGCACCACCACCGGCTCGCCGGTCGTGCGGTCGACGCGTTCGGCCCAGGTGACGTGGCCGAACTTCTCGGCCACCAGCACCTCGCCGGTGGCGCGGTCCATCGTGTAGGCGAAGCCGTTCTTGTTGAAGTGCACGATGACCTTGCGCGACGTGCCGCTCGGGCCCATCGGCAGGTCGGCGACGATGCTCTCGTTGACGGCGTCGTAGTCCCAGCCGTCGTGCGGCGTCAACTGGTAGGCCCAGACCGCCTCGCCGGTGTCGGGCCGGCGCGCGAAGATGCTCGCGCCCCACTTGTTGTCGCCCAGGCGCAGGTCCGGGTTCCAGACGCCGGGGTTGCCGGTGCCGTAGTACAGCAGGTCGAGCCCGGGGTCGTAGGTGAACCAGGCCCAGGAGGTGCTGCCGCCCTGCTTCCACGTCGTGCCCGGCCAGGTGCTGGTGCCGAGGTTGGTACCGCGGTCCTTGGCGTAGAAGGCCTTGAACTTCGCGCCGATCTTCACGTCGGCGTCGGGGCCGGTGTTGTAGGCCTTCCAGACCGGCTTGCCGGTGGCCAGGTCCAGCGCCTGCACCCAGCCGCGGATGCCCAGTTCGCCGCCGGCGTTGCCGACGATCACCTTGTTGCGCACCACGATCGGCGCGCCGGTCAGCGTCTCGCCGGTGGTCGGGTCGCCGAGGCGGGTGCGCCAGACCTCGCGGCCGGTGGCGGCGTCCACCGCGACCGTCGTGTCGTCCAGCACGTTGTAGATGACCTTGCCGGCCGCATACACCGCGCCGCGATTGACCACGTCGCAGCAGGCAACGCCGCGCGCGTATTCGTTGGTGGCCGGCGTGTAGGTCCAGCGGGTCGAACCGGGGTTGGCCAGGTCGAGCGCGATCAGCTTGTTCGGGAACGGCGTGACGATGTACATCGTCTGCCCGACCACCAGCGGCTGCCCCTGGTGGCTGGCCCGCGAACCGGTCGGGAAGGCGAACTCCTCGACCAGCGTGGCGGCGTTCAGCGGCGTGATCTCGCCGAGCGTGCTGAAGCGCGTGCCCTGGGCGGTGCCGGAGGCGGTGGTCCATTCCGGGCCCGAGCCCTGCGCCGGCGCGGCCAGCGGCCAGGCGGCGGCCACGATCAGCAGGGCGGCAGCGGCACGGGCGAGGCGCCCGGATCGATGTTGCGAGGCTATCGATCGGCCCGCGGACGGGACGGCGGTGGTGCGGCCATTGCCGTGGCGCAGAACGCCCGCTCCGGGCGTCGGCTTCGACGGGATCGTGATCATGCCTGTGTCCTCCAGGGGGCTGCGATGCAGGCGAGAGCGTCTCCCGCGGGCCGGCGCGACGCCTGAAACCTGTGACCGGATTTGTCCGCCGGCGACGGTCCGCGGGCCGCCCGGGAGGCGGCGCGATCTCCCCGGCGGCAGCCGCCGCCGCGGTGCGACGGCGGTGGCCACCGATGTTTACGTTCGATAACGAATGCGGCGCATCCCGCGGGAAGGCTGGGGCTGGCTCGTGCGAACTGCGCGTTGACCCCGGTCAATCCGGGCCCGCCGCAGGCTGCGGCGCCCGGTGCGGGGCCCATTCCGATCCCCCTCCCCCAGCCCCGCCCGGGCCACACCGAGTGGCCCATCGCCCGGCCCGCACTGGCTCTTCTGGCCGATGCCGCGCGGACCGCCGATTTCGACACTGGAGGCCTTCGACAAGGCACACGGAGCGCGAAACATGGTCATCAAGGTGGGCACCGATCTGGGCGACATCCTGCGCGGCGGCATCGGTCTGGACACGATCTACGCCGAGGGCGGCAACGACAACGTGCTGGGCGGGTTCAACGAGGACTACCTCTACGGCGGTGACGGCGACGACCTGCTTGGCGGCGACGCCCAGGACGACACGATCTTCGGCGAGGCCGGGAACGACACGATCAATGGCGGCTCGGGCGACGATTTCCTGGCTGGCGGCGAAGGCGCCGACATCGTGCGCGGCGGCACCGGCGATGACAACATCTACCTCGGGACACCGGCCGAAGGCGCCGGCGACAAGATCGACGGCGGGCTCGGCTTCGACACGCTGGGCATCGACTTTTCCGACCAGGCTGCCGGCGTCACGTTCGCCGCCGCCGACCCGGCCGCGGCGACCACGCTGTTCGGCAACGTCAGCGTCACGAACGTCGAGGCCTACTACCTCACCGGCACGGCCGCGGGCGACGACATGACCGGTGGTCGCTGGAGCGACGTCTTCGTCGGCGGCGGTGGCAACGACGTTCTGCGCGGCGGCGGCGGCAACGACTCGCTGGAAGGCGGCACCGGAAACGACAACCTGAGCGGCGGCAGCGGCGACGACGCGCTGTTCGGCGACGACGGCAACGACTACATCTCCGGCGGCTACGGCCGCGACTACATCAGCGGCGACGCCGGGCTCGACCGCCTGTACGGCAACGTCGGCAATGACACCCTCAAAGGCGGCGACGGCAACGATCAGCTCTTCGGCGGCGACCAGGACGACACGCTCGAAGGCGGCGCCGACAACGACATCCTCAACGGCGACGCCGGCGACGATGCGCTGCGCGGCGGCAGCGGCGTCGACACGATCAACGGCGGTGCCGGCAACGACACCGTCACGCTGTGGATCGGCGACGGCGCCGACAAGATCGACGGCGGCGCCGACACCGACCGGCTGGTCGCCAACGGGATGTCCGGCAGCTTCGTCGCGAAGGCGTCGAACGTGGTCAACACGCTGGCCGACGGCAGCACCATCGTCAACATCGAGGCCTACACGTTGTCGGGCTCGAGCGGCGCCGACAGCTTCACCGGTTTCACCGGCGACGACGTGCTGAGCGGCTTCGACGGCAACGACGTGCTGAACGGCGGCGCCGGCAACGACCTGCTCGACGGCGGCTACGGCGTCGACCGGCTCGACGGCGGCGCCGGCGACGACACGCTGATCGCGCGCGGCGGCGGCGCCGACACGATCCTCGCCGGCAGCGGCACCGACCGCGTGACCGTCGACCGCTGGTCCGACAGCGTCGGCCGCACGTTCTCGATCAGCGGCACCACCGCCACGCTGTCCGACGGCACGACGATCACCGACGCCGAGAGCTACGACATCACCACCGGCAGCGGCAACGACGTGCTCAACGGCAGCCTGGCGCAGCAGGTGACCTTCTCCGCCGGCTCGGGCAACGACCGGCTGACCGGCAGCGCCGGCATGGACGTGCTCGACGGCGGACGCGGCAACGACGTCATCAACGGCGGCGCCGGCATCGACCGCATCCTCGACGGCGGCGGCGCCAACACCATCGACGCCGGCGACGGCGACGACACGGTGCAGGTCGACCTCGACGTCGGCAGCAGCACCGACCTGAACAGCATCAAGCTCGGCCTGGGCAACGACACGGTGTACCTGAACAACGCCAGCGGCACGATGGCCGGGCAGTACACCGTCGACGGCGGCAGCGGCACCGACATGGCCTGGATCAACCGCTTCCAGGGCACCCAGAACATGACGTTCACCGTCGGCGCCAACGCCACGCTGGTCAATGGTGGCGTGACCTTGACGAACATCGAGAGCGTGCACCTGCGCTCGGGCTTCGGCCACGACGTGCTGACCGGCGGCGCGCTGGCGGACTACCTCAACGGCAACGACGGCAACGACACGCTGACCGGCCTGGGCGGCGACGACGAGCTGATCGGCTGGAACGGCGCCGACCGGCTCGACGGCGGCGCCGGCAACGACATCCTGTGGGCCACCGGCGGCATCTCCGACAACCAGCAGGACATCCTGCTGGGCGGCGACGGCGCCGACGAGCTGCACATCAACTTCGGCGATGCGGCGGCGGGCGGGCTGGGCCTGGACCGGCTGTTCCTCGACATGTCGGACCAGAACATCGGCGTCAACTTCGTGTTCTCGGCCGGCGTCGTCGACGTCAACCCGACGACCACCTTCAACAGCGTGGATTCGCTGACCTTCACCGGCACCTGGGGCGCCGACCGCGTGACCGGCAACTGGCTGGCGGACCGGCTCGACGGCCGCGCCGGCGACGACGTGCTGCGTGGCGGCGGCGACGGCGACACGCTGCTCGACGGCGACGGCAACGACCAGTTGTTCGGCGACGCGGGCAACGACACGCTCGTGCGCGACGACTTCGACGCCAACGGCGTCGATCGCTTCGACGGCGGCGACGGCTTCGACACGCTGAGCTTCAACATCATTTCCGACCTGTCGGTGAAGGTGGACCTGGCCAACTCGGCGCTGAACGCCGGGATGGCGCAGGGGCTGACCACGGTCAGCATCGAGAGCGTCATCGGCAGCGACCGCGACGATGACATCCGCGGCCACACCGCCGCCGAGACGCTGCACGGCGGCCGGGGCGACGACACGCTCGACGGCCGCGCCGGCAACGACACGCTGGAAGGCGGCGGCGGCGGCGACCTGCTGACCGGCGGCTCCGGCCTCGACAAGTTCGTCTTCGGCGCGGACGCGCGCGGCTCCGGCGACCTGATCACCGACTTCGTCCGCGGCCAGGACCTGCTGGTGATCGACCGCGCCGGCTTCGGCCTCGGCGCCGCCGACCCGCTGTCGCTGGTGCTGGGCGCCGACCCGGTGTCCAGCGGCGCGGCGCCGCAGTTCCTGTTCGAGACCGACAACGGGCGGCTGTGGTTCGATGCCGACGGTGCCGGCGGCGCGCAGGAGATGCAGTTGGTGGCCACGCTGACCGGCGTCACCACGCTGGCCGCCAGCGACTTTTCGCTGGTGTGACCGGCCGGTGACGGTTGCTGCCGCGGCGCCCGCCCGGGAGGGCCGGCCCCGCGAACCGTGCGGCGGTGCGGCGGTGCGGCGGTGCGGCGGTGCGGCGGTGTCGCCGCCCGGCCGTCGACCCGGGGTCAGTACTCGCGGAACGAACGCCGCGCCGCGTTCATGAACGGCTCGAACAGGTAGTCCATCGGCGTGCGGTCGTGGGTGCGCACGAACACCTCGGCGCCCATGCCGGGCTGCAGCGCGACCTCGCCGGCGCGGCGCAGCGCGTCGCGGTCGAGCTCGACGTGCATCAGGAAATACGGCGCGCCGTTCTGCTTGTCGGCCAGCGAATCGGCGGAGACGTAGACCACCTTGCCGGTGATCAGCGGCGTGGTGCGCTGCTTGTACGCGGTAAGCCGCACGTCGGTGCTCTGGCCGACGCGCAGTTCGCCGATCGCGTCGACGCCCACGCGCGCCTCGACCAGCAGCGGGCTGCCGTCGGGCACGATGTCGAGCACGGGGTCGCGCGGGCCGATCGAGCCGCCGGCGGTGGTGACGCGCAGGTCGACCACCCGGCCGGCGACCGGCGCGGTGATCAGCTTGCGCTCGGAGGCGTCTCGCGCGGCGCGCAACTGCTCCTCCAGGTCGACGATCTTGGCGTTGGTGTCGCGCAGCTGGGTGGCGGCGTCCTGCGCGAAGGTCTCGCGCAGCCCGGCGAGCCGGAACTGGTATTCGGAGCGGTTCTGCTTCGCCTTGGCCAGCTCGGCCTGGTTCGATTCGAGCTTGATGCGGTATTCGGCCACGTTGCGCCGCAGCGCCAGCACCCGCGTCTTGTCGACGTAGTGCTGCTCCAGCAGCGATTCGTTGACCGCCAGCTCCTCCTGCATGTGCGCCAGCGCCACCACCACCGACTCGTGCTCGCGCTCGCGTGCCGACGCTTCGGCAGCGGCCTCCTCGACCTGGCGCTCCACCGTGCGCATCTGCGCATCGAGCGCGCTGCGGCGGGCGCTGAACAGCGCCGCCTCGCGCGCCACCAGATCGGCGATACGCGGCTCGCGCAGCCGGGCCTGGTAGGCCGCCGGCGACTTCCAGTGCGCCACCATGTCGCGCTCGGCCTCCAGCCGCGACTGCTTGATGCGCTGCGCGTCGAGCTGGCTGGCGGTCATGTCGAAGGTGGCATCGATGCGGGTGTCGGCCAGTTCCACCAGCGCCTGCCCGGCCGCCACGTGGTCGCCCTCGCGCACCAGGATGCGACTGACGATGCCGCCGTCGCGGTGCTGCACCGTCTTGCGGTTGCTGTCCACCTTGACCATGCCGGCGGCGACGATCGAGCCGCTGAGCGGCGCCCACCAGGCCCAGGCCAGCATCGTGAAGATCGCCAGCGCGATCGCGCCGATGCCGGCGACGATCAGGCGCCGCGCCTGGCGCACCTGGCCCTCGTACGCCGCATCCTCGGGCGCGGGTGCCGGCACGAGCAGCGGCAGCGATGCGGACGCGCCGGGAGCGCCGGCAGCGGGAGTGACGAGCAGTTCGGCCATGGGTGTTCCTTGAAGGCTCAGCGCGCCTGGTGCAGCACCGGCACTGACGCGGCCGCGACCACCGGGTTGCCGGCGTGGGCACCTTCGGCATCGGCGCCCGGGCCGGGCGCGGCACCACCGGAACCGGCACCCGCGCCGCCGCCGGCCTTGTCCTGCCGCACGCCGATGCGCTCGACGCTGCCGTCGCGCATCATCAGGATGCGGTCGGCCACCGACAGGATCTGCGTGCGTTGCGTGATCAGCACCACGGTGGTTCCGGACGAGCGCATCTCCGCGATCGCCCGCGCCAGCGCCTGTTCGCCTTCGTTGTCGAGGTTGGCGTTCGGCTCGTCCAGCACGACGATCTTCGGCCTGCCGTACAAGGCGCGCGCCAGCGCCACGCGCTGCCGCTGGCCGCCGGACAGGAAGCGCCCGCCCTCGCCCACCGGCGTGTCGTAGCCCCGGGGCAGGCGCACGATCAGCTCGTGCACGTGGGCGCGCTGGGCCGCGTCGACCACCGCCGCGTCGTCGACGCTGCCGAGCCGCGCGATGTTTTCCGCCACGGTTCCGCTGAACAGCGCCACGTCCTGCGGCAGGTAGCCCACGTACGGGCCGAGCCGCGCCGGGTCCCATTGCGACAGGTCGGCGCCATCGAGCCGGATCGCGCCGGAGTTCGCCGGCAGGATGCCGAGCATCAGCCGGGCGAGCGTCGACTTGCCCGAGCCGCTGGGGCCGACCACCGCCAGCACCTCGCCGGCGGCGATCTCCACGCTCAGGTTGCGCAGCACGGCGCGGGTGGCGCCGGGCGGCGCGTAGACGATGTTCTCGATCGTCACCGCACCGCTCGGCTCCGGCAGCCCGGCGAAGCGCCCGGCCTCCGACGCGCCGACCAGCGCATCGATGCGCCGCCAGGCCGCGCGCGCCTCGACCAGCAGTTTCCACTGCCCGATCAGCGACTCGACCGGCGCCAGCGCACGGCCGAGGATCACGGTGACGGCCACCATCACGCCCGGCGTCGCCTGCTGCTCGATCACCAGCCAGGCGGCCGCCGCCAGCATCGCGACCTGCACCGACTGGCGGAAGCACTTGGTCGCCGCGCCGATCGGCCCGGCGACGCGCTGCGTGGCGAGCTGGGTGGACTGGACCTCGGTGGTCATCTGCCGCCAGCGCGAGCCCACTGCTGGCGCCATGCCCAGCGCCTTCACCACGTCGGCATGGCGCAGCACGGTGTCGATGAAGCGCGCCACGTCGCGCGATTGCTGCTGCGCCAGTTCCAGCCGCTGGCGCGTCGCCCGTTCGTTGCACCAGGCCAGCACCACCAGCACGGCCGCACTGGCCAGCGCCAGCCAGCCGAGCGTGACGCTGAACAGGAACACCACGGCGATGTAGATCAGCATCCACGGCGCGTCGAACAGCGACACGATGCCCGGCCCGGCGAGGAAGCCGCGCAGCACGCCGACGTCGCGCAGCGCGTTGGCCTGCGCCGCCGCGGCGGCCGAACCGCCGGCATCGAGCAGGCTGCGCAGCGCGCGCGCGCCGACCGTGGCCTCGAACAGGCTGCCGGCGAGCGTGAGCAGCCGCGAGCGCAGCAGGTCCAGCACGAACATCAGCAGCAGCGCGGCGCCGACGATCAGCGACAGCATCACCAGCGTCTCGACGCTGCGCGTGGACAGCACGCGGTCATACACCTGCAGCATGTAGAGCGACGGCGTCAGCAGTGCCAGGTTGGTGACCAGGCTGAACAACGCCGCGGCGATGAAGAAACGCGCGTGACGGTGGATGAAATCGCTCATGGGTGCCCCGTGCGCAATCGGTAAAGCAAGGCGGAAGGACGGTGGCCGGCGCGGCGGAAGACGAACACGCCTGACCGCGGCGCATTCTCCACCGCAATCGGCGCCTCCGCCCCCACGGGATGGGCGGAGGCGGCCGAACCGCCGCAGGTCAGGCGACGAAGGTGTAGTCGGCGGTCGCCGTCGCGGCGCCGGTCAGCAGCGCCACCTGGGTCAGCTCGGTGTC
>JBGAMJ010000083.1:0-23795 GCA_044223035.1 Piscinibacter sp.
GCTTCATCAGCGCGGCCATGCGGATCGCGTTGCGGCTGTAGTCGCTGAAGGTCAGGAAGGTGCCGCCGTAGGGGATCAGCCCGCCGTGCAGCGCGATGCCGTTCATCACCGCGGCCATGCCGAACTCGCGCACGCCGTAGCTCAGGTGGTTGCCGGCACGGTCGCGCCCGGCCACGCGGTGGCCCTTGAAGTTCGTCAGGTTGGAGCCGGTCAGGTCGGCGCTGCCGCCGAACAGCTCGGGCAAGTGCGGCGCGATCGCGTCCAGCGCGAGCTGCGAGGCCCGGCGCGTGGCCACCGGCTGCGCATCGGCCGCCAGCCGCACCAGGATGTCCTGCACGCGCGCGGCGTGGTCGGCCGGCAGCTCGCCCTTCATGCGCCGCAGGTACTCGGCGGCCTGCGCCGGGTGGGCGCGGGCGTAGTCGTCGAACAGGTCTTCCCAGGCCGCCTGCAGCGCCGCGCCGCGCTCGCGCGCGTTCCAGGCCGCGGCCAGGTCCGCGGGCACCTCGAAGGGCGCGGCCGTCCAGCCGAGCGCGTCGCGCGTGGCCTGCAATTCGGCGGCGCCGAGCGGCGCGCCGTGCACGTCGTGGCCGCCGGCCTTGTTCGGCGAACCCTGGCCGATGCGGGTGCGGCAGCAGATCAGCGTCGGCCGGCCGTCGGGCGCGTCGCCCTGGGCGCGCGCCTCGCGCACCGCGCGGTCCACCGCCTCGGCGTCGTGCCCGTCCACCGGGCCGATCACGTGCCAGCCGTAGGCGCGAAAGCGCGCCGGCGTGTCGTCGGTGAACCAGCCTTCGACGTGGCCGTCGATCGAGATGCCGTTGTCGTCGTACAGCGCGATCAGCTTGGACAGCCGCAGCGTGCCGGCGAACGAGCAGGCCTCGTGGCTGATGCCTTCCATCAGGCAGCCATCGCCGAGGAAGACCCAGGTCCGGTGGTCGACGATCGTGTGGCCGGGCCGGTTGAACTCGGCCGCGACCAGCTTCTCGGCCAGCGCCATGCCGACCGCGTTGGCCAGCCCTTGGCCGAGCGGGCCGGTGGTGGTCTCGACGCCGGGCGTGACGCCGACCTCGGGGTGCCCCGGCGTCTTGCTGTGCATCTGGCGGAAGCGCTGCAGCTCGCCGACCGGCAGGTCGTAGCCCGTCAGGTGCAGCAGCGAGTACAGCAGCATCGACGCATGGCCGTTCGACAGCACGAAGCGGTCGCGCTCGGGCCAGTGCGGGTCGGCCGGGTTGTGGCGCAGGTGGCGGTTCCACACCACCTCGGCGAAGTCGGCCATGCCCATCGGCGCGCCGGGGTGGCCGCTCTTCGCGCGCTCGACGGCGTCGGCCGACAGCATGCGCAGCGCGTCCGCCATGCGGCGGGCGAGGGCGGGATCGGTGGGGGTCTTCGAAGCGTTCATCGGGTGTCCCTCGGTTCAGCCCGCGCGGCGCTTCAGGTCCATCAGGCGCAGGATCATCGGCGTGAAGATGAGCTGCATCGCGAGGCCCATCTTGCCGCCCGGCACGACGATGTTGTTCGGCCGGCTCATCCAGGCGTTCTGCAGCATCGACAGCAGGTACGGGAAGTCGATGCCCTTCGAGTTGGCGAAGCGGATCACCACCATGCTCTCGTCGGCGCTCGGGATGTCGGCGGCGATGAAGGGGTTGGAGGTGTCGACCGTCGGCACGCGCTGGAAGTTGACGTGGGTGCGGCTGAACTGCGGACAGATGTAGTGCGCGTAGTCGGGCATCCGGCGCAGGATCGTGTCCATCACCGCCTCCTGGCTGTAGCCGCGCAGGTTCTTGTCGCGGTGCAGCTTCTGGATCCACTCCAGGTTGATGATCGGCACCACGCCGACCAGCAGGTCGACATGGCGCGCCACGTCGGCCTCGGGCCCGACGTAGCCGCCGTGCAGCCCTTCGTAGAACAGCAGGTCGGACTTGGCCGACATCGGCTGCCACGGCGTGAAGGTGCCCGGCTCCTGCTTGAACTCGCCGGCCTCGCTCGCGTCGTGGATGTACTTGCGCACCGAGCCGGCGCCGGTCTCGCCGTACTCCTGGAAGGTGCCGGCGAGCTCGGCCAGCAGGTTGGCCTCGGGCCCGAAGTGGCTCAGGTGCTGGTCGCCGGCCTCGGCGGCAACGCGCATGCGCTCGCGCATCTCGAGGCGGTTGAAGCGGTGGAAGGAGTCGCCCTCGATGATCTGGGCGGTGATCTTCTCGCGCCGGAAGATGTGCGCGAAGCTCTTCATCACGGTCGTCGTACCGGCGCCGGACGAGCCTGTCACGGCGATGATGGGGTGGCGGGTGGACATCGTTGCGCTCTTGGAAGTGGGAAATTCGGTCAGGCCAGTTCCTGCAACCGGAACAGCGAGCGTTCGTTGAACAGCGGCGACACGTAGGGCCGGTCGGTGCCGGCGTCGTGCTCGGCGTGGTAGCGCTCGATGCGCTGCACCTCGTTGCGCGAGCCGAGGATCACCGGCACGCGCTGGTGCAGCGATTCGGGCGGCAGGTCGAGGATGGCGCCGCGGCCGGTGGAGGCCATGCCGCCCGCCTGCTCGATCAGGAAGCCGACCGGGTTGGCCTCGTACAGCAGCCGCAGGCGCCCGGCCTTGGCGGCGTTCTTGGTGTCGCGCGGGTACATGAACACGCCGCCGCGCATCAGGATGCGGTGCACCTCGGCCACCATCGACGCGATCCAGCGCATGTTGAAGTCGCGCCCGCGCTCGCCGCCGGCCCCGGCCTGGCACTCGGTCACGTAGCGGTGCACCGGCGATTCCCAGAAGCGCGCGTTGCTGGTGTTGATCGCGAACTCGCTGGTGTCGGCCGGGATCGTCAGGTTCGGGTGGGTCAGGATGAAGTTGCCGATCTCGCGGTCGAGCGTGAAGCCGTGCGTGCCGCGCCCCACCGTCAGCACCAGCATCGTCGCCGGGCCGTAGATCGCGTAGCCGGCGGCCACCTGGCGGCGCCCGGGCTGCAGGTAGTCGGCCGTCACCGGCGCTTCGGTGCCGGTGTGCTTGAGCACCGAGAAGATCGTGCCCACCGACACGTTCACGTCGGTGTTGGACGAACCGTCGAGCGGATCGAACACCAGCAGGAAGGGGCCGCGCTCGAAGCCCTCGCGGATCACGTACGGCTCGTCCAGTTCCTCCGAGACCATGCCGGCGACCAGCCCGCCCCATTCGCAGCTTCCGAGGACGGCCTCGTTGGCGAGCACGTCGAGCTTCTTCTGCTGCTCGCCCTGGACGTTGGTCGACTCGATCGCGCCCAGGTAGCCGCCGAGGGCGCCCTTGGCCGTCATCGCGGCGATGGTCTTGACCGCCGCGGCGACGTCGACCAGCAGCGCAGCGAGCTCGCTCTGGTCGGGGGTGTCCCGCAGTTGTTCGATCAGGAACTTGGAGAGCGTCGTACGCCCGAGATGCATGGTGGTCTCCCTTCAGTCTGGTTTCTTGTCCGCGGCATTCGCCGCGGGGTTGGCGGCCGTCGCGCCGAACACGCGGCTCGCGCGCACGTCGGCTTCGGCGATGGTCGTCAGGTCGTCCCGCGTCAGCTCGCGGTCGCGCATCTGGAACAGCCGGCTCGCCTGGCGCAGGCGCATCCGGTCGAGCGCGTTGCGCACGCTGCGCGCGTTGGCGAAATGCGGTTGTGCGAGGCGCCGCGCGAGGTACTGGGAGAAGGCCTCGCGCGCGCCCGCACCGAACCGGTAGTGGGTGGTGCCGAGCATGGTGTCGGCGATCGACAGCAGCTCGTCTTGCGCGTAGTCGGGGAAGTCGAGGTGGTGGGCGATGCGCGAACTCATGCCCGGGTTGCTGCGGAAGAAGGTGTCCATGCGGTCGGCATAGCCGGCCAGGATCACGACCAGGTCGTCGCGCTGGTTCTCCATCACCTGCAGCAGGATCTCGATCGCCTCCTGGCCGTAGTCGCGCTCGTTCTCGGGCCGGTACAGGTAGTAGGCCTCGTCGATGAACAGCACGCCGCCCATCGCCTTCTTCAGCACTTCCTTGGTCTTGGGCGCGGTGTGGCCGATGTACTGGCCGACGAGGTCGTCGCGCGTCACCGCCACCAGGTGGCCTTTGCGCACGTAGCCGAGGCGGTGCAGGATCTCGGCCATGCGCATCGCCACCGTCGTCTTGCCGGTGCCGGGGTTGCCGGTGAAGCTCATGTGCAGGCTGGGCGTCTGCGCCGCGAGGCCCAGGTTCAGCCGCAGCTTGTCGATCACCAGCAGCGCGGCGATGTCGCGGATGCGCTGCTTGACCGGCGCCAGGCCCACCAGGTCACGGTCGAGCTCGTCGAACACCGATTCGACCTGGCTTTGCGCCAGCACCTCGCCCACGGTGCGCGCGACCGGCTGCTGCGCCAGCTCGGCGGAGGGTTCGATGCCGGCGGAGCCGGCGGCAGCGGCGGCCGGCTGCAGGCTGCCGGGGATGCGGTAGAGCGGAGCGTTCATCGGGCGTCACTTCGGCGGGGCACGGGGGCACCGGTCGCGGTGGCGCGGACCGGTGGGCGAACAGTGGAGTGAAGCGGAGCGCTCCGGCGCCAGCGCTTGCTAGCGGGCGTAGCGCTCGCCCTCGGGCCGGTCGGACGCGTAACCGCGCGTGGTGTAGGAGATCGAGCGGCCGCCGACCTCCTGGCGCTCCAGTGTGAAGCCGGGCTCGACCTTCGGCCGGTTGACGATGAAGCTCATCGCGATCGTCTCGATGTTGCGCGTCGAGTCGAAGGCCATCATCCGGATGTAGTGGTTCGGGAAGGTCTCGCGGCAGCCCTTGAGTTCCATCATCACGCCGGCGGCGTCCTTCAGGTCGAACATCGGGTTGCCGTACATCTCCCAGTAGGTGTTGCGCGGGTGCGGATCGTCGGTGTACTCGACGCTCCAGGCGTAGCCCTTCTTCAGGCCGTACTCGATCTGCAGCGCGATCTCGGCGTCGGTCAGGTCGGGCAGGAAGCTGAACTGGCCCTGCGTCAGCCGGCCGGTCGGGTTGGTCATCATGGTGGTGGTCTCCTGGATCGGGGCGCGGTGGTCGGCGCGGGTGTTCAGCGCGAGGTCGACGGCGTGACGGCGTAGTCGCTGGTGTCGGTCGGCGTGTAGTTGAAGCTGATCTCGCCCCAGGTGTCGAGCGCCTGCTTCAGCGGCGAGCAGGTCTCGGCCGCCTTGCGCAGGATGTCCGGGCCCTCGTTCCTGATGTCGCGGCCTTCGTTGCGCGCCTTGACCATGCATTCGAGCGCGACGCGGTTCGCCACCGCACCCGCCTGGATGCCGGCCGGGTGGCCGATCGTGCCGCCGCCGAACTGCAGCACCACGTCGTCGCCGAACAGGTCGATCAGCTGGTGCATCTGGCCGGCGTGGATGCCGCCGGAGGCCACCGGCATCACCTTCTTCAGGTCGGCCCAGTCCTGGTCGAAGAACAGGCCGCGCGGCAGGTCCTGCCGGGTGTAGCTGTCGCGGCAGACGTTGTAGTAGCCCTGCACCGTCATCGGGTCGCCCTCGAGCTTGCCGACCGCGGTGCCGGTGTGCAGGTGGTCGCAGCCGGCCAGGCGCAGCCACTTGGCGATCACGCGGAAGCTCACGCCGTGGTTCTTCTGGCGGGTGTAGGTGCCGTGGCCCGCACGGTGCATGTGCATGATCATGTCGTTCTTGCGGCACCAGCTCGCCATCGACTGGATCGCGGTGTAGCCGATCACCAGGTCGACCATCACGATCACCGAGCCGAGCTGCTTGGCGAAGTCGGCGCGCTCGTACATGTCCTCCATCGTCGCCGCGGTCACGTTCAGGTAGCTGCCCTTGACCTCGCCGGTGGTCGCGCTGGCCTTGTTGACGGCGTCCATCACGTACAGGAAGCGGTCGCGCCAGTGCATGAAGGGCTGCGAGTTGATGTTCTCGTCGTCCTTCATGAAGTCCAGGCCGCCCTTGAGCCCTTCGTACACCACGCGGCCGTAGTTGCGGCCGGACAGGCCGAGCTTCGGCTTGGTCGTCGCGCCCAGCAGCGGGCGGCCGAACTTGTCCAGGCGCTCGCGCTCCACGATCAGGCCGGTCGGCGGGCCCTTGAAGGTCTTGACGTAGGCCACCGGCACGCGGATGTCTTCCAGCCGCGCCGCCTTCAGCGGCTTGAAGCTGAACACGTTGCCGATCAGGCTCGCCGTCATGTTGGCGATGGAACCCTCTTCGAACAGGATCAGGTCGTAGGCCACCCACGCGAAATACTGGCCCGGGATGCCCGGCACCGGCTCCACCTTGTAGGCCTTGGCGCGGTAGCTGTCGCAGGCGGTCAGGCGGTCGGTCCACACCACGGTCCAGGTCGCCGTCGAGGATTCGCCGGCGACCGCGGCGGCGGCCTCGATCGGGTCCACGCCTTCCTGCGGCGTGATGCGGAACAGGCACAGGACGTCGGTGTCCTTGGGCACGTAGTCGGCCGCCCAGTAGCCCATCTGCCGGTACTTCAGGACGCCGGCGGAGTAACGCTTCTTCGCGTCGGTGATCACGCCTTCTTCAACGGGTTTGTTCATCGTGGTTCCTCAGGGCTCCGGGTTTCGGGGGTGGGGTTCAATGGCGTGAGCCCACTGTAGGGACGCACTCGGTTAAGCGATAGTCACTTTTTCTTCCGCCTGGATTAAGCTTCGTTGAATGAAGAACGTGACCCTGCGCCAACTGCGCGTGTTCGCCGCCGTGTCGCGGCACCTGAGCTTCACGAAGGCGGCCGACGAACTGCACCTGTCGCCGCCGGCGGTGTCGATGCAGGTCAAGGAGCTGGAGGAGCAGGTCGGCCTGCCGCTGTTCGACCGCAGCGGCCGCAGCGTCGCGCTGACCACCGCCGGCGAGTACGTGCTGTCGTATGCGCGGCGCGTGCTGGCGGTCATGAAGGACGCCGAGGACATGGTTGCCCGCTTCCGCGGGCTGACCGGCGGGCAGTTGTCGATCGGCATGGTCAGCACGGCCAAGTACTACCTGCCGCGGCTGCTGACGCAGTTCCGCGCCGACCACCCGCGGCTGGAGGTCAAGCTGAAGATCGGCAACCGCGAGCAGCTCGTCGCGCTGATGCAGCGCAACGAGGTGGACCTGGCCATCATGGGCCGCCCGCCCAAGGGCTGGCCGACGCGCGCCGAGCCCTTCGCGATGCACCCGCACGTGCTGGTCACCGCGACGGACCACGACTTCACGCGCATGGAGCACGTGCCGGTGGAGGCGCTGGCGCGCGAATCGCTGATCGTGCGCGAACCCGGCTCGGGCACGCGCGCGGCGATGGAGGAGTACTTCGAGGCGAACCACCTCGACGTGCGCGTCGCCATGGAGATGGAGAGCAACGAGGCGATCAAGCAGGCGGTGATGGCCGGCATGGGCATCAGCCTGATGTCGCTGCACACGATCGGCCTGGAGCTGCGCTGCGGCCTGATCGCGACGCCGGAGGTCGAGGGCCTGCCGGTGATGCGGCGCTGGCACGTCGTCAACAACCTGGCAAAGACTCTGTCGCCGGCGGCCGAGGCCTTCCGCTACTTCATCCTGGAGAAGGGCGAGGCCTTCCTCGCCGAGCATTTCGGGGCGGGGCCCTACGCGCCGCCGGTGCGCGGCGCGGTTTCAGGAGAACGACCGCCGGTGGGCGGCGCGGTTTCGGAGTGACGGCCGCCGGCGCGCGGCGCGATGCCGGAACGACGCTCAGCGAGCGCCCTCCACCGCATGCAGTTCCGCGCCCGCGCCCGCATCCGGCTTCGGCGCCTCGCCGGTCGTGAGGA
Source organism: Piscinibacter sp. (assembly GCA_044223035.1). GTDB lineage: Bacteria > Pseudomonadota > Gammaproteobacteria > Burkholderiales > Burkholderiaceae_C > JBGAMJ01. Next base: position 7,695 of record JBGAMJ010000083.1, read on the forward strand.
AGCTCCGCAGCCGCGCCCGCACCGGCGCCGACCACGGGGCGTCGCACTGCGGTGTCTCCAGGCAGGCGCAGGGCCAGTCGGTCGGGCGGGCCAGCACCTCCTGCTCGACCGTCACGCCGGCGGCGCGCAGGCGGCGCCCGAACGCCACCGTCTCGTCGCGCAGCGGGTCGTCGTCGGCCGTCAGCAGCAGCGTGCGCGGCAGGCCGGCCAGCCGGCGCGACGCGGCCGGCGCCGCATACGGATGGTCGGCATCCGCCGCGCGCGGCAGGTACGCGCGCCAGCCGTCGGCATAGCGGCAGCCGACCGGGCCGGCGGCGACGTCACGCAGCGACGCGGTCGCGATGCACGGGTCGATCATCGGCGACAGCAGGATCTGCCCGGCCAGTTCCGGCTCCTGGCGGTCGCGCGCCATCATCGCCACTGCCGCCGCCAGGTTGCCGCCGGCCTCCTCGCCGGCGACCCAGAGCGTGGCGTCCGGCCCGCCCAGGCGCTTGCGCTGGCGCTGCAGCCAGCGGAGCGCGCCGTACCCGGCATCGGCGCCGTGCGGGAACGGATGCGCCGGCGCCAGCGGATAGTCGACCGACGCCACCACCGCGCCCGCTTCGGCCAGCAATCCGGCGATGCGCGCGCCGGCGTCGAGCGAGCCGCCCGTGAACGCGCCGCCGTGGAAATGCAGCACCAGCGGCGCGCTGCCGCCCGGCGGCCGACGGCCATACAGGCGCACGCGCAGCGCGGGTTCGCCGGCGCGGGCGATATCGCGCTCGGAGGTGCAGGGGCTCGGCAGTTCGGTGGTCGGCGGCGTCGTCATCGGGGATCCCTCGGCCCAGGCGCGGCCGGCGAGTTTCGTTGGGCTGAACGATAGGCGCGACCCCGGAACGAACCAATGCCTGCGTCGCTCATGCTTTGTTGGGGCGCTCGCAATAATGCGCGCTCGACAGGTTGCCAGGAGCCGCTGCCTTGGACAAGTTCTCCGCCATGCAGGCCTTCGTCCGCGTCGTCGAGGCCGGCAACTTCACGAAAGCCGCCGACACGCTGGAACTGCCGAAGCCCACCGTCACCCGGCTGATCCAGACGCTGGAAGCCCACCTCGAGACCAAGCTGCTGAACCGCACCACCCGGCGCGTCACCGTCACCGCCGACGGCGCCGCCTACTACGAGCGCGCGGCGCGCCTGCTGCAGGAGATGGACGAGCTGGAGTCGAACATGTCGCGCGCCAAGGCCACGCCGCGCGGGCGGCTGCGCATCGACGTCGGCTCGTCGATCGGCGAGCGCGTGCTGATCCCCGCGCTGCCGCGCTTCCACCGGCTCTACCCCGACATCCAGATCGACCTCGGCGTCAGCGACCGGCCGGTCGACCTGACCGCCGAGAACGTCGACTGCGTGCTGCGCGGCGGCGAGCTGATCGACCTCTCGCTGGTGGCGCGGCGCATCGGCGACGTCAACTTCATGGCCTGCGCCACGCCGAACTACCTGCACGACCACGGCGTGCCGCAGCACCCGCAGCAGCTGGAGGAGGATCCGCACACCGTCATCGGCTACTTCTCGGCGCGCACCGGCAAGCGCATCCCCTACGACTTCAACCGCGACGGCGAACGCATCGAGGTCAACGGCCGCTACATCGTCGCGGTCAACGATTCCAACGCCTTCGTCGCCGCCGCGCTGGCCGGGCTGGGCATCGTGCAGGCGCCCACCTTCATGGTCCAGCAGCCGCTGGCGCGCGGCGAGCTGCTGCCGATCCTGCCGGCCTGGAGCTCGTCGCCGCTGCCGATGCACGTCGTCTACCCGCCCAACCGGCACCTCAGCAACAAGCTGCGCGTGTTCGTCGACTGGGTCGCCGAACTGTTCGCCAGCGATGACCTGATCCAGCGCAAGTCGACGCTGCCGCAGCGCCAGGCGGCTTGAGAGCGCCCCCAGGCCGACGCCTTGCGTCGCCCGCCCCCGCGGGGGATGAGGAAACGTCGGGCGGCCGCGCGTCTCCTCATGAGCCGCCGTTCAGCCGCCCTGCACCAGCGCGATCCGCCGCCGCAGCCGCTGCGCCTCGTCCGCGGCGCCGGCGCGTTCGGCGCGCAAGGCCTGCACGCCGAGCCAGGCCAGCAGCGGGCGGCGCCAGCCCTGCGCCGACGCCGTGTCGGCCGCCAGCGTGATCGCCCCCGGCCCGGCGCGGCCGGCCTGGAACAGCACCGCCGCCGCGATCAGGCGCGACTGCGGGTCGGCGATCGCCTGCAGAACCGCCGCCACCGGCTGCTGAGCCGCCGGCAGCCGCGCAACGGCGTCCGCCGGCAATGCATGCGACTGCAGGTGATCGGCATAGGCGAGTTCGGCCGCGTCGGCATCGGCGCGCAGCGCCTCGAAGCCGGCGCAAGGGCCGAATTCGAGGCTGGCGACGCGCGCGGCGCAGTGCATCAGCTCGGCCCGCGCCAGCAGCCCGGGCCGGCCGGTGCGGGCGATCTGCGCGCGGGCGCGCTCCATCTCCTGCGCTTCGGTGCGGGCGTCTCCGGCCAGAGCGGCCGCCACCGCTCGGTCCATCGCCGCGCGGGCATCGAGCTGCCAGCCGGGCGTCGGCGGGCCGCTGGCGCAGCCGGTCAGCACGGCGGCCAGGGCGAGCGTCGAGGCCGCCGACGCGGCAGCCCGCGCGCCACGCAGGCCTGACTGCCGGCAGCGGCCGAATCGCATGGCAAGCGCCCGAAGCAGCGCACGACGGCACGCCGCGCCCGGACCAGCGCAACCCCGCGACAGCTCCTTCATCCCGCCCCCCCTCATCGCAGCTTCAATTCGCTGTCGCGCGCGAACGGCCATTTCCGGTTCACCTCCTCGACGAGCTGCTCGACCCGCCGCACCGTCGCGTCGACCTCGCCGCGCAGCGCACCCAGGTCGGTGGTCGCCACGCGGGCGTTGCTCGCCACGCCCTGCGCCTCGGCGAGCACGGCGTCGACCTTCTTCAGCGTCTCGCGCGCGTCGCCCAGCATCGCCTGCACCTGGCGGATCGTCGTGCGCGTCTCGGGCACAACGCCGCCGCTGCCGAGGAGCTGCGCGTCGGCGCGGGCGGCGATGCCGTCGACGCGGCCGAGCAGCGCATTCACCCGCTGCAGCAACACGCCGACCTGGCGCGCATCGGCCTCGTTGCCGAGCAGCAGGCCGGCCGCGCCGTGCGGCCCGCGCGCGCGCTCGGTCAACGCCTGCAGGTTGCCGAGGCTGGTCGCCAGCGCCGACTCGGGCGCGGAAAGCTGCACCAGGTTCTGCACCAGCTCGCGCGCCGCCGCCACCAGCCGCGGCAGCTCCGCCGCGGTGTCGCCGATCAGCACCTTGCGCTCCGCGCCGTCGGCCAGCGGCGCGTCGGTCAGCACGCCGCTGTAGGCGCGCAGGCTGGCGCCGCCGACCAGGTTGCGCACCAGCGTGAAGACGCTCGATTCGCGCAGCCAGCGCGCATCGCGGCGCGGCACGTCGACCAGGATGCGCGCGTTGCCGTCGTCGGCCAGCTCGATGCGGCGCACGCGGCCGATCGGGAAGCCGGCGAAGGTCAGGTCCATGCCGACGCGCACGCCGTCCGAATCCTCGGCCACCAGCACCAGCCGCTGCGTGCTCTCGAAGGTGCCGCGCGCGTACATCAGGTACAGCGCCGTGCCGCCGACGAGCACGACCAGCAGCAGCAGCAGCAGGCCGGCGCGCAGTTCGAGTCGCGCGGAAGGCGCCGGGCGCGGCGGCAGCGGGTCGGGTTCGGTCATCGCGGACGGGTGGCTGTGATCGAGCGGCGGGGCGGGCGTTCGTGCGGGCGTTCGTGCGGGCGTTCGTGCGGGCGTTCGTGCGGGCGTTCGTGCGGGCGTTTCAGTAGTAGTTGCCGACCAGCGATGCCGCCTCGATCAGCAGGATCACGACGAACAGCCGCAGCAGGCCCTGCAGCTCGACGCTGGTGCGCGCGGCGCGGCGCGGCGTCTCGTCGAGCACCGCCGCCAGCGGCAGCAGCGCGACCGCGGCGCCGAGCAGCACGATCTTCAGCCCGAAGATCAGCGACACCGCCGGGTTGAACACCTGGCCGACGGTGCGGGTGTAGGCGGCGAAACCGGCGTCGCTGAAACCGTACACCGTCAGGTAGCTCACGACCAGCGCCACCACGCTGCTCAGCGACGCCAGCATCAGCGCGCAGAACACGCCGGCGCCGACGCGCGGCAGCGCTTCGGTGCGCAGCGGGTCGCGGCCGGCGCGCTCCGCCTCGTCCCACTCGCCGCGGGCGCGCAGCCGCGCCACCTCGGCCGCCTGCGGAAAGGTGCAGTCCAGCGCGGCGAACAGCGCGGCGGTCAGCGGGATCAACTCCAGCACCAGCACGCGCACCACCATCTCCAGCGCGTACTGCGACAGGCCGTAGCTGATCGCGGTGACGACGACGATGCGGATCAGCACCACGCTGATCAGCGTGGCCATCAGCAGGAACGGCAGCAGCGCCGGCGCGGTGCCGGCCACCAGATGCCGCGCCAGCGCCTGCCGCCGCTCGCGCGTGTAGCTCGACGGCGACAAGGCCAGCGCCAGCAGCAGCGCCCCCAGGTGCACCACCCGCCACCACCCGCCCAGCCAGCGCCCGGCCGCACGGGCCAGTCCGGCAAGGTGGCCGGGCATCGGGAACATCGGGAGCCGCGGGGACATGGGCCGGGATCATAGGCGGGCGTTCGTGGCGCCCGGTGACACGTGGTGACGCCTCGGACACCGTTCTTTACCGCGTGGCGGGTCGGCGCGACGCAGCGCCGGGCCGTTGGCTGGAGACGGCGGGCCGTGTTGCCCGCGGGAGAACGCCATGGATTCATCGTTGCCGGTTCTTGTCGATCGGTCCACCGTCGAGGCGGTCGCCCGACCCGCCGCGGCCCGCGATGCCGCGGAGCCCGGCCTGCGGGCAGCCCGGCGGACGCCGTTCCCGGCCCGCGCCGCGCGCGCCGCGCTCGCCGGCGCAGCCTGCCTCGCGCTGCTGGGCGGCTGCGTGATCGCGCCGATCGGGCCGTACGAGGCGGAGGTGGGGGTGGCGCCTCCGGCACCGCAGGCCGAGGTGATCGGCGTCGCGCCGTATCCGGGCTACGTCTGGATCGGCGGCTACTGGGGCTGGTCGTACGGGCGTTATGCCTGGGTGCCGGGCCGCTGGTCGCCGGGACGGCCGGGCTACCACTGGGTGCCGCACCACTGGCAGCCGTACGGCGGCCGCTGGCGGCTGGCGCCGGGGCACTGGGACCGCTGAACTACACCGCGGCGTCCGCGGCCAGCAGCACTTCGAGCGCGTGCTCGCGGATGCCGTAGAAGTCCTTGATCTCGCGCACCTGGGCCAGCGCGGCTTCGCGCCTGTCGGAATGCGCGGCGCGTGCCTCGGGCCGCTTCACCGCCAGGATCATCTTGTTCTTGCTGGTGTGCTCGAGCGCGACGAACTCGAACACCTGGGTGCGGTAGCCCTGCGCCTCGAGCAGCAGCGCGCGCAGGCTGTCGGTCACCATCTCGGCCTGCTGGCCGAGGTGGATGCCGTGCTGCAGCATGCCGTGCAGCGGGCGCGGGCAGCACATCTGCGGCCGAAGCTGCTTGTGGCAGCACGGCGAGCACATCACGATGGCCGCGCCCGCGCGGATGCCGTGGTGGATCGCGTGGTCGGTGGCGGTGTCGCAGGCGTGCAGCGCGATCATCACGTCGACCGGCTCTGGCGCGCGCTCGCGCACGTCGCCGAGCTCGAAGTGCAGCCCGTCGAGGTTCAGGCGCCGCGCGGCGGATTCGCACAGCGCCACCATGTCCGGCCGCAGCTCCACGCCGGTGACCCGCGCCTCGCGGCCGAGCGTGCGCGTCAGGTGGTCGTGCACCGCGAAGGTCAGGTAGCCCTTGCCGGAGCCGAAATCGGCGACGCGCACCGGCGCACCCGGCGGCAGCGCCGCCTCGTCGATGGCGTGGCCGAGCACCTCGATGAACTTGTTGATCTGCCGGTACTTGCGCGCCATCGCCGGGATCAGGCGCTGCTGCGCATCGGTGACGCCGAGCGCCGCGAGGAAGGGCCGGTCGAGGCCGATCGCGCGGTGCTTGGCGCGGTCGTGCGGGGGCGGGGCGGCAGGGCCGGCCGGTGCTTGCTCGGCTTGAGAGCTCTCGGCTTGCCCGCTCTCGGCTGGGGCAGATCCGGCGTGTGCCATGCCGGCCTGCGCGGCGCGCCCGGCATCTCCGGTGGATGCGGTGTCGGCTGGCGCCGCCACGCGTTGCATCGTCGCGCGCCCACGCTTGCCGATCCGCAGCTCCCACTGCGCGCCGCCCGCCCACAGGTGGCCATGGGCGAAGCGCGTGCGCAGCAGGTCGGCGATGCGCGCCAGCCCGTCGGCGACGGCGTGGTTGTGCGTCAGGTCGCGCGTGCGCTCGGTGTGCACGAAGGACAGCCGGGGCTCGCCGTGCAGGCGCAACGAGCGCACCGCAACGCGCACCGGGTCCGCTTCCCCGCCCCGCGGCTTGGTCAGCAGCAGGCGGGTCAGCGTCTCCGCCCGGGCGTGACGCGCGACCTCGTCGAGGAAGCGGTCGACGGCGGCATCGGCGACGCCGGCATCGAGGTCGGATTCGGGCATGGACACGGGGCGAAGGCTGGGGGCGAAAGCGAGGGAGCGCGGGAGCGGAGGAGCGGCGCGAGACGGTACGCCGTGGGTGGCGCGGAATCCGATGCGCGCGACGCTCCGCCGTAGCAGCGACGCACGGAGCCGCACCGCACCGCGCCGCGCCGCGGCCCCCGCATTGTCCTCGCGCCGCCGTCGCCGCGTTGCCGCAATGCCGGGTCCCGCACCGCGCTGGATGCTCAGCGCTACCGCGCCGCGTTTCGTCGCAACGCGCCACGCGCCTCCCGGCCGCGAACCGAAGCCCGTCGGCCCGCGCCTCCCCCGTTCACTTCACCAGCGGCCGCACCTGCGTGAACCCGCCATCCACCGGGATCACCTGCCCGGTGATGCGTGCAGCGCCGGGGCCGAGCAGCCAGGCCATCACGTCGGCCACCTCGGCGGCCTGCTGCACGCCGCCGAGCGGGTACTGGCGGCCGGCGGCCTCGCGCATCGCGTCCATCTTCAGCATGCCGGCCGTCATCGGCGTGTCGGTCATGCCGGGGGCGACGGCGTTGATGCGCAGGCCGAGCGGCGCGTAGGTGGCAGCGGCGCTGCGCACCAGCGCCTCGACGCCGCCCTTGGCCGCCGCGATCGCCTCGTGGTTGGCGACGCCGATGCGCGCGACCACCGAACTCGCGAACACCGCGGCACCCGTCTGCTGGCGCACCCGCAGCGCCTCGACCCAGGCCGCGAGCACGTGGAACGCGCTGTCCAGGTTGACGCGCATCACCTCCCGGCAGACCTCCGGCCGCGTGCGGTGCAACGGCGCGATCAGCGTGCTGCCGACGCAGTGGGCGAGACAGGTCGGCGCGTCGCCGAGCCCTTCGATGCAGGCGGCGATCGCCAGTGCGGCGCCGGCCGGATCGGTGGTGTCGGCGGCGATGCGCAGATCGCAGTCGACCTCGTTCAGCGCCTGGGCATCGCGCCCGACGGCGGCGACACGGTGGCCGGCGGCGCGCAGCCGCGCAACCAGTTCACGACCGATGCCACCTCGGGCGCCGGTCACCAGCGCGAGGGTCTGTGTGGACATGGGGGGCTCCTGCGGGCCAGGGCCCGGTTGACGACGATGGGGTAGACGGGCTGGCGGACGACGGCGCCGACAGTGCGGAGGCGGAGGGAACGGTCGCCACGGCCGCAGCCGGCGGCAGGGGCGGCGCCGGCAGCGGCGCGGGCAGCACGCCCGCCGCCACGCCGGCCGCCAGCCCGGGCAGCGACGCCGGTTCGCGCAGCCCGCGCGTGCAACGGTTCCACCACTGCGAGAACGAATCGCAGGCGTGGTCGACGGCCGGGAAGAGCCGCGGCGCCGGCCGCACCTGCAGCCCGGGCAGCCGCCCGCTCCAGGCGTGCAGCGCGGCCGCCAGGTGCCGGTCGTCACGCGTCTGCACGCTGCGCGCGCCGGCGAGAGCATGGGCGATCGCGCCGGCATCGCCGTGCAGCGCCACGTCCGCCAGCGCGGCCATCCGCGCGCCGACGAAGCCGTGGCGGCGGCCGCTCCACGGCCGGCCGCCCAGCAGCGCGCCGGGCCAGACGGCGACGCGGCAGGTGCCGGCGGGCAGGTCGGCCGGCGGATCGCCGAGCAGCCAGGGATGCACCAGCCAGACGTCGCGCCCGCGCAGCGCCTCGGCCGCGGCGGCCGGCTCGGCCCAGCGGCCGGCGAGCGCTGGCGGCGGCTCGGACGACAGCGCCGGCTCGGCGACACCGTCCTCCGTCCGTCCGACCGGCGGCAGGCCGACGGCGCCCGGCGTGCGGGCGATGCGCTCGAGCGTGTCGTAGCTGACGTCGACCACGCTGCCGCGGCTGTGCCAGGCCGCCGGCGCGTAACGCTCGACGTTGTCGGCGTTGAACAGGTAGGGCTTGCTGCTGGCGGTGCCGGCCACCCATTGCCAGCTCAGGTGGTTGCTGGCGAGGTCGCCATCGAGCAGGTGGCCGAACATCCAGTCGGCACCGGCGCGCCAGTGCAGCTTGCGCAGGTGCACCGCGTAGCTCGCGAGCCACATGCGGGCGTGGTTGTGCAGGTAGCCGGTGGCGTAGAGCGTGCGCACGGCCTGGTCGATCACCGGCACGCCGGTGCGGCCCTCGCGCAGGTCGGGCGGCAGCTCGCGGGCAAAGGCGTCGTCGGGCAACGGGCCGGCGTGCAGCGAATCGAGGATGGCGTCGCCGCGCCGCGCCCAGACATGCTGGAAGTATTCGCGCCAGCCCAGCTCGAAGACGAACTTGTGCTGCACGTCCAGCCGGTGGCGCGAGGCGATCTCGGCCAGCACCTCGGGCAACGTCACGAAGCCGTGGGTGAGGTAGGGCGACACGCGCGTCACCGCGCCGTCCAGCGCGTTGCGCGTGCGGGCGTACGCGTCGGGCTGGGCGGCGGCGAGGCGTTCGCGCGCGGCCTGCGGGGTGGGTGGGAAGTCGGAGTGGTCGGACATGGGTGGGGGATGGCGGGGATGGGGCGTCGTCAGTCGTCGTCGGAGCTCGTCAAGCCGCAGCCTCCAGCGGCGCCGCGGCGGCGCGGTGCCCGCGCCAGGCGGCAACCCGTTGGGCGATCGCGCCGCGGGTGGCGGCATCGAGCCGGTGCAGGTTCTTCTTCAGTTGCATCGACATGCGCGAGTTCTTCGCCAGCCGGGCCTCGTGGCGGCCGAGGAAATCCCAGTACAGCGTGGTGTAGGGGCAGGCGCGGTCGCCGACGGCGAGCGCCGGGTCGTAGCGGCAGCCGGCGCAATGGCCGCCCATGCGCTCGATGTAGCGGCCGCTCGCCACGTAGGGTTTGCTCGCCATCAGGCCGCCGTCGGCGAACTGGCTCATGCCAAGCGTGTTCGGCAGCTCGACCCATTCGACCGCGTCCACATACACGCTCAGGTACCAGGCATGCACCTGGCGCGGCGCCACGCCGAGCAGCAGCGCGTACAGGCCGATCACCATCAGCCGCTGGATGTGGTGGGCGTATCCGTGCTGCAGCGTCTGCGACAGCGCGTCGTGCAGGCAGGCCATGTCGGTCTCGCCGGTCCAGAAGAAGGCGGGCAGCGGCTCGAAGGCGTCGAGCTCGTTGAGCTGGGCGTAGCCCGGCATGCGCGTCCAGTAGATGCCACGCACATACTCGCGCCAGCCGAGGATCTGGCGGATGAAGCCCTCGACGCTCGCCAGCGGCGCGCGGCCCTCGCGCCACGCGCGCTCGGCCGCGGCGACCACCTCGCGCGGGTTCAGCAGCTTCAGGTTCAGCGACGACGACAGCAGCGAGTGGTAGAGCCAGGGCTCTCCCGGCCACATCGCGTCCTGCGTGGCGCCGAAGTCCGGCAGGCGCTGCACGATGAACGCGTCCAGCGCCTGCAGCGCCTGGTCACGCGTCACCGGCCACGCGAAGCTCGCCAGCGACCCCGGGTGGTCTCCGAAGCGCTCGCGCACCAGCGCCAGCACCTCGCGCGTGAGCGCATCGGGGGCGAAGCGCGGCGGAGGCGGCAGCAGGCCGGGGCCGCCGCGGCCGAAGGACTCGCGGTTGTCGGCGTCGAAGTTCCACTGCCCGCCGACCGGCCGGGTACCGCCCGGGCCGTCCATCAGCACGCCGGTCTTCAGGCGCAGCTCGCGGTACCAGAGCTCCTGGCGGAGCTGCTTGCGGCCGGCGGCGTGGGCCGCGAACTCGCGGATCGTGGCGAAGAAGTGCCGGTCGTCCCGCAGGTCCAGCGGCAAACCGGCCTGGCGCGCCACCGTACGCAGCGACTGCAGCACCCGCCAGTCGCCCGGCGCCGTCAGCACCAGCGACTGGGGGCGGTGCGCCCCGATCGCCGCCGCCAGCTCCGCGGCCAGCGTGCCGCGGTTGCCGGCGTCGTCGAGCCGGCGGTAGTCCAGCGGCCAGCCGCGCGCCTCGATCGCCTGCGCAAAGTGCCGCATGGCCGACAGGAACAGTGCGATGCGCGGCTGGCTGGACCAGACGTGCGTCGATTCCTCCGACACTTCGGCCATCCAGACCCGGTCCTGCTGTGGATCGAAGCCGTCGAAGGCGGACGACTCGCCATCGAGCTGGTCGCCGAGCACGATCACCAGCCGCCGCACATGCGGCGCGGCCGGTCGATCGGGCAGCGGTGGGCGAGAAGACATGGTGGGGCGTGGGGCGACGTTGAAACGGTATCGTCTCATCCTTGAACCAAAGGCATCGCCGATATCGGCTGAATGTCGATATCTTGAATACACTAATACGCTACAAAAGCATTTCAACAAGAGCACACCCACCACCATGAGCGTTGCCAAAGACGACCCCCAGATCGCCACCGCGTCTCCCGACGAATCGCCGGCGCCGCGCTACCGCAGCGGCGCGGTCGCCCGGATGACGGGCATTCCGGTGTCGACGCTGCGCGTGTGGGAGCTGCGCTACCGCGTCGTCGCGCCGCCGCAGACGGACACCGGCCACCGGCTGTACTCGAAGGTCGACGTGGAGCGGCTCGCGCTGCTCAAGCAGCTCGTCGACCAGGGACATGCGATCGGTTCGCTGGCGGCACTGCCGCTGGCGCGGCTGCGCGAGGTGTCGGCGCTGCACGCGCGCACGCGGCCGGCGCCGGGCGCGGCATTGCCGGTGCCGCGTCTTGCGAGTGCCCATTCGGCCGGCGGCGAGGCCGCGGGCAGTGCGCGGCCGCCGTTGGTGGCGGTGGTCGGCCGCGGGCTGGCCCGTCGGCTGCGCGGCCCGGCGATGCAGCGTGCGGTGCTGGCGACCGGGCTGCGCTGGGCCGCCGAATACGACGATCTGGACAGCGCCGCCGCGTCGTCGGCAGCCGACACCGAGTCCGACACCGGGACGGCGCCGGCCACGGCCGCGGCAGCCCATCCGCGCGCGCCCACCGCGGCGCTGCTGCTGGTGCAGATCGCGTCGCTGCAGCCCGAATCGCAGGCCGGCGTGCTGGCGCTGGCGCAGCGGCTGCAGGCGCAGCGCGTCGTCGTGTTCTACGGCTTCGGCACCGAGCGCAGCACGCAGGCGCTGCGCGACGCCGGCGTGCTGCTGCGGCGCGGGCCGATGTCCGACGCCGACCTCGGCACGCTGCTCGAAGCCGCGCTGCAGGGCCTGGCCACCGCGCCACCCGAGCTGCCCGACCCCGGCGACGACGCGGGTCTCCCGATGCCCGTGGCGGGCGTGATCGCGCCGCGCCGCTTCGATGACGAAGCGCTGGCCGACATCACCGCCCGGTCGCCGGTGATGGCCTGCGAATGCCCGCGCCACCTGGCCGAGCTGGTCACGCTGATCGCGCAGTTCGAGACCTACAGCGGCGACTGCGAGAACCGCCACCCGGAGGACGCGGCGCTGCACGACTACCTGCACCGCGTGGCCGGCACCGCCCGCACGCAGTTCGAGGAAGCGCTGGAGCGCGTGGCGCGGGCGGAGGGGATCGCGCTGCCGGCGCGGCTGGCGGGGTGAGCTTCGGTCGTTGACGGGGCGCGGGCCGCCGGGCGCTGGCACTGGCACTGGCGCTGACGCTGGCGCTGCGGCTGCGGCTGCGGATGCGGATGCGGATGCCACTGACGGGAGCCGCGCCGTCGAGCGTGGTGCCGGTACGACGACGCTACAAACGAAACCCGATTCCCTGCCGCCTGCCATCAAGTTGCAACGCGCGACGCCGAGGATCCCTGCAGAGCCTGCGGAAATCCCGTCCGCAGCCCTGCCGCGCATCCGCCGCGGCACGCCCCTGCCGCTGGAGCCCGCGATGTCGACGATGCAAGTGATCCCCACCCGAAGCGGCTTTCGCCTGTCGGCCCTGTTGCCGGCACGCCGGCCATCCCGCCGCGCCGCTGCCCCCGCGCGCGCGGCCGGCGCCACGGTCCACCGGCTGGGCGGCGGCCCGGCCTGGGCGTCCGCGCTGACCGGCGCGGCCGTCGCCAGCGTGGCGATGGCCGCGCTCGGCCTCGTCGCCAGGATCGGCCGCTAGCCGCCGAGGCCGGCCCGACGCCCGGCCTCGGAGCGCCGGGAAGGCGATGCCGGTGACCCGCTGCCGGCGCCAGCCATCGGCCTTGTCGGCCGGTGAGCCGCGGCGGTGGTCCGGCGTCGCGACCACGGGAATACGAGGCACGCCGCGGCGCAGTCGCCCGGGGCCGCCGTCTCCATAATGCGCCCGCGATTCGGAGGGCTGCGGTGCCGCCACGGCGCCGGCCGGGCCGGGCGCGTCACGGAGACAGCATGTCACGCACCAACCCCCTCGCCGCGAGCCTGGCGCTCGCCCTCGCGGCTGCCACCGCGTCCCCCGCCGCCCACGCCGACAGCCCGTACCCCAGCAAGCCGGTGAAGCTCATCGTCGGCTTTGCCCCCGGCGGCACGACGGACGTGATCGCGCGCGTGATCGCGCAGAAGCTCTCGGCCTCGATGGGCCAGCAGTTCATCGTCGACAACCGCTCCGGCGCCGGCAGCAACCTCGGCGCCCAGGCCGTTGCCAAGGCCGACCCGGACGGCTACACGCTCTACGCCAGCTCCGTCGCCAACACGATCAACATGAGCCTGTATCCGAACCCCGGATACGACTTTGCCAAAGGCATGGTGCCGGTCGCGATGTTCGCGAAGGTGCCCAACCTGCTCGTCGTGCATCCGGGCCTGCCGGTGAAGACGGTGCCGGAGTACATCGCCTACGCCAAGGCCCACCCGGGCAAGCTGAGCTTCGCCTCGTCGGGCAACGGCTCGTCGATCCACCTCTCCGGCGAGCTGTTCAAGGTGATGGCCAAGGTCGACCTGCTGCACGTGCCCTACCGCGGCAGCGGCCCGGCCGTGAGCGACCTGGTCGGCGGCCAGGTCCAGAGCATGTTCGACAACCTGCCCTCGGCCCTGCCGCAGGTCAAGGGCGGCAAGCTGCGCGCCATCGCCGTCACCAGCGCCAAGCGCTCGCCCGCGCTGCCCGACGTGCCGACCATCGCCGAATCCGGCCTGCCAGGCTACGACGTCCAGTCCTGGTTCGCCCTCAACGCCCCGCCGAAGACGCCGCCGGAGATCGTCGCGAAGCTGAATGCCGAGGTGAACAAGGTGCTGTCGTCCAAGGACGTGCAGGACCGCCTGGCCGAACTCGGCGCGGTGGCGACGACGATGTCACCGGCGGAGTACGGCAGCTTCATCGACGCGGAGATCGCGAAATGGGGGCCGGTGGTGAAGGCTTCGGGGGCGAAGGCGGATTGAGGAGCCAAAGCCCGGGCGCAGGCGCCTTCGGGCGCACGTCACAGCGCGTCGCACGAGCATCAGTGGGCTGAGCCTGTCCTTCCGTTCGGCATTCGCGCCCTGCCTCGTTCAGTCTCGCTTGAGGAGATCGATGAATGCGGGATTGAGGAAGATCTTTTCCCGTCCGATCTTGTGCTCGCGCAGGATGCCGATGGCCGCGAGCTCCTTGAGATAGGTACTTGCGGTCTGGCGCTTGGCCAGCCCTGCGCCCACGACGTGCGCGATTCGGCAATAGGGCCTCACGAACACGAGTTCAGCCAGTTCGCGAGAGTAGATCTGTGCGGCGTCTCGCCGTATCCGTTCGGTCGTCTCCTCGAGGAGATGTCGTACGGCGACGATCTTGTTCATGGTCCAGCGGGCCGTCTCGGTCACGCCGCCCAGCATGTACAACAGCCAGGGCTCCCAGGCACCCGTCTCGGTGATCGATTGCAGCCCGCTGTAGTAGTCGGCCTTGTGGCGCAGGATGTGGCGGCTGAGATAGAGCACCGGGATGTCGAGCAATCCTTGCTCGACAAGGTAGAGCAGATTGAGGACGCGCCCTGTGCGGCCGTTGCCGTCGGTGAACGGATGGATGGCCTCGAACTGATAGTGGCCCACCGCCATGCGCACGAGCGGATCGATTTCCGCAGCGCCCGGCAGGGTGCCATGCATCCAGTGCTCCCAATTGGCCAGCTTCTCGCGGAGCAGTCCTTCGCCTTCGGGCGGGGTGTAGATGATCTGCCGGGTGCGGTCGTTGGTGAGGGTGGTGCCGGGCGTCTTGCGCACGTCCATGTCCACCCCCTTGATCGCACGACAGATCTGCACGGCCGTGTTCGTGGACAGGGGTCGCGTCTCGAGCGCCTCATAGCCCTCCCACAGGGCTGTTCGGTAGCGCAAGGCCTCCTTGGTGGCCGGATCCACCTCGCCTTCGCTGACGCCGTCGAACAGGAACATCTGATCCGTGGTGGTCACGATGTTCTCGATCTCGCTGCTCGCCTGGGCTTCGAGCAGCGGAATCGAGTTGACGAGCACCCCTTGGTTCGGGATCAGTTGCCCAGCCGCCTTCAACTCCGCCACAGCGGCCCGCGCCGAGATGCATGCCTTGAGAACGGATCGCGACTCCACGTCGACCTTCGGCGGAAGCGCGGGCAGGTCGTTGTAGGGCCTTGATGGGTCGAAAGCCATATGTCGATGGACGAGCCTGCGATCGACCTATCCGGTGGGATGTGTCCGTCCGATCGACATGATGCCAGAACGTGTCGATGATTTGACAATCTATCGACACGTTCTGGCATCGTGTCGATCCAACACCGTTGTTCCGTGTGGTTCCAAGATGCACCGCCACCGCGGGTCGGCACACAAGATCACACGTCGATATTCCCCGCCCGCAACGCATTGGCCTCGATGAAGTCCCGTCGCGGCTCCACCTCATCCCCCATCAGCATCGTGAACACCCGATCCGCCTCGATCGCGTCGTCCACCTGCACCCGCAGGAGCCGGCGGACGGCGGGGTCCATCGTGGTCTCCCAGAGCTGCTCCGGGTTCATCTCGCCCAGGCCCTTGTAGCGCTGGCGGCCGACGGCGGATTCGGCTTGCTGCATCAGCCAGGCCATGGCCTGGCGGAAGTCGCTGACCTTGGCTTCCTTCTGCTTCTCGCCTTCGCCGCGCTTGACGACGGCGTCGGCGCTGACCAGGCCCTTGAAGGTGCGGCCGGCGGTGCTCAGGGCTTCGTGGTCGGCGCCGTGCAGGAAGTCAGCGGTGATCACGCTGCTCTTGACGTTGCCGTGGTGCATGCGGCCGATGCGCAGGATGTGCTTGTCGGTGCGGGCGTCGTACTCGGCGCTCACCTGCGCGTCGTGCAGTGCCGATGCCAGCCCGCGGGCTGACAGCTCGGCGGCTTCGAGCGTGTCGAGGTCGAGCACCAGCCCGTTGGCGAGCGCGCGCAGGGCCTCCACGTCCATCCAGTTCGACAGCCGCTCGACCACGTGGTTGGCCAGCACGTACTGGCGCGCCAGCGCCTCCAGCGCGTCGCCCTGCAGCACGGCGGCGCCTTCGACGCCGGTCTCGAGCTTGGCGTCTCGCAACGCCACGCGCAGCAGGTAGGCGTCGAGCTCGGTGCCGTCCTTCAGGTACTGCTCGTCGCGGCCGAGCTTGACCTTGTAGAGCGGCGGCTGCGCGATGTAGATGTGCCCGCGCTCCACCAGCTCGGGCATCTGGCGATAGAAGAAGGTCAGCAGCAGGGTGCGGATGTGGGCGCCGTCGACGTCGGCGTCGGTCATGATGATGATGCGGTGGTAGCGCAGCTTTTCGACGTTGAAGTCGTCGCCGCCCGAACCCTTGCCGATACCGGTGCCCAGCGCGGTGATCAGCGTC
>JBGAMJ010000084.1:0-23542 GCA_044223035.1 Piscinibacter sp.
CCCACCGCCTGGGCGTGCTTGACGGCCTGCTCCTTGAACTCGGCCGTGTACTCCTGCTTCGGTATCTTCTTCACTTCTCGTCCTTCAGGTCTCGATGCTAACCATCGGCGCCTGGAAGACGAAAAACGGGGGGCAGCTCAAACCGCTCCGAACTGCACACGCGGCTGGGGCTGTCGCAGGGCGTCTCGTTTCCGCGCGTGCTGGGCATCGAGGCGGTGGGCGTGGTCGACGAACTGCCCGAAGGCGAAAGCGACGGCGGCCTCGTTCTCGGCCAGCAGGTCGCCACGATGCTGGGTGGCATGGGCCGCGTCTTCGATGGCGGCTATGCCGAGCACGTCGTGGTCCCGCGCAGTCAGGTGATTCCTTTCGCGTCTGCGCTGCCTTGGGCCGTGCTCGGCGCCGTCCCGGAAACGCTGCAGACGGCCTACGGCTCCCTCGACATCGGCCTGGATTTGCAGCCTGGCCAGACACTGCTCATCCGCGGCGGCACGTCGGCGCTCGGCCTGGCTGCGGCGACAATGGCCAAGGACCGCGGCGCCAAGGTGCTGGCCACGACGCGCCAGCCCGAGCGGGCCGCGGCGCTGCGCGCCCAGGGTGTTGACCACGTGATCGTCGACGACGGGCAGATTGCCTCGGCCGTGCGCGCCATCGTGCCCGCAGGCGTGGACGCTGCACTCGAATTGGTGGGCACACCAACCCTGCCCGACACCTTGCGCGCCACACGCGTGCACGGCACGGTGTGTTTCACCGGCATGCTGTCCAACCGCTGGACGGTGGACAAGTTCTACCCCATCGACTACATCCCGCGCGGCGTCAGGCTCACGGCCTACGCCGGCGGTGCCGCTGACCTGCCGGCGCCGGTGCTGCAGACCTATCTTGACCGCCTGGCCGCAGGCGAACTGGCCATCGGACCGCTGCACACCTACACGCTGGACGACATCCCGCGCGCTCATGCGGACCTCGAACACAATCGTGTCTTCGGCAAGCTGGTGGGCGTGATCGATCCCGCCGACCTCGCCGCCACCGTGGAGCGACAGGCCCATCATGCGAGCAGCCTGGTATGAGCGAAGAGGGCCGGCGAGCGATGTGCTGGTCGTTGGCGAGATGCCCCAGCCGTCGCCCGGTGAAGGCGAGGTACGCATCCGACTGGCCTTTTCCGGCATCAACCCCGGCGACGTGAAGAAGCGCAGCGGCTGGCAAGGTTCGCCGATGCCATACCCGCGCGTCGTGCCCCACAGCGACGGCGCCGGGGTCATCGACGCGGTGGGCGCGGGCGTGCCGGCCGCGCGTGTCGGCGAGACGGTCTGGTGCTATGGCGCCCAGTCGTATCGAGCCTTCGGCACCGCAGCCGAGTTCGTCGTTGTGCCCGCTGAGTTGGCCGTGCCCCTGCCCCAGGCGGCGGGCCAGCAAACCTCGCTGCTCGAACAGGCCGCGTGCCTGGGCATTGCCGGCATCACCGGCCATCGCGCCGTGTTTGCCGCTGGCCCGGTGGCCGGGCTCGACGTGTTGGTGTGGGGTGCCGCGTCGGGCGTGGGCGCGGTGGCCCTGCAGATGGCCCACCGTGCCGGCGCGCGCGTGCTCGCCGTGGTGCGGCGTGCGGAACAGTTGCAAGCCGTGCGTGCGATGGGCGCAGCCGAGGCCTGGCTGGCCGACGACCCTGCACTGGTGGAGCAGATCCGCGATGCCGCCCCTGGGGGCGTGCATCGCGTCGCCGAGGTCGACTTCGCCGCGCACATCGACGTCGATGCTCAGGTTATTGCCACCGGCGGCGTCATCAGCGCCTACTACTCGTCCACCGACCGCCCCGACATCCCCTACTGGAAACTGGCCTTCGCCGACGTCTCGCTGCGTCTGCTGGGGAGCGACGACTTCCCGCCGGCGGTGAAGGCAGAGGCCGCGCGCGAACTGACGGCCGCGCTGCTCGAAGGTCGCTTGCGCGCGACCGTCGCAGCGTGGCTGCCGCTGCAAGACATCGCGCTGGCCCACGAGCAAGTGGAGCAGGGCGCGGGCGGGCGTGTTCTGCTGGACCTGACTGCGGGTGCATCCGCTCAGGCCTAGCTTCGCGCTGAGGGGGTTTGGCAGGGACCTCCGCGTGGCAACGCCCCCAGCAATTCGCCGATGGCGTTCACTTAGCGACCCACTCATGGACCGCTTTGTGGCTCGCGGGTCTACAGAGGCTACGTCGGCAGCGGGTCGAGATGTTGAGCTCGTTGCCTTGAGGACCGGCCGTTCGGTCCGCGACGGATCGAATGGCTCCTGTCAGCTCTGACCGCGAACAGGAAGTCGCGGCCATGAGCTGCCCTTGGCAACACGCAGCACGGCGCCCGGAGCGCCTGGGGATGGCCCCGCTCGTGGCCCGGCGTTGCGTTGATCTTGTCGCCAGGCCGAGCCGAACATCGTCGCCGACGGCGTACGGCAGTGTCCGGTCGCGCGAAACGGAACCGGGGTAGCGCGTGGCCATGTGAAATGTGTGACGCACGGCACTGCGTGCTGTGCCGCCGGTGGCTACGCTGCCCTGCATGGTCGAACTAGCCTCACTTCGCGCGCGTCTGCGCGGCGAGTTGCTCATCCCGGCCGACGGCGCGCGCTTCGATGCCGCCAGGGCCGCCTTCAACGCCGCGTTCGATCGCCGACCTCTGGCGATCGCGCGCGCGACAGGCGCGGCCGACGTCATTGCCGCGGTCAACTTTGCACGCGAGTCCCGCATTCCACTCGCGGTGCGCGGTGGCGGCCACTCGGTGGCGGGCTACTCCACCATCGAAGGCGGTCTGCTGCTGGACCTGGGGCCGATGAAGGGCGTGTGCGTGGCCCCCGCCGCGCGGTGCGTGCGCGCGCAAGCCGGGCTCACCTGGGGCGAACTGGATCGCGAGACGCAGGCCTTCGGCCTGGCCACCACCGGTGGGCGCGTCACCAGCACCGGCGTATCCGGGTTCATTCTCGGCAGCGGCAGTGGCTGGCTCGAGCGGCTGCACGGACTGGCGTGCGACAACCTGCTCTCGGCCGACGTGGTCACCGCCGACGGCCGGCTGCTCCACGCCAGCGCAGCCGAGAACGCCGAGTTGTTCTGGGGTCTCAAGGGCGGGGGCGGCAACTTCGGCGTCGTCACCGAGTTCGAACTCGCGCTTCACCCGGTCGGGCCCATCGTGCTGGGCGGCATGCTGCTGTTCTCGCGCGCCGACGCGACCTTGGTGTGCCGCGCGTACCGGGATCTGCTGCGCGATGGGCCGCCGGAGCTCGGCGGCGGCCTCGTCTTTCTGGTGGCACCGCCGGCGCCGTTCGTCCCGCAGGCGCTGCGCCTGCAGCCCGCGCTCGGCGTGATCGTCGCCTGGTTCGGCGAACACGCGCGCGGCCAGGCGTGGATCGACCGCCTGCGCCACGTCGTCGTGCCGGCGGCCGACCTGGTGCAGCCGATGCCGTACTGTGCGCTGCAGTCCCTCGTCGACGCCGCGAACCCGTTCGGGCGCAGGCAGTACTGGCGTTCGGACAACCTGTGCGCACTCGACGACGACACCATCGAGACGCTGGTGGCATGCGCGAACCGCACGACGTCGCCGTTCTCGACCATCATCCTTCAGCCCGGCGGCCATGCGATCGCTGCGGTGCCCGAGGATGCCACGCCGCTGGGGGGACGCACGGCACCGTGGCAGGCGCACTGCTATGGCAGTTGGGAGGGCGGCGACGATGCCCGGCACATCGCCTGGGTGAAAGACACCGAGCGCGCGCTGGCTCCTTGGGCGGCCGGCCACGTGTCGCTCAACTTCGTCAGCGACGCCGACGGCGGCCGCGTGCGCGCCGCGTTCGGGGACGCCAAGTACCGTCGGCTCGCTGCGCTCAAGCGCGCCCTCGACCCGGACAACCTGTTCCGGTCCAACCAGAACATCCTCCCCGCGCCGACCTAGGGCGCGTATCGTGTCGGCGTGACGCCGACCGACGCACTGCTCCAGACCGCGGTCTTCGGAGACCTTTCGCGCGAGCGCATCGCCACGCTGCTGCCGGCCGCGCGCATGCTCTGCCTTGCGCGCGGCGAACTCGCGTTCGCCGAGGGTGACCAGGCCGATGCGCTCTTCGTGGTCGCCGACGGCCAGCTCAAGCAGTACACCACCGGCCGCGACGGCTCCGAGCTCATCTTCACGCTGGCGCTGCCCGGCGATCTCTTCGGGCAGGTGGGCGTGTTCGACCCGAGCGGCCTGCGCAGTGCCAGCGCCGAGGCCATGGCGCCCAGCGAGGTGGTGAAGATCGCCCGCGAGCCGCTGCTGGATTTCTTCACGCACAACCCGCCGGCGATGCGCCGAATGTTCGAGCACCTCAGTCTCGTGGCACGCCGGGTCGGCCGAACGCTGTTCGACGTGGCACACGAGGAGATCCGCGGGCGTGTCGCGCAGGCACTGTTGCGCCTGGCCGTCGAGCACAGCGAGGCCACCCAGGATGGCCTTCGCATCCCGGTGAGGCTGTCGCAGGCAACACTCGGCTCGATCGTCGGCGCGTCGCGCGAAAACGTGAACCGCGCGCTGGCGGCGCTCATGGCGGCCGGCCACTTGAGCCACCAGAACGGGTTCTACATCGTCCGCCACCGGGCCGCGCTCGAAGCGCTCTGCGTCGGCAAGTGACTCCGCCCGCGGGCATGGCATCGGGGCGGCATCGGCCGACAGCCGATGTCGCTGAAGGGTCGCCAGCAGACGACCGAACCCAGCGAGCGCTTCATGCGTCGCAGGTGGCGCGTCGCGCCGTGGACTACCGAGATGGCCGTACCGGTCGGCCCCATCCAAAAGAACGACAAGCACGAGTCGAACGGGATGAAGACGCGGGCGCGTGCGTCAGGCCCCCTCACCCCCGCCGCCCCTCCAGCCACCGCAACAAGGTCGCATACAACGCCGGCGGATCCACCGGCTTGGCGACGTGGTCGTTCATGCCGGCGGCGAGGCAATCGGCGCGGTCTTCGCCGTAGGCGTTGGCGGTCATCGCGACGATCGGCAGGCGGTCCAGGCCGGGCAGGCGGCGGATCTCGCGGGGGTGGTCAGGCCGTCGAGTTCGGGCATCTGCACGTCCATCAGCACCAGGTCGTAGTGCGCCCGGGCCGCCATCTCGATCGCCTCGCGCCCGGTCTCGGCGATCTCCACCTGCAGGGCCGGCCAGGCGCAGCAGTTCGCCGGCCACCTCCTGGTTCACCGGGCTGTCCTCGGCCAGCAGCACGCGCGCGCCGCCCTGGTGCTCGAGCAGCGCGCGTTCGGCCAGCGATTCGCGCCGCCGCTCGCGCACAGGCGGCGCGCGGTCGTGCAGGCGCTGCAGCAGGTGATCGTGCAGGGGCGACTGCGACACCGGCTTCTCCAGCACGCTCCCGATGCCCAGCGCGCGCGCCGCGTCGCGCAGCCCGGCGTCGACGGCGGCGCTGACGAGGATGCCCACCGGCACCACCGGGTGGGACTGGGCGAACAGCCGTCGCGCGGTCTCGATGCCGTCCATGCCCGGCATCATCCAGTCGAGCAGCAGCACGCCGTAGGGGTCGCCGGCGGCGTGGGCCGCGGCGGCCATCGCCAGTGCCTGCGGACCCGACTCCGCCGAATCGGTGCGCAGGCCCAGCAGGCACAGCATGTGTGCCAGCGCCTCGCGCGCCTCGGGCAGGTCGTCGACGACGAGCGCGCGGTGGCCGGCGAGCTGGGCGTCGCGCACCTCGGTCTCGCCGCTGATGGCGTGGGCCAGCCGCCCGGTGAACCAGAAGACGCTGCCGGCGCCGGGCTGGCTCTCGGCGCCGGCCTCGCCGCCCATGTGCTGCGCCAGATGGCGCGTGATCGCGAGCCCGAGGCCGGTGCCGCCGTAGCGCCGCGTGGTCGAGGTGTCGCCCTGCTCGAACAGCGTGAACAGGCGAGCGAGCTGCGGCGGCGGAATGCCGATGCCGGTGTCTCGCACCTCGAAGCGCACGTGCACCGCATCGGCATCGTCGCCGAGCCGCACGCAGCGCAGCGTGACCGAGCCCTGCGCGGTGAACTTGACGGCGTTGCCCAGCAGGTTGACCAGCGCCTGCGACAGCCGGGTCGGGTCGCCGCGCAGCGTGCGCGGCACGTCGCCGCTGTCGATGACGAGCTCCAGCCCCTTGCCGCGCGCGGCGTCGGCCACCATCGCGCAGCAGCGCGACAGCAGGGTGTCGAGCGAGAAGTCGATGGCCTCCAGCACCAGCTTGCCGGCCTCGATCTTCGACAGGTCGAGGATGTCGTCGAGGATGCGCAGCAGGTGCTGCGCCGCATCGGCCACGCCGGCCAGCCGCTGCTGCCCGGTGTCGCCCGTCACCTCGCGGCGCAGCAGGTGGGTCAGCCCGATGATCGCGTTCATCGGCGTGCGGATTTCGTGGCTCATGTTGGCCAGGAATGCGCTCTTCGCCTGCGCCGCGGCCTCGGCACGGTCGCGTGCCTGCACCAGCTCGGCGTTCGCGGCCTCCAGGCGCTGCTCGGCATGCTTCAGCACGGTGATGTCCGAGGCGAGCACGAAGAAGCCGCGCACGACACCGTCGCGCCGGTCCGGGATGTAGTGGACCATCGTGGTGGCCGATTCGCCGGCCGCGCTTGTCTCCTCGCGCTCGAAGTGCTGCGCTTCGCCGGCCAGTGCGGCGCGCACGTGGGCCTCGCGCCGCAGCATGTGCGCCGGGTCGAACAGCTCGGCCATCGATCGCCCGAGCAGTGCCTCGCGCGGGATGCCGAACCATTCGCACCAGATGCGGTTGGCGAAGCGGCAGCGCAGGTCACGGTCCCAGTAGGCGACGCGCCCGGGGATGTTGTCGGTGACGGTGCGGGCCAGGGCTTCCGCCTCGATGTGCGCGGCGAGCTCGGCGCGCAGCGCACGGGTGCGTTCGGCGACCTGCCGTTCGAGCTGCTGCGCGCTGACCTGCGCGACGGGGTTCGGCGCGCCCGGCGGGCGTCGTCGCTGCCGAGAGCGCCTGAGGCGTTTCAGTCGTTCCATCTCGACGGTACTCCTGGAGTCGATCCGGTGGGCTGGTCGCCCCGGAAGGCCAGGGCTGACGTGACGGGCCCGACTATGTCACGGCCGATGGCCGGGTCCGCTCGCGGCAGGGTGTTTTGAAGCTCGAAGCGCGGTTGCAACGGCCGTCGCCCGACGGCCTGGCGACGCCAGCGTGCCCCACGCTCAGGGTTCGAGCTCCAGCGTGAGGCTGCGGAACGAGCGTTGCGCCTTCGGCAGCTTCTTGCACGCCGTCCCGCCCAGCTCAACCCCGCCGTCGTCGCTGAGGACCTGCACGCTCCGCGTTCCCGGGATCTGGAACAGCGCCTCGGGCCGCAGTGTCTGCAGGTCGACCGCCAGCAGCGTGGGCTTGTCGACGGGCGCCCCCGACCAGCGGTAGAGCGCGAAGCTCCCTTCATCGGCGGGCGGCCCGGCCACGATCACGTAGTGCGAGCCGATGCGCTCGATGCTGCGAATGCCGCGCCCGCCCAGCGGCAGCTCGATCGGCGTTCCGATCTTCGCCGGCCGGTGCGAGAGCAGGTCGCGCGGGTTCTCGATCGGGACGAGCAGGGCCCCGCCGGCCGGGATCGGGTTGCGGAAGCCGATCAGCAGATGGCCCTCGGGCGTCGCCGCCAGCCCCTCGATGTTCAGCCCGCCGGGGGCTTCGGCGGCGCGGCGTGAGGCCTTCTTCAGCGCATACGGTTCGAGTGCCGGGGCGTGCAGCAGGTCCTCGAGCAGGTCGCGATAGAAGCTTCCCACCGTGCGCAGTGCGGGCGGCGACGCTCCCGGCGCCACGTCGGTGGCGAACAGGCGGTGCCGGTCGCGGCGGAGTTTGCCGTCGGCATTGCGGCCATGCGAAGCGATCCAGTAGGTCACGCCATCGATCGTCGCCGCGCCTTCGAGGTCCGACTCCTTGTCGGTGTCGAGAAACGCGTCCAGCGCCAGCGACCCGACCGGGCTCGCGGCGCCGCGCCGATAGACCTGCAGCGAGTTGTGCTCGTCGTCGGCGACCGCGAAGTGTTCCGCATCCAGCACCACCGCGGCCGATGCGTCGCACAGGCCCAGGTAGCGCGTGACCGCCGGGCTCGCCGCCGATGCGGATCCGAGCATGCCGGCGAGGGCGATGGCGAGGCAGGCAGGTCGGGTTGTTTTCATGGCGGATTTCGTCGGTGCATTCGACGCAAGGCTACGCTGACGGCCGCCCGGCGACCGCGCATCGGCGCAAAACGGATAAGCAAGCATGCTTTGCTTCGTTGGCCGAGGGGAGGGCGCCGCCTAAGGTTGCGGCCTTCTCCACGAGCCCGCCGCTCCCCGCGGCCGACCCATGAACATCGTTGGCATCTCCGGCAGCCCCGGCCTGCGCTCGCGCTCGGCGTGGCTGCTGCAACTGGCCCAGACCCGCCTCGAAGGCGCCGCGCGATCGAGCCGCGTGGTCGTCGTGCGTGAGCTGCCGGCGCGCGCGCTGCTCGACGGCGACGCCCGCGCCGAGGCCGTGCGCGACGCGCTGGAGCAGGTGCGCGAGGCGGACCTGCTGATCGTCTCGACACCGATCTACAAGGCGGCCTACAGCGGCCTGCTGAAGCTGTTCCTCGACCTGCTGCCGGCCGATGCGCTGCGCGGCAAGACGGTGCTGCCGCTGGCCACCGGCGGCAGCCTGGCGCACCTGCTGGCGCTGGACTACGCGTTGAAGCCGGTGCTGTCGGCGCTCGGCGCGCGCGACATCCTCGACGGCGTGTTCGCCACCGACGACCAGTTGTCGGCCCACGAATCCGGCGGCTACGTGCCCAGCAAGGCGCTGGTCGAGCGGCTCGACCGCGCGTTGCAGCCGCTGACGCCGAAACGCTCCGCGGCGCCGTTGGCGCTGGCGGGCGGTACGGCGTGACGCCGGCGCGCCGCCGCACCCGCCCCGAAGCCGGCGACCCCGCGCCGAACCCCACGAGAGCCCCCGGCAACGCCCCCGGAACACGCCGCCGATGAAGATCCTCTGGTTCATCCCGACCCACGGCGATTCGCGCTACCTCGGCACCAGCCGGGGCGGGCGCGCCGCCACGCTCGACTACTTCAAGCAGATCGCCATCGCCGCCGACAGCCTCGGCTACGAAGGCGTGCTGTTTCCCACCGGCCGCTCCTGCGAAGACTCGTGGATCACCGCGGCGAGCCTGATCGACGTGACGCGGCGGCTCAAGTTCCTGGTCGCGCTGCGGCCGGGGCTGGTGCAGCCGGCACAGTCGGCGCGCATGGCGGCCACCTTCGACCGGCTGTCCGGCGGGCGCCTGCTGGTGAACCTCGTCACCGGCGGCGACGCCGAGGAGCTGGAGGGCGACGGCCTGTTCCTGCCGCACGCCGAGCGCTACCGCCTGTCGCGCGAGTTCCTGACGATCTGGCGCGAGCTGCTGGACCGCAGCCACGAAGGCACGCCCTACGACCACGACGGCGCGCTGCTCAAGCTGCGCGGCGGCAAGGTGCTGTACCCGCCGGTGCAGCGGCCGTACCCGCCGGTCTACTTCGGCGGATCGTCGGAGGAGGGCCATGAACTGGCCGCCGAGCAGGTCGACACCTACCTGACCTGGGGCGAGCCGCCGGCCGCGGTGGCCGCCAAGGTGGCCGACATCCGCGAGCGTGCCGCGCGCCGCGGCCGCACGCTGCAGTTCGGCATCCGCCTGCACGTGATCGTGCGCGAGACCGAGGACGAAGCCTGGCGCGCCGCCGCCGAGCTGGTGTCGCAGCTCGACGAGAAGACCGTCGCGGCGGCGCAGAAGAAGTTCGCGCAGATGGATTCGGTGGGCCAGCGCCGCATGGCCGAGCTGAACCGCGGCCGCTTCAACCCGGCCAACGTGCGCGAGGGCCTGGAGGTGTCGCCGAACCTGTGGGCCGGCGTGGGCCTGGTGCGCGGCGGCGCCGGCACGGCACTGGTCGGCAACCCGCAGCAGGTGGCCGAGCGCATCCGCGAATACGCCGCGCTCGGGCTGGACCACTTCATCCTCTCGGGCTACCCGCACCTGGACGAGGCGCACCGCTTCGCCGAGCTGGTGTTCCCGCTGCTGCCGCTGGAGCTCAGGCCCGGCGTGCAGGGCGCCCCGGGCCGCACGCTGACCGGGCCGTTCGGCGAGATCGTCGCCAACACCTACGTGCCGCGCGTGTCGCAAAGCTGATGACGGACGTGCACGCGGTCGACCATGTGCAGTTGCCGATCCCGCTGGGCGGTTCGCCGCGGGCGCGCGGGTTCTACGCCGGCGCGCTCGGGCTGCGCGAGCTGCACGATCCGGCGCCCGAGCGGCCCGGCATGCTGCGCTTCTCGCTCGGTTGGCAGCGGCTGGACCTGACCGAGGGCCACTACACCGGCGTTGCGCCGCAGGCGCACCTGGCGCTGCGCGTGGCCGATCTGCCGCGGGTGGCGTCGCAGCTGCGCCGCGCCGGCTTGCTGGTCGACGATGCGCCGCTGCTGGACCCGCACCGGCTCTACGTCGAAGACCCGTTCGGCAACCGCCTCGAACTGATCGAGGCCGAGTCGGCTTCATCGAACCACCATGTCCGCGAACTCCATATCGCCATCTGAACGCCCCCAGGTCTGGGCTGCGCCCAGCCCGCCCCCCGCAGGGGAGGCGCCGACTTCGGGCGGCCAGGCCTTTGCTCATGTCCCGGCGCCCGGCCGTGCGGTTCCCGCCGGCACGCCGTCCACGAATCGGCTTCAAACCCACGCCGCCGACACGGCCCGACGCGCGCTGCCGTGGCTGGTGCCGGCGCTGATCCTCTTCGCCTGGGAGCTGGCGTCGCGCTTCGGCTGGCTGTCGACGCGCGTGCTGCCGGAGCCGCTGGCCGTGGCCACGGCGTTCTGGAAGCTGGCGCGCTCGGGCGAGCTGTGGCACCACGTCGCCGTCAGCAGCGGGCGGGCGCTCGCCGGGCTCGCGGTGGGCGGCGGCCTCGGGCTGCTGCTGGGGCTTTTGACCGGCACCTTCCGCCTGTTCGAGACGCTGCTCGACACCACGCTGCAGATGGTGCGCAACATCCCGGCGCTGGCGCTGATCCCGCTGGTGATCCTGTGGTTCGGCATCGACGAGAGCGCCAAGCTGTTCCTGGTGTCGGTCGGCGTGT
Organism: Piscinibacter sp.; assembly: GCA_044223035.1. Lineage (GTDB taxonomy): Bacteria > Pseudomonadota > Gammaproteobacteria > Burkholderiales > Burkholderiaceae_C > JBGAMJ01. The sequence goes on from JBGAMJ010000084.1 coordinate 11,038, forward strand.
TCTTCCCGATCTACCTGAACACCTTCCACGGCATCCGCTCGGTCGACAAGGGGCTGGTGGAGATGGCGCGCAGCTACGGCCTGTCGGGCTGGGCGCTGTACCGCCACGTGATCCTGCCGGGCGCGCTGCCGTCGGTGCTGGTCGGGCTGCGCTTCTCGCTCGGCCTGATGTGGGTGCTGCTGATCGTCGCCGAGACGATCTCGGCGCAGGCCGGCATCGGCTACCTGACGATGAACGCGCGCGAGTTCCTGCAGACCGACGTGGTGCTGGTCGGCATCCTGCTGTACGCGCTGCTGGGCAAGCTCGCCGACGTGCTGGCCAAGGCGCTGGAGCGCTGGTGGCTGCGCTGGCACCCGGGCTATCAGGCGAAGGCGGCCCAGTGAGCCCCACCCGCGTCGTTGCGCCTCCGATTACGACCTTTCCTTCATGACGACCATGCTGCTGACCGAGATCGATGGGGCCGCGCTGCGTGTCGGCGGGCCCGCGCTGCCTGACAACGTGCTGCGCTTTCGCACGCAGCTCGACGAACCCGCCTGGGGCGGGCCGCCGCCGGTGGGCCCCGCGGCGGCGGCCGGCATCGCGGTGTCGCTGAGCGGCGTTTCCAAGGCCTACGGCGAGCGCCGGGTGCTCGATGCGCTGGACCTGGCGATCGCCCCCGGCGAGTTCATCGCGATCGTCGGCCGCAGCGGCTGCGGCAAGAGCACGCTGCTGCGCCTGCTGGCGGGGCTGGAGGCGTCCGACGGCGGCGGCATCGCGCTCGACGGCGAGCCGCTCGCGCGCCACCGCGAGGACATCCGGATCATGTTCCAGGACGCGCGGCTGCTGCCGTGGAAGCGCGTCGTCGACAACATCGCGCTCGGCCTGTCGGGGCCGGATGCGCGGGCCCGCGCCCGCGAGGCGCTGGCGCAGGTGGGCCTGGCCGACCGCGCGAACGACTGGCCGGCGGTGCTGTCGGGCGTGCAGCGGCAGCGCGTGGCGCTGGCGCGCGCGCTGGTGCACCGGCCGCGCCTGCTGCTGCTCGATGAACCGCTCGGCGCGCTGGACGCGCTGACCCGCATCGAGATGCAGCAGCTCATCGAATCGGTGTGGAAGGAGCACGGCTTCACCGCGCTGCTGGTCACGCACGACGTGCCCGAGGCGGTGGCGCTGGCCGACCGCGTGCTGCTGATCGAGGACCACCGCATCGCGCTCGACGAGCGCCTGGCGCTGCCCCGCCCGCGCTCACGCGGCCAGGCGGCGTTCGCGGCCATCGAGGAGCGCGTGCTGCGCCGCGTGCTGCGCGAGCCCGCTGCACCGCCGGCAGACGAGCCGGCTTCGGCCGGCGCGGCGCGCTGGCGCTGGGCGGTGTGACACCGGCGGGCGTAGCGGATCGCTGAATCGCGGCCCGCGCCGATCCAGCGCCCCTGGGCAAGCCCGCTGGCGCGCTCGGCGCGGCACGCCAACGCTCTGCGCATATCGAAGCTCGCAAATCGTCGTTCCGCGCGGAACGGCGGATGCCTACGCTTCGCTCTGCCGTTCCCAGCCACCCCACACCGCTCGATACTGTTCACCGCATCCGTTCCCGAGGAGACGCCATGTCCGCCGTGCTGGCCGAAGTGAGTTCCCATCCCGCCCTGGAAAGCGCGCGCGCCGACGCCGCTGCGCGGGGCCTTCCGTATGCCGGCGGCGTGCCGCCGCGCGATGCCTGGGCGCTGGTGCAGTCCGGCGCCGCCACGCTGGTCGACGTGCGCACTGCCGAGGAGCGCAAGTTCGTCGGCCACGTGCCCGGCAGCCTGCACGTGGCCTGGGCCACCGGCACCAGCCTGACGCGCAACCCGCGCTTCGCCCGCGAGCTGGAATCCAAGGTGCGCAAGGACGCGGTGGTGCTGCTGCTGTGCCGCAGCGGCAAGCGCTCGGCGCTGGCGGCCGAGGTGGCTGCCAAGGCCGGTTTCACGCAGGTGTTCAACGTGCTCGAGGGCTTCGAGGGCGAGATCGATGCCGCCCAGCACCGCGGCACGGCCGACGGCTGGCGTTTCCGGGGGCTGCCATGGGCGCAGGACTGAACGATCCGGGCTCGGGCGGCACATCCGCGTCTGCCGCCGCGGCCACGCCGGCCGCGGCCCACGAGCCCGCGCTGGACCTGGCGCCGATCGTCGCCGGCCTGCGCCAGGCGCGCGAGCGCTGGCGCGATTCGCAGCAGCGCCCGCGCGAGGTCGGCGGGCGCGAGCTGCCGTCCGCCGACGCGCTGGCGCAGATCGTCGACAGCCTGCGCGGCGCGCTGTTCCCGATGCGCCTGGGCCCGCCCGAGCTGCGCCAGGAGACGGAGGATTACTACGTCGGCCACACGCTCGACAGCGCGTTGACCCGGCTGCTGGTGCAGGTGCGGCTGGAGCTGCGCTATCACGCACGGCATGGCCACGAGAGCCCGGCCATCACCGACGCACGGGCGGTGGCGCTGGTGCGCGAGTTCGGCGCCACGCTGCCGCGCATCCGCTCGCTGCTCGACAGCGACGTGCTGGCCGCCTACCGCGGCGACCCGGCCGCGCACAGCGTCGACGAGGTGCTGCTGTGCTACCCGGGCGTGCAGGCGATGATCCACCACCGGATCGCGCACGTGCTGTACCGGCTGGGCGTGCCGCTGCTGGCGCGCGTGGTGGCCGAGCTGGCGCACGGCCAGACCGGCATCGACATCCACCCCGGCGCCACCATCGGCGCCGGTTTCTTCATCGACCACGGCACTGGCGTCGTGATTGGCGAGACCGCCGAGATCGGCCGCAACGTGCGGCTGTACCAGGCCGTCACGCTGGGCGCCAAGCGCTTCGCGACCGACGCCGACGGCCAGCTCGTCAAGGGTGGCGCGCGCCACCCGGTGCTCGAGGACGACGTGGTGATCTACGCCGGCGCCACCATCCTCGGCCGGGTGACGATCGGCCGCGGCTCGGCGATCGGCGGCAACGTCTGGCTCACGCGCAGCGTGCCGCCGGGCAGCCGGGTCAGCCAGGCGCAGACGCGCGAGGACCGGCGCGAGGGCGCGGCCGACCCGCCGCACGACGGTTCCGCCGGCGCGGACGACGCGGCCGGCGAGGCGTCGCGGTTCTGACGATGGGCTGACGATGGCCATCGACGACCCGCCCAGCGCGCCGCGCTGACGACTTTCCCTTCCATCCCCTCCGGTGCGCCGCCGACCGCGGCCGCGGCCGGGCGCTCGCGTGCGCGATTCACGGGGACATCGCGCGCGACTCAACCAGCAACTCATCTCAATCCAAGGGAGCCTCCAATGGCAGATCAGACGACCACCCAACTGGCCCTGGGCGACAACGCCGCCCGCCAGTTGGCCAATGCCACCAAGACCGCGCCGACGCTGTCGACGATCAGCCCGCGCTGGCTGACGCACCTGTTGCAGTGGCTGCCGGTCGAAGCGGGCATCTACCGCCTGAACAAGGTCAGGAACCCGCAGGACGTGCAGGTGCTGTGCGCCAAGCGCGACGAGTCGGAGCTGCCGACGACCTTCGTCGACTACGAAGACCAGCCGCGCGAGTACTTCCTGAATGCCGTCAGCACCGTGCTGGACGTGCACACCCGCGTGTCGGACCTCTACAGCAGCCCGCACGACCAGATCAAGGAACAGCTTCGCCTGACGATCGAGACGATCAAGGAGAAGCAGGAAAGCGAACTGATCAACAACCCGGACTATGGCCTGCTCGCCAGCGTGGCGCCGGAACAGATCGTGTACCCGCTGACCGGCGCACCGACGCCCGACGACCTGGACGAACTGCTGACCAAGGTGTGGAAGGAGCCGGCGTTCTTCCTCACGCACCCGCTGGCGATTGCCGCGTTCGGCCGCGAATGCACACGCCGCGGCGTGCCGCCGCCGACGGTGAGCCTGTTCGGCTCGCAGTTCCTGACCTGGCGCGGCATCCCGCTGATCCCGTCGGACAAGGTGCCGGTGGCCGACGGCAAGACCAAGGTCCTGCTGCTGCGCGTGGGCGACAAGCGCCAGGGCGTGGTCGGCCTGTACCAGCCGGGGCTGGCCGGCGAGCAGAGCCCCGGGCTGTCGGTGCGCTTCATGGGCATCAGCCGCAACGCGATCGCCTCCTACCTGATCTCGCTGTACTGCTCGCTGGCGGTGCAGACCGACGACGCGCTGGCGGTGCTGGAGGACGTCGAGGTCGGCAAGTTCCACGACTACCCGGACACCTACAAGTAAGGCCGGGCCGTGCCGACTTTCGAACCCTCCTTCCAACTCCCGGGCGGCTCGCCGCCGCCCGGGCTGCCCGATCCCGCCGTGCTGGCGCGCCTGGCCGGCGAATTCTTCGCGGCGCTGCCGGGCTCGGCGCCGGGCACGTTGCCGGCCTCGCCGCCCGTGGCGCCCGCGACCGGCGGTGTGCCCGTGCCCGCCAACCTGCACCCGGCGGGGCTGTCGTTGCCGCCGGGCGCCTCCGGCCCGTCCACGCCGTCCGCGGTGCCGGGCGGCGCGCTGCCGCCGGGCGCCAACGTCGTGCCCAGCTCGCCGCAGTCGGCGGCCAACCTCGGCGCCTCGGCGCCGTCGCTGGTTCCGCACGCGCAGGCACCGAACGGCGTGCCGGACCACGCGCTCGCCGCCGCGCCCGGCTTCGACGGCCGCGCCGGCAGCCACGTGCTCGGCGTGCCGGAGGCGCATGCGGCGTCGCCGTTGCTCTCATCGGTGACCGTACCGGCGGCGGGTGGAGCGCCGGCCGCGCTGCCGAGCGGCGCGTCGTCCGCCCCCTCCCGCTTCTACTTCCTCGACGTGGCCGGTGCCGCGCCGCCGTCCGTGCCGGGGCCCGACGTGGTCAGCGCATCGTCCTACGGCCTGCCCGGGGCCGACACGCTGCGCGCGCTGCTGGGCGGCGCGGTGCCCGCGACGCCCGCGTCGCCGGCCGCGACGCCGGGCGCCTTCTACTTCGTCGACCCGGCGCGGCCCGCCCCGCGCGCCGAGCCCGGCGTGCCGGCGGTCGGGCCGTCCGCGCATCCGCCGTTCGACGTGCACGCGGTGCGGCGCGACTTCCCGATCCTGCAGGAGCGCGTCAACGGCCGGCCGCTGGTCTGGTTCGACAACGCCGCGACCACGCAGAAACCGCGCGCGGTGATCGAGCGCCTGAGCGCGTTCTACGAGCGCGAGAACTCGAACATCCACCGCGCGGCGCACGAACTGGCCGCGCGGGCGACCGACGCCTACGAGGGCGCGCGCGAGACGGTGCGGCGCTTCATCGGCGCCTCGTCCACCGACGAGATCGTGTTCGTGCGCGGCACCACCGAGGCGATCAACCTGGTGGCCAAGAGCTGGGGCGCGAAGAACGTCGGCCCCGGCGACGAGATCATCGTCAGCCACCTGGAGCACCACGCCAACATCGTGCCCTGGCAGCAGCTGGCGGCCGAGAAGGGCGCGAAGATCCGCGTGATCCCGGTCGACGACTCCGGCCAGGTGCTGCTGGAGGAGTACCAGCGCCTGCTGACCGACCGCACGAAGATCGTCTCGGTGACGCAGGTGTCGAACGCGCTCGGCACCGTGGTGCCGGTCAAGGAGATCGTCGACCTGGCACACCGCGCCGGCGCCCGCACGCTGGTGGACGGCGCGCAGTCGGTGTCGCACCTGCGGGTGGACATGCGGGCGCTGGACACCGACTTCTTCGTCTTCTCCGGCCACAAGATCTTCGGCCCCACCGGCATCGGCGTGGCCTACGGCAAGCGCGAGGTGCTGGAGGCGATGCCGCCGTGGCAGGGCGGCGGCAACATGATCGCCGACGTCAGCTTCGAGCGCACCGTCTACCACGGCCCGCCGACGCGCTTCGAGGCCGGCACCGGCAACATCGCCGACGCGGTGGGGTTGGGGGCGGCGCTGGAGTACGTCGAGCGGCTGGGCATCGAGGCGATCGGCCGCTACGAGCACGCGCTGCTGGAGTACGCCACCGAGCGCATGCGGCCGATCCCGGGCGTGCGCCTCGTCGGCACCGCGCGCGACAAGGCCAGCGTGCTGTCCTTCGTGCTCGCCGGCCACAGCACCGACGAGGTCGGCCAGGCGCTCAACCAGGAAGGCATCGCGGTGCGCACCGGCCACCACTGCGCACAGCCGATCCTGCGCCGCTTCGGCCTGGAGACCACGGTGCGGCCCTCGCTGGCGTTCTACAACACCTGCGAGGAGGTCGACCGGATGGTGGCGGTGGTGAAGCGGCTGGCGGGCGGGCGGCGCTAGCGGCTCGCCGGCGGCGGGCGCCCGCGGCCCGCCGCGCCCGGCCCTTCAGGCCGCCGCGCGCAGCTCCATGTCGATGTGCACGGTGGCAAAGGGGCACACCACGCCGCCGCCGTCGCCGCGTTCGACGAGGCCGAGTTCGAGAAGCTCGTGCACGTCGTCGTGAACGCGCTTCACATCGCGCTCGACGCGGCGCGCGAGTTCGCGCAGCGAGATCTCGCCTTGCCCCTGCAGGGCGCGAACGAGCGCCCACCGGCGCTCTGTCATGCGCCCGAAGAACGCTCCGGGACTCTCGAAATTCAACACTTCGCCCTGGTACGAGCGCGCGCTGGCGCGCCGGCCGGCGTCGCGCAGCGCGGCCTTCCAGTCGGGCTGCAGCGTGATCGTCAATGTCCGTTGGCTCATGGGGCTCTCCGTGCAGCGTCGACCGCCGCGATGAAGTCTTCCAGCAGTTGCTCGACGGATGTAAACGCGTAAGCGCGCTCGCAACCGTCGACATGGCAATGGTCGCCCTTGCCGCGCTCGTTGTCGAACCCGACGAGGCGAACGCCGTTCACGGCATATGCCGCGCGATACTTGAAGTCATGCGTGCTCGGCGGCACGGGCTGCGGCACGCGCCACACGACCAACTCGATCACGCCGCCTTCGGCAGTGACATCCTTGAAGCGGGTGACCAGCGTTGCCTTTATGTTGGCAAGTGTGCCAACAGATAGGTGTCGTTGTCAAATACGACAACAGCCTGACCCGGGGCAGCAAGCGCCGTCCGCAGGACGATGGCCGGCATCTGTCCCGCGGCATCGCGACCGGCGCGACCCTCAGTCCGCCGCCAGTACCCGGAACCCGTGCGTGCCGTCGCGGCCGAGCTGGGCGACGAGGCCGAACTCCCAGTCGAGGTAGCCCTGCATCGCCTCGCGCGGGTTGTCGGTGCCTTCGTAGGGGCGCCGGTAGCGGTCGATGCGTGGGCTCGCGAGGCGGGCCTCGCCGCGTTCGAGCGGCAGCCCGGCGGCAATCCATGCGGCGGTGCCACCGGCGAGCACGCGCACCGGGCGGTCGCTGCGCGCGGCCAGGTCGGCGGCGGCGAGCCGGGCGAGTTGGCCGTCGTCGCAGGTCAGCACCAGCGGGCGCGGTGCCGGTGCGGCGGCGTCGATGCGCTGCAGCGCGGCGTCGAGCTGCGAGCGCAGCGCCCACCATGCGCCGGGGATGTGCGCCTGCACGTGGCGGGCGCTGGTCGCGAAGTCGATCAGCGTGACCTCGCCGGCCTCGAGGGACCGCGCCAGGGCGGCGGGATCGATGCCGGCCACATCCGGGCCGGTCGACGGCAGCGCCACCGGGGGCCAGGGCGAGCGGTCGTCGAAACGGTCGAGGAACGGATTGCCCGGTCGGCCGGCGTGTGGTTCATCGAGTCGTTCCGCGTCACGGTCGGAACCCGCACCGGCGCCCGCACCCGCACCGGCACCGGCACCCGCACCCGCACCCGCACCGTGCGGATCGGCCGCCGTGCCGTCGATCCAGGCCACGTCCCAGCCCAGCTGCGCGAGCCAGTGCGCCGTCATCGGTGCGCGCACGCCGTCGTCGTCCGCCAGCACGATGCGGGCGCCGCGCACTGGCGCGAACACGTCGGTCTCCTGCACGAGCTGGCCGCCGGGCGCGCTGCCGAAACCGGGCAGGTGGCCGCGCGCGTACTCCTCCGGCGAGCGCACGTCGTAGCGGTAGACGGTGCGGCCGGGCGGGTCGGCGCGGTCGATGGCGTCGGGGCCGAGCCGCTCGGCGCCCGCCTGGGCGGCGAGGGATCGGGCGCGGCGTCGGGCGGCGTCGCGGGGCGTGGCGCTGTCGGCCGTGGCGTCCTTCGCGCCCGGGGCCGTGCAGCCGGCCGTGTCACCGATCGCGCCGCGGTCCAGCGCCGCGGACGCATCCGCCCGGTCGCCGGCGACCGGTCCCGCGCGGCGCGTCTGGCCGTGTTCGAGCGCGAAGCCGGCGAGCGTCCAGCCGATCGTGCCGTTGCGCAGCGCTGCCACCGGGTTCGGGATGCCGGCGTTCACCAGCGATTGCGTGCCGATGATGCTGCGCGTGCGTCCGGCGCAGTGGACGATCACCCGCGTCGCCGGGTCCGGCGCCAGCTCGCGCACCCGCAGCGCCAGCTCGGCGCCGGGCACGCTGACGCCGCGCGGGATGCTCATCGTGCGGTACTCGTCGAAGCGGCGCGCGTCGAGCACCACCAGGTCGGCGCCGCTGTCGAGCAGGGCCTTGACCTCGTCGGCGGCGAGCGACGGTGTGTGCCGTTCGTGCTCGACCAGCTCGCCGAAGGCCTTGCTCGGCACGTTGACGTCGCGGAACAGCTCGCCGCCGCCGCGCCGCCAGCCGTCCAGCCCGCCGTCGAGCAGGCTGACGCGGGTGTAGCCGAGCGCCGCGAGCCGCCGCGCGGCGGGTGCGGCCAGGCCTTCGCCGTCGTCGAGCACGGCGATCGTCACGTCGCGCCGCGGCAGCCGCCAGGGCGCGTCCAGCTCCAGGCGCGACGCGGACAACTGCGCCGCGAACAGCGGGTGCGACTGCGCGAACGGGTCTTCCTCGCGCACGTCGATCAGCGCGACCTCCTCGCGGGCGCGCAGCGCGGCGCGCACGGCCTCGCTGGTCGTCACGGGCAGGCCGCCCGCGGCGTCCGGCGTCGCGCCGATGGCGGTGCTCGCCCCTTGTGTCGCCCCGAGGGCCGAGCCCGCGCCCAACTCCGGCCGGCTCACGACGCCACCTCGTCCTTCGACCGGTCCCACAGGTTCGGCACCCAGGCGCTCGAATAGCCGGAGACGAAGGGCCGGCGCCCGCCCTCGGGCGGGTACACCGAGCGCCGGACCGCGCCGATGTTGGCGCCGTAGACGTGGATGCTGATCGACGGGCGGTCCTCGTGCAGGTTGCGCACGCGGTGGATGTCGCCCAGCCGCGGCGACACCGCCTCGACCTGGCCCGGCGACAGCCGGTGGGCGTCGCCGTGCGGCACCGGGCGCCCGCCGGCGTCGATCGTGTAGGGCTGCGACACCTCGTCGCCGCGCAGCATGCCGATCAGCCCCCAGACGGTGTGGTCGTGCACCGGCGTCGCCTGGCCGGGGCCCCAGACGAAGCTGACGACGCTGAATCGCTCCAGCGGGTCGGCGTGCAGCAGGAACTGCTGGTAGTGCTGCGGGTGCGGCTCGGCGAGCGCGGCAGGCAGCCAGTCGTCGTGCGACACCAGCGAGCGCAGCAGCGGCGTCGCTTCGGCGAGCAGCGCGGGTTCGTCGAGCCCACGCGCGATGAGCGTGGTCAGCGCCTGCACGAAATGGCGCAGCGGCGCGATCGAGCCGGGCGGGACGGGGCCGGCGGACGTGGACGGCGGCGCGGGCGGAAGGTGGGACGGGACGGCGGACATGCAGGTTCCAGCGAATCGGAGCGGCGAGGGTAGGGAGGCGGCGGGAGGCCTGTCAACGACGCATCGCGCAGATCGTCATGCGGGGGCGGCATGCGGGTGCGGCATGTGGGGGCGGCATCTGGGGGCGGCACGCGGGTGCGGCATGCAGGTGAGACACGCGCCTGCGACATGCGGATGCGCCATGCGCATCGGTCCTGCACCCCTACGCACGACGAGGCGGATTGCTCCAGGTCAAGGACGCCCGCGGGGCCGGCGCCTAGTCTGGTCATATCCACGAGGTGCCCGACCATGCCCACACACGCCCGCACGCCGCCCCCCAGTCCCGCAGCCGCCAACGATGCCGGCGTGGCCGCGATCGACCGCCCGGCCGCTTCCGTGGACGCGCTGCCCGACGCCACGCCCGACGGCTTCGAGATCCTCGACGTCTGCCACCGCCAGACGCTGTTCTCGCTCGGCAAGATGGCCGCGCTGATGACGCGGCTGTCGCTGCACGGCCCGGACGACGAGTCGCGCCGCATCGCGCGCGAGATCGTCGGCTTCTTCTCGACCACCGCGCGCCAGCACCACGAGGACGAGGAGCGGCACGTCTTCCCGAAGCTCGCGACCAGCCCCGACCCCGAGGTGGTGCAGGCGGTGCAGCGCCTGCAGCAGGACCACGGCTGGCTGGAGGAAGACTGGCGCCAGCTCGCGCCGCAGCTCGATGCGGTCGCGGCCGGCCAGTCCTGGGTCGACCTGGACCTGCTGCGCGACGGCGCCGAGGTGTTCATCGCGCTGATGCACGATCACATGACGCTCGAGGAATCGATGATCTATCCGCGGGCGCGCGGCCGCGCCGACGCCGGCGAGCGCCGCGCGATGGGCCGCGAGATGGCGGCTCGGCGGCGCGCGCGCTGACGCTCGCCGCGCCACCGCGAGGGGGGCCACTGTCGGCGCCGGTGCGATCGCGGCGCGGGATCCGCCGGGGCACCGCCACCGACCGGCACGGAGGCTGCTTGCACCGTGCCGGACAACCGGAACCGCCCCTCGTTCGTTGACCCCCCATGTGCCAGCTTCTCGCGCTGAGCAGTAACGCGCCCACTGCCGCCACCTTTTCCTTCACCGGCTTCTCCGCCCGCGGGGGCGGCACCGGCGAGCACGCCGACGGCTTCGGCCTGGCGTTCCACGACGCCGCCGGCTGCCGCGTCTTCATCGACGACCACCGCGCCAGCGATTCGGCACTGGCCGAGTTCCTGCGCCGCCAGCCGATCCGCGCGCGCAACGTGCTGGCGCACATCCGCAAGGCGACGCAGGGGGCGGTGCAGCTGTCCAACTGCCATCCCTTCGTGCGCGAGTGGCAGGGCCGGCACTGGTCGTTCTGCCACAACGGCGACCTGCGCGACTTCCATCCGCGCCTGGCCGGCAGCAGCCACCTGCCGGTCGGCGGCACCGACAGCGAGCGCGCGTTCTGCTGGATGCTGCAGGAGCTGCGGCGCCGCTTCCGCGGCCGCCGTCGCCCGGGCTGGCGCGAACTGGCGCCCGAGATCGCCGGGCTGGCCGAGCAGATCGCCCGTCATGGCCGCTTCAACTTCCTGATGTGCGACGGCGAGGCGCTCTACGCGCACGGCTCGACCCGGCTGCACTGGGTGCGCCGCGCGCATCCGTTCCCGACCGCGCACCTGGTCGACCACGACCTCGAGCTGGATCTGTCCGTGGCCAACGGCCCCGGCGACCGCATGGTGTTGATCGCCACCGAACCGCTGACCCGCAACGAGGCGTGGACGCCGTTCGAGCCCGGTGAATTGCAGGTGTTCGTCGACGGCGAGCCGGTCTGGCGCAGCGCGCCGTGCGCCTCGCACTGATTCCGCCCGGCGCCGATCCGTCGGCGCGCACGATCCTCCTGGCGCGCGGCCTGCGTGCGTTCTGCGACGGCTTCGTCGCCGTGCTGCTGCCGGCCTACCTGCTGGCACTCGGGCTGGGCGTGTTCGAAGTCGGGCTGCTGGGCACGCTGACGCTGGCCGGCTCGGCCGCGGCCACGCTGGCACTCGGCGCCTTCGGCCACCGCCTGCCGCCGCGCCGGCTGCTGCTGGGCGCAGCGGCGCTGATGGCGGCCACCGGCATCGGCTTTGCCGGGTTCGCCGATTTCTGGCCGCTGGCGCTGGTCGCGTTCGCGGGCACGCTGAACCCGAGTTCGGGCGACGTCAGCGTGTTCCTGCCGGTCGAGCAGGCGCAGCTCGCGCAGGCGGCGCCCGACGCGGCCACCCGCACCGCGCTGTTCGCGCGCTACACGCTGGTCGGTTCGCTGTGCGTGTCGCTGGGCGCGCTGGCGTCGGCGCTGCCGGCGTGGCTGACGGCGCATGCCGGCGTCGACCGGCTCGACGCGCTGCGCGCGATGTTCGTGCTGTACGCGGCGGCCGGGCTCGCGGTGGCGCTGATCTACCGGCGGCTGCCGCGGCCGGTGGCGGCGCCCGGCGGGCCGGCGGCGCCGGCGCATGCGCCGCTCGGGCCGTCGCGGGCGATCGTGATGCGGTTGGCGGCGCTGTTCTGCGTCGATTCGTTCGCCGGCGGGCTGCTGGTCAATGCGCTGCTCGCGCTGTGGCTGTTCCAGCGCTTCGGGCTGTCGCTGGCAGCGGCCGGCGCGTTCTTCTTCTGGTCCGGCCTGGCGACGACCGCATCGCAGGCGCTGGCGCCGGCGGTGGCGCGGCGCATCGGCCTGGTCAACACGATGGTGTTCACGCACATCCCGGCCAGCCTGTTCCTGATGCTGGCCGCGCTGGCGCCCAGCCTGCCGCTGGCGCTGGCCTGCCTGCTGGCGCGCAGCACGCTGTCGCAGATGGACGTGCCGGCCCGCGCCGCGTTCGTGATGGCGGTGGTCACGCCGGCCGAACGCACCGCCGCCGCCAGCTTCACCGCGGTGCCGCGCAGCCTCGCGTCCGCCCTCGGCCCGT
>JBGAMJ010000085.1:0-22940 GCA_044223035.1 Piscinibacter sp.
CCCATCTGGCCGAGGCCGAGCACGGCCACCGGCACCTCGTCGGCGCGCCGCGGCGGGTGCGGCTGCCAGCGGCCGGCCCGCTGCCGCGCGGCGTAGTCGAAGAAGCCGCGGTGCAGGTTCAGCACCGCCCACAGCGCGGTTTCGGCCATCGCCGCGTTCATCACCGGGTCGACCATGCGGGCGATCGGCACGCCCGGCGGCACGCTCGGGTCGGCCAGCAGGCCCTCGACGCCGGCCCACAGCGACTGGATGAGCCCGAGCCGCGGCAGGCCGCGCAGCGCACCCGGCGGCGGGTTGGCGACGACGGCCACGTCGATCGACTCCGGGTCGGCCGGTGCGCAGGTGTCGCCCGGCGCGGATGCGATGCCCGGCGCCACCCAGGTTTCGCCCGGCAGAGCGGCGCCCAGCAGCGCCAGCCAGCGCTCGCGCTCGGCGGCGCTGAACTCGCCAGCGAGCAGGATCGCCATGCTCAGCCCCCCGCGGTCGGACCCGCGGACCGGCCGGGGATCGTGCCGGCGGCGGCATCCGCTGCCGAGCCGCCGGTCGCCGCGTCGGCTTCCTTGGCGCCGGCAGCCACGCCGACCGCGTCGAGCAGTGCCTGCAGCGCCCGCTCCACCGTGGTCTGGCGGATCTGCGCCCGGTCGCCGGCCAGTTGCAGCAGCCGGGCCCCGGCCGGGTGCCCGCGCCGCGCAAGCCCGAGCCACACGGTGCCGACCGGCTTGGCCGGCGATCCGCCGGTCGGCCCGGCGATGCCGGTGACGGCGACGGCCCAGTCGGCGAGCGAATGCGCGAGCGCGCCGTCGGCCATCGCGGCGGCCACCGACTCGCTGACCGCGCCGTCGCGCGCGATCAGCGCCGCATCGACGCCCAGCAGCTCGGTCTTGGCCTCGTTCGAGTAGGTCACGAAGCCGCGCTCGAACCAGTCGCTGGAGCCGGAGATCGAGGTGCAGGCGGCGGCGATGCGCCCGCCGGTGCACGACTCCGCCGTGGCCAGCCGCTCGCCGCGCGCCAGCAGCCGCGCCGCCAGCGCCTCGACCTGCGCCTGCAGGCCCGCGTCCAGTTCGTTCACAACCACCTCCACAGTGCGATGACGAGCAGGCTGCACAGGGCGGCGACCAGGTCGTCGAACAGGATGCCGAAGCCCTGCGCCCAGCCGATCGCCTGCCCGCGGCGCAGCTTGAAGCGGCGGTCGGCCCAGCCGACCGGGCCGGGCTTGGCGGCGTCGAACCAGCGGAACAGCGCGAACGCGGCGGTCTGCGCCAGCAGCCCGGCGGGCATCACCAGCCACAGGATGATCCAGAACGCGATCACCTCGTCCCAGACGATCGCGCCGGGGTCGGCGATGCGCAGGTGCCGCGCGGTCACGGTGCAGGCCCACCAGCCGACCACCAGCCCGCCGCCGATCAGCAGCGCCCAGCCGGCCGGCGCGAGCAGCGGGTTCAGCACCAGGAACGCGAGCCACGCCCACAGCGTACCGACGGTGCCCGGCGCGATCGGCGACAGCCCGCTGCCGAAGCCGAGCGCGATCAGGTGCGCCGGATGGCGCAGCAGGAAGCGCACGTCGGGCCGGCGGGGTGCGGCGGGCGGAACGGGCACGCCGGGCGGTTCGGGCGACGGATCGGCGGTGGGCGGGGGAGTCACTGTGCGGTCAGGCGGATACACGGCCCGGTTGGGTCGGGATCACGCCGCGAAGTGGTCGAACGACCCGAACACGTTCGGCACGTCATGGCCGGCCGCATCGTGCAGGCGCAAGCCGTGTTGCGCCTCGGCCCGGCCGATGCGCGTGACGGCGACACCGGCCTGCCGCGCCGCCTGCTGCACCGCGGCCGCGCGCTCCGCCGGCGCGGTGAACACCAGCTCGTAGTCGTCACCACCGGCCAGCGTGCACAGGCGCTGCCAGGCGAGCGGCAGCTCGCTCAGTTCAGCGCTGCGCGGCACGGCATCGACGTCGATCGACGCACCCACCTGCGAGCGCCGCAGCACGTGCGACAGGTCGCCGAGCAGGCCGTCGGACACGTCGATCGCCGCGGTGGCGATACCGCGCAGCGCAACGCCCAGCGCAACCCGCGGCTGCGGCGTCTCCATCGCGACGCGCACCGCGTCGAACGCGCCGCCGGGCAAGGCCAGCGTGCCGCGGAACACCTCCAGCGCGAGGCGGGCGTCGCCGACCCGGCCGCTGACCCAGATCTCGTCGCCCGGCCGCGCGCCCGAGCGCAGCAGCGCCGCGCCGGCCGGCACTTCGCCGAACACCGTGATGCAGATGTTCAGCGCGCCCTGCGTGGTGTCGCCGCCGACCAGTTCGCAGCCGTGGGCATCGGCCAGCGCCAGCAGCCCGGCGGAGAAGCCGGCGAGGAAGGCCTCGTCGACCCGCGGCAGCGCCAGCGCCAGCGTGAAGGCCAGCGGCATCGCGCCGCAGGCGGCGAGGTCGCTCAGGTTGACGGCCAGCGCCTTGTGGCCGAGGCGCTGCGGCGCCACCGTCGGCAGGAAATGGCGGCCCTCGACCAGCATGTCGCTGGACGTCGCGATCTGCATGCCGGGCGTCGGCGCGAGCAGCGCGCAGTCGTCGCCGACGCCTAGCGCGGCGCGCCGCACCGGGCGGGTGAAATACGTGTCGATCAGGTCGAACTCGCCCACGGGGCTGGCTTTCGGGCGGCGGTGTCGCCGGGGCGGCGATTATCGGCGGGGCAACGGCGGCGCGCCCGCGGCGAGATGCCGGCCCGGGCCGGCCGCGGGGACGCCGACGCGCGAGGCCGCGCCACGCCACGCGACAACGAAATGCCCGGCCGCCCGAAGTTTCCTCATCCCCCGCGGGAGGCGGAGGCAGCCGTGCCTCGGCCCGGGGACGCCCTCAGGACGACGAATCGCGCAGCAGGTTGGCCAGGTCGACCGCCGAACGCACGTCCATCTTCTCGAACACCCGCGCGCGGTGGACCTCGACGGTGCGCACGCTGATGTCGAGCTCGTCGGCGATCAGCTTGTTCGGCCGGCCCTCGACGACCAGCCGCATCACGTCGCGCTCGCGATCGGTCAGCTCGGCGAGGCGGCGTTCGCGGGCGACGCGCGCCATGCGCTGGCGGATCGCCTGCTCGCTGAGGGCGAGCGCGCGCTCGATGCGGTCGACCAGCGCGTTGTCGGAAAACGGCTTCTCGACGAAATCGAAGGCACCGCGCTTGACCGTGGCCACCGCGGTCGGCACGTCGCCGTGGCCGGTCAGGAAGATCACCGGCAGCACGCCGATCAGCCCACGTTCGACCAGCCGGTCGAACAGCGCCAGGCCGCTCATGCCGGGCATGCGCATGTCGAGCACCAGGCAGCTCGGCGACGCCGGCCAGGCCGCACGCGTGGCGGGCGGCTTGGCGTCGATCATCGCCTCGAAGGCCTCGGCACTGCCGAAGCCCTCGGACAGCAGGCGTCGCGAGCGCAGCAGCCAGCCGAGCGCGTCGCGCACGACGTCTTCGTCATCGACCAGGTAGACGATCGGCAGCCCGAGGTTCGGCGGCGAGTTCAGGGTCATCGGCAGGCTCGTGGGCGGACTCCGGTTCGACCGGCGGCGCGGGCGCCGCCGGCGGCCGGCGGTGGCGCTCGGCGGAGTCGGCCGGCAGGGTAAACCGAAACTCGGTGCCCTGACCACTGCTCTGCGGGTCGTCCCGGAGGTTGCGGAAGTCGAGCGCGCCGCCGTGCTGCTCGATCACCGTGCGGCACAGGCTGAGGCCGAGGCCCATGCCCTCGCTGCGGGTGGTGAAGAACGGCGTGAACAGCCGCTGCGCGACCTCGGGCGCGATGCCCGGCCCGCGGTCGGTGACGGTGAATGCGACCCAGCGCTCGTGCGTCTGCCGCGCCGACAGCGTCAGCACCCGGTCGCCGACCTCGCCCACCGATTCCATCGCCTGCATGCCGTTTCGGGTGAGGTTGAGCAGCACCTGCTCGACCATCGTGCGGTCGCACAGCACGCGCGGCGCCGGCCGCGGCAGGTCGACGTCGATGCGGGTGCCGCTCTTGCGCGCCTGCAGCCGCACCAGCGGCATCACCGCGTCGAACAGCATGTCCGCGCCGATCGCCTCGCGCGCCTGGTCGCGGCGGCGCACGAAGTCGTGCACGCTGCGGATCACCCGGCCGGCGCGCTCGGCCTGCTCGGCGATGCGCTGCGCGGCCTGCTGCAGCATGCGCAGCGTCTCGGCATCGGGCGCGCCTTCGGCCATCAGGTTCAGCGAGCCGGTGGCGTAGCTCGCGATGGCGGCCAGCGGCTGGTTCAGCTCGTGGCTGAGCAGCGAGGCCATCTCGCCGACCGTGGCGAGCCGCGCGGTGGCCTGCAGCCGCTCCTGCTGCTGGCGCGAAAGCTCCTCCATGCGGCGCCGCTCGCTGACGTCGAGCACGGCGCTCATCCAGCCGGTGTGGCGGCCGGCGCCGTCGACCAGCGGCGCCTCGAAGATCAACGCCGCGAAGCGTTCGCCGTTCTTGCGCTGGAAAGTCGATTCGAGGCCGCTGCGCGCGTTGTCGAGCGCCGTCTCGCGCGCGGCCGGCGTGCCCAGGCGGATGCCCTGGCGCTGGGCGTACTCGTCGGCCAGTTCGGGCGGCCAGTACGGCGGCGTGCGGCGGCCGAGCAGTTCGTTCGGCGCGAAGCCCACCATCTGGCAGAACGCCGGGTTGACGTAGGTGATGCGGCCTTCCAGGTCGCGCGCGCGCAGCCCGGTGACCAGCGAATCCTCCATCGCCTTGCGGAACGCCAGCGACTCCGCGAGCGCCCGCTCGGCCGTCGCGCGCAGGCGCACGTCGCGCACCAGCAGCATCACCAGCGCCGCCAGCCCGAGCGACATCCCGAGCACCAGTGCGACCGACAGCGTGGGGATCAGGCGCGGCCCGCCGGCGATGCTGTCGACACGAAGCTGCAGGGCCAGCCCGGGCAGGTCGACGACGCGATCGGACACGTAGACACCGGCGCCGCGCAGTGCGCCGGCGCGCGCCAGGCGCGTGCTGTCACCCTCGACGAAGCTGATCTCGTGCTGGCGCAGCGGCGCCGGGCCGACCGCCTCGCTCAACACGTGCGCGAGCGACAGCGTGGCGGCCACGTAGCCGTCGAGCCGGCCCTCGCGCTGAAGCGGGATGCACAGGTCGGTGACCTCGGCGCCGAGCCCGTCGGGCATCGGCACGAAGTACGAATGCGAGTACAGCGGGCCGGCGCGGCGCAGCGCGGCGCCGCAGGCGAGCTGCGTCTCGAGCTCGATCTCGTCTCGGCGCAGCCGCCGGAACAGCGGCGGCTGCAGCGGCGTGTCGACCGCCTCGACGATGCGCAGCCGGGCGTCGCGGCGCTCGATGCGCAGCAGTTCGGGGCGCTGCCGCATCAGCGCGGTGGCGCCCTCCTGCCAGCGCGCCGTCGGCGAATCGTTCCAGGGCAGCGCCTGCAGCGCTTGCAGATCGCGCACGCCGAGCTGGCGGATCTCGACCGCCAGCGTCGCCGAGGTGGCCTCGACGTCCTCCTGCGCGCGCGTGCTCTCGTAGTTGGCCGTCAGCCAGACGAGCAGCGACTGCGCCACCGCCAGCAGCGCGACCAGTGCCGCCCACGGCAGCGAGCGGCGCCAGCGCGCCGGCCGCACCGGCACCGCCGGCAGCTCGGGCACGGCGGCAGCGGGGGCTTGGGGCAGCGTCATCGTCGATCGGCTCGCACGCAGTATTGCGGACGGGCAGGTCGAAGCAGATACGCAGTTCCGCGCATGAATGCCCCGCCCGGCCCGGCGACACTGCGCCGCGTCGCGAGCCGGGCCGGCCGCGCGGGCGGGTGCGATCTGCGCCGCCTGCGTCGGCCGGCTCCTACAATCGCCGGCCCGCGATCGGCCCGGAGCACTTCCCGGGACGCGCCCTCACCCGGAGACGAGACCCATGTCGGACCAGGAACAGAAACGCGCCGAGCTGCGCCGTGCAGCGCTCGAATACCATGAGTTCCCGACGCCGGGCAAGGTGGCGATTGCCGCCACCAAGCAACTCGTCAACCAGCACGACCTGGCGCTGGCCTACTCGCCCGGCGTTGCCGCGGCCTGCGAGGAGATCGTCGCCGACCCGGCGAATGCGTTCCGCTACACCTCGCGCGGCAACCTGGTGGCCGTGGTGACCAACGGCACCGCGGTGCTCGGCCTCGGCAACATCGGCCCGCTGGCCGCCAAGCCGGTGATGGAGGGCAAGGGCGTCCTGTTCAAGAAGTTCGCCGGCATCGACGTCTTCGACATCGAGCTGCAGTGCGACAACCTCGACAAGCTGATCGACGCGATCGCCGCGCTGGAGCCGACTTTCGGCGGCATCAACCTCGAGGACATCAAGGCGCCGGACTGCTTCTACGTCGAGCGCGCGCTGCGCGAGCGCATGAAGATCCCGGTCTTCCACGACGACCAGCACGGCACCGCGATCGTCGTCGGCGCGGCGCTGCTGAACGCGCTGAAGGTCACCGGCAAGAACATCAAGGAAGTCAAGCTGGTCGCCTCCGGCGCCGGCGCCGCGGCGCTCGCCTGCCTGGGCCTGCTGGTCAAGCTCGGCCTGCCGCGCGAGCACATCTGGGTGACCGACCTCGCCGGCGTCGTCTACGAGGGCCGCACCGAGCTGATGGACGAGGACAAGGCGTTCTTCGCGCAGAAGACCTCGCTTCGCACGCTCGCCGAGGTGATCGAAGGCGCCGACGTGTTCCTCGGCCTGTCGGCCGCCGGCGTGCTGAAGAAGGACATGGTCGCGAAGATGGCGCCCGGGCCGCTGATCTTCGCGCTCGCCAACCCGACGCCGGAGATCCTTCCGGAAGAGGTGCGCGAGGTGCGAAGCGACGCGATCATCGCGACCGGCCGCTCGGACTATCCGAACCAGGTCAACAACGTCCTGTGCTTCCCGTACATCTTCCGCGGCGCGCTCGACTCCGGCGCGACGACGATCACCAGCGAGATGGAGATCGCCACCGTGCACGCGATCGCCGAGCTGGCGCAGGCCGAACAGAGCGAGGTGGTCGCCGCGGCCTACGTCGGCGCGACGCTGAGCTTCGGCCCCGAGTACCTGATCCCGAAGCCGTTCGACCCGCGGCTGATGATGAAGGTCGCGCCGGCGGTCGCCAAGGCGGCGGCCGATTCGGGCGTAGCCCAGCGGCCGATCGCCGACCTCGATGCCTACCGCGCCAAGCTGCAGACCTTCGTCTACGCCTCGGGCACGACGATGCGGCCGATCTTCAACATCGCCAAGCAGGCGCCGAACAAGCGCGTCGCCTACGCCGAAGGCGAAGAGGAACGCGTGCTGCGCGCGGTGCAGGTGGTGGTCGACGAGAACCTGGCGCGGCCGACGCTGATCGGCCGGCCGGAGGTGATCGCGCAGCGTGTCGAGAAATTCGGCCTGCGGCTTGCCGCCGGGCGCGACTACGACCTCGTCAGCACCGAGAACGACCACCGCTTCCGCGACTACTGGCAGAGCTACCACCAGATGACGGCGCGCAAGGGCGTGACGGCGCAGCTCGCGAAGATCGAGATGCGCCGCCGTCTGACGCTGATCGGCGCGATGCTGCTGCACAAGGGCGAGGTCGACGGCCTGCTGTGCGGCACCTGGGGCACGACCTCGATGCACCTGCACTACATCGACCAGGTGATCGGCCTGCGCGAGGGTGCGCACACCTACGCCTGCATGAACGGGCTGATCCTGCCGGGCCGCCAGGTGATGCTGGTCGACACGCACGTCAACTACGACCCGACCGCCGCGCAGATCGCCGAGTTCACCGCGATGGCGGCCGAGGAGATGATGCGGTTCGGCCTGCAACCCAAGGCGGCGCTGCTGTCGCACAGCAACTTCGGCTCGAGCAACCAGCCGTCGGCGGTCAAGATGCGCGAGGCGCTCACGCTGCTGCGCGAGCGCGCGCCCTGGCTGGAGGCCGACGGCGAGATGCACGGCGACACCGCGCTCGACGCCGCCTACCGCCGCGACCTGATGCCCGAGAGCCCGCTGACCGGTGAAGCCAACCTGCTGGCGCTGCCGAACATCGACGCCGCCAACATCGCCTACAACCTGCTGAAGACCACCGCCGGCGGCGGCATCGCGATCGGGCCGGTGCTGCTCGGCGCGGCCAAGCCGGTGCACGTGCTGACACCGTCGGCGACCGTCCGGCGCATCGTCAACATGACGGCGCTGACCGTCGCGGACGCCAACGCCATCCGCTGACGTCCCGCACCGCATCCCGCGAGGGGTGCGGTGCATCCCGGCGCCCAGATGCCGGCTCGGCGCGCCGGATGCCCCGGCCCGCCTCGCGCGGGCGCGCATGGCGCACGGGAGTGGGTCTGCGATCGAACTTTTCCCGCGCGTTCGGATCGTCAGCAGTCAATTTCGCCACATTGGCGGAACCCGCACTCCGAAAATTTCACTTGCATGTCCCGACATTGCTCTTGAGCAAAGACTTACGCGCTTCTCCGCGGTAGCAAGTACACGCTAACTCGTCAAATATCCTGCTTCAA
The DNA here is from genome assembly GCA_044223035.1 of Piscinibacter sp. GTDB lineage: Bacteria > Pseudomonadota > Gammaproteobacteria > Burkholderiales > Burkholderiaceae_C > JBGAMJ01. Next base: position 8,460 of record JBGAMJ010000085.1, read on the forward strand.
ATTGAGGCAGCGCTTGAGGTTTCGGGGCCGATTCGTTACCATTGCGGCTTCCGTGTTCAGGGATTACCCGTGTATTTCTCCGGCCGGCCATCGGCGTGGCGCCCCATCCATGTGTTGGGCTTGGCTGTCTCCTTCTTCGGGGCCGTGTTGGCGGCCGATGCCGGTTGGGCCAGGCGGCCCGCACCCGAAAACGCGACGATCGAGACCGTCGCCATCGTCGATCTCCCGCAGGAAGCCCAAGCAACCGATCGGCTGATCCGTGCCGGCGGGCCGTTTCCGTACCCGAAGGACGGCATCGTCTTCGGCAACCGTGAACGGCTGCTGCCGTCGTATCCGCGCGGTTTCTATCGGGAATACACGGTCAAGACACCTGGGTCGCGCGATCGCGGCGCACGACGCATCGTGTGCGGCGGTCGCCAGCCGACAAACCCGGAAGCCTGCTATTACACCGGCGACCACTATGCGAGTTTCCGCCGCATCGTGCATTGACGGTGTGCTCCGATTTCATCAATGTGACCAAAGGAGGAACGAGACCATGCTCTTGCAGACCGTCCGTCCAAATATCGTGCAGGCGATACGCGCCTACCGCGTAGACGACCTGATGCACGCCGCGCAGGAGGCCGGACAGCACTTCTTGTACGCCAATCTCACGGCGTCTCAATCGAAGCAGGACGTTCTCGATAGCATCGCGGCGTCGTTCCTCTTTCCTGCGCATTTCGGCAAGAACCTCGACGCGCTCTATGACTGCATGACCGACCTGGTGCACAAGGCGGGCGCGCAGCCGGGCTTCGTGGTCGTGCTCGAACAGCTTCCCGACAACCCGCGTTTCGACCGAGAGGCTCGAGAGCAGTTACTCGATGTATTCCGGGACGCCGCCGATTTCTGGGGCGAACGGAAGGTCCCCTTCAGGTGTTTCTATTCTTTTCAGTAGCCCGCTCCCAAGAACAAGGGTCATGGGAGCGGGCGACTGAGGTGGCCCACAACGTTGCAGACAAGCCGGCCAAGGCGGCGGCGAAGAACTCGAATGCGAACTTCGGCATGAACATGCCGATGATGAGCAGCGCCTTCGACACGGCGATGTGGTTGAACGCCGCCTGACGGCGGTTTCGGCGACATCGCCCGGAGCTCGGTGACAGCGTCTCCCGACGCGGTCGCCGGCGGGTTCCAGGACTCACGTGCTTAATTGCGGACGGCAACCTTCGGGTTGCCGTTTGTCTTTGCGCGCAGGCGCTCAGCCCGCGCCGACCGCCTGCGCCAGCGCGACGAACTCGTGCACCGGCACCTCCTCGGCGCGGCGCTGCAGGTCGAAATGCCCGCCGAAGCCGCGTTCGTCGAGCCAGCGGCCGAGCGAGTGGCGCAGCAGCTTGCGGCGCTGCGAGAACGCGCTCGCGACCATCGCCTCCAGCAGCGCCGGGTCGAGCGCCACCGGCGCTGCCAGCGGCTGCATGCGCACCACGGCCGACTCGACGCGCGGCGGCGGATCGAAGGCCTCGGGTGGCACGTCGAGCACCGATTCGAGCGCGTAGCGCCACTGCAGCATCACGCTGAGCCGGCCGTAGACCTTGCCGCCGGGGCCGGCCACCATGCGCTCGACGACCTCCTTCTGCAGCATGAAGTGCTGGTCGGCGATCGCGCTGCCGGCTGCCGGCAGCAGGTGGAACAGGATCGGCGTGGAGATGTTGTAAGGCAGGTTGCCGACCACCCGCAGCGGCCGCCCGGCCGCCTGCGCAAGCGCGGCGAAATCGACCCGCAACACGTCTGACTCGATCACCGTGAGTTCGCTCCGCCGGCGCAGCCGCGCCGCCAGGTCGCGGTCGAGCTCGATCACCGTGAGGTGGCCGCTGCGCTCGACCAGCGGATCGGTCATCGCGCCCAGCCCGGGGCCAATCTCGACCAGCGCCTCGCCGGGGCGCGGATCGATCGCCCGCACGATCGCGTCGACGACGCTGCCGTCCGCGAGGAAATGCTGGCCGAACCGCTTGCGCGGAAGGTGTTTCACGCCGGTCTCGGGGCGGCCGTCGGCGCGCCTCAGGTCGGCGGCTCGCGCATCTCGATGTACGCCCGGGCGCGCAGGTCGCGCAGCCATTCGGCGTAGGCATCGTCGAACTTCTGCTCGCGCAGCACGTTGCGCGCCTGCTCGCGTTGCTGGCGGGCATCGAGCGTGATGTCGCGCCGCTCCAGCACCTGGATCAGGTGCACGCCGAAGCGCGACACCAGCGGATCGGAGATGCCGTTCAGCGGCAATCCGTTCATCGCCTCCTCGAACTCGGGCACGAACTGGCCGGGCGCCGTCCAGCCGAGGTCGCCGCCCTGGGCGGCGCTGCCGTCTTCGGAGTTCTCGCGCGCCAGCGCTTCGAAGCTGCGGCGGCCCGACTCGATCTGCTGCTTGAACTCGGCCAGCCGGCGCACCGCCGCGTCCTGCGACAACTGCGCCGACAGCCGCAGCAGGATGTGGCGCGCGCGCGTCTGCGTGATCGTGAACGCCGATCCGTCGCGCCGTTCGACCAGCTTCAGCACGTGGAAGCCGGCGCCGGTGCGCAGCAGCGTCGGCCGCAGTTCGCCGGCCTTCAGCGGCTTCACGGCTTCGACGAACACGTCGGGCAACCGCTCGGCGGCGCGCATGCCGAGCACGCCGCCCTGCGCCTTGCTGGCGTCGTCGGACAGCGCGCGCGCCACCGCTTCGAACGGCTCGCCGCCCTGGACGCGCGCCAGCGCTCCCGCGGCCCGCGCCTGCCGTTCGGCCACCACCGCGTCGCTCGCGTTGTCGGGCACGCTGACGAGGATCTGCGCGATGTTGAACGACGAAGTCGTCGTCGCCTGCGCGCGCTGCTTGTCGAGCCAGGCGTCGATCTCGGCATCGCTGATGCGGATGCGCTGCTGCACTTCGCGCTCGCGCACGCGTTCGGTCATCAACTGGTCGCGCACGTTGTTGCGAAAGCGGCCGAAGTCGGTGCCGTCGGCGCGCAGCCGCTCGCGAAGCTGCGCCATCGTCACCTGGTTCTGCTGCGCGACATTGGCCACCGCGCGGTCGAGTTCGGCGTCGTCCACCCGCTGGCCGCTCTCGCGCGCGTAGGTGACCTGCACGCGCTCGTCGATCAGCGCATCGAACACCTGCTGGCGCAGTTCGGCCGCCGGCGGCAGCTTGGCGCCGGTGCGGGCGGCGCTGTCGCGCACGCGCTGCAGGCGCAGTTCCAGTTCGGCGGCGGTCACCAGTTCCTGGTTGACGATCGCGAGGATGTAGTCGCCGCTCTGGTTGGCCGGCGCACGGGGCGGGCGCGTGGTCTGGGCGGCGGCCCAGGGCAGCGCGGCCGCCAGCGTCAGCGCCAGCCAGGCGGCGCGCCACGCGGCCCGCGGGAGAAGTCGGATTTCATTCATAGACGCTCTTCGTCACCGGGGTCGTCACGCTGTCGCGCAGCAGGCGGTAGCCGGGGATATTGTCCTTCAAGGTCTGGAGCGGGTTCGAGCCGAGCCTGGACAGGCCGACCAGCTCGAGCTGGAACATCAGCCGCGTCGTCGCCTGGCTGCTGCCGGTCGACTGCCGCTCCGCGACGACGCGGCCGATCCAGCAACCGGCGTCGTACTCGAAACCGACGATCGAATCGGTCAGCCGCCGGTCGCGCGTGCTGTAGCTGACGCGTCCGACGCCGTACCAGGTGCCGCCGCAGGTCTGCGAGCCGCTCTTCCAGAGGCTCGGCGCCGGCTCCTTCTCGCCCGGCAGCGGCCCATTGCCATAGAGCGGCCATTGCCAGCCGAGTTCGATCTGCTCGGTGGCGCCGCGCGAGAACCGGTAGGTCGCGCTGACGGTGCGGAACGGCCCCGGCGAGTAGCGGGCCGTCAGCACCGAGCCGAGCGTGCGGTTGATGCTGGCGCTGTACTGCAGCGTCGCGTCGAGCCACCAGTTCGGGATCAGGTTGCTGGAGCCGAGCAGCAGCAGGTCGGAGAAACGCTGGCGCGACGGCGTGCCGCTCGGCGTCAGACGCTGGTCGCTGAACAGGAAGCGCTGCACGATGCCCAGCCGCAGCGCCTCGCCGCCGGTCGACGGGTCGAGCACGCGGGTGGTCACGCCGGCGGTGAGCTGGTTGGCGTCGGACACGCGGTCGATGCCGCTGAATGCGTTGGGCGTGAAGATCGAATCGAAGTTGAAGTCCTTCGCGGCGGCGTCGAAATTCGGCAGCCCGGTCTGGTCGCGGAACGGCGTGTAGACGTACAGCAGGCGCGGCTCCAGCGTCTGCCGCCAGTCGCGGCCGAACCAGTGCGTGTCGCGCTCGAGCACCCAGGCGCTGTCGACGCTGGCGGTCGGGATCACGCGAGACATCGAGCTGCGGCCATCCAGCGGCGCGTCGAGCGAGTAGCTGGCGGCGTTCAGCGACAGCTTCGGCGTGACGCTCCAGCCCGGCGTGATCCACGGGCGCGACACGCTTGCCAGCGCGTGAACGCGCGTGCCGGTGGGACGCTGGCTCGCGTCGGCGCCGCTGGTGGTCACCAGTTCGCCCGACGGGTTCGCGAAGCGGTTGAACTCGCCTTCGAACTCGACCGCCAGCCCCGGGCCGACCTCGCGCCGCGTGCGCACGCCGATCTGCGGCAGCCGGTCGTACGGCGCGGCGATCAATGCGTCCTTGTCCTGCAGCACCTGCCAGCGCAGCACGCGGGCGTACGGCTTCCAGTCGCCGAAGCCGGCCGAGGCCTGCAGGTCGGCGCTGAGCAGCCGCGGCGCGATCGTCGGCAGGCTGCGGGAGAAGTCTTTCCAGTAGTCGTCGTCGGACACGCGCAGCATGCGCAGCGACAGCGCGCCGTCGTAGGGCAGCGCATGGTCGTGCGACAGGTCCAGCGCGTAGCGGCTGCGCCCGGCGACCTGGTCGCGCGGCATCAGCTGCAGGTCGGCCTTGCCGCTGTAACGCGGTTCGAGGTAGCGGAACTCGCTGCCGAGAAAGGGCCCGCGACGCAGGCTGATGCCGGGCGTGAAGGTCGCGTCGCGGTTCGGCGCGATGTTCCAGTAGTACGGCGCCGACACCTGGAAGCCGCTCTTGCTGTCGATGCTCAGGCTGGGCGGCAGCCAGCCGGACTTGCGCTCGTCGGTCAGCGGAAAGCTCAGCACCGGCGCGGCCAGGATCGGCACGCCCATGAAGCGCAGCACGGCGCCTTCGGCGATGCCTTCGTTCTGGTCGAAGTCCATCCGCACGCGCTTGGTGCTGAGCAGCCAGTCGGGGGCGCCGCCGCCGTCGGGCAGGCAGCTCGTGTAGGTGGCGCCGGTGGCGACGGCGCGCTGATCGTCGATGAAGTCGATGCGCTCGGCGGTGCCGCCGGCGCCGGTGCGGCTGAAGAAGTAGGTCGGGTTGACGAAGAAGCCCTCGAAGCGCCCGATGCGCAACTGCAGCTCCGGCCCGGTGTAGGTGTTGCCGTCCTGCGCGATGCGCACGTTGCCGCGCGCGACCGCCAGGTCTTCGGCATGGTCGTAGCTCAGCCGGTCGGCGCGGATCAGCAGGCTGCCGCGGCGCAGTTCGGCGTCGCCCTCGGCCTGGGTCTGGATCTCCGGCCGGCCGGACAGCTCGCGGGCCTGCACGATGATCGGCAGCGTGCGCGCCGCCTCGCCGCGCGGCAACGGCTGCAGCGCGGGCGATGCCTGCAGCGGCGGGCCGTCCGGCGCCGTGGAAGGCGCCGGGGCGGCCTGCGCCCAGGCGCCGGTCGCCAGCGCCCACGCCGCCGCGGCGGCCACCGGGCGGCAGCGCCAGGGCGGCGAAGGGAACGCGACGGGAGTCGGAAAGGCGGGTCGGCGCGGCAAGGGCGGTACGTCGTTGGGGCGGCCGGGTCAGCGGACCAGGCCCGGGCCACGGGCGGACATCGCGCCCCGGAAGCGGTGGCCTGGCCGAGAGCGGGACACCGGCGGTTTGTAGAATGGATTATCCATGAGGGTGGACCGCCCCCCCGCCGGCACCCGACCGTCCACCGATGATCCAGCCTCCCGACGCCACCGCCGATTCCGCCGCCGCGCCCATCGCCTGGCCAGACGCCGCCCGCCACGACGCGTTCCACCGCTGGCTCGATGCGGTCGGGCCGCGCCACGGCCTGCGTGCCGACACGCTGCGCCCGGCCTCGGCCGACGCCAGCTTCCGGCGCTACTTCCGCATCGACGGCGGCGACGCCTCGTTCGTCGTGATGGACGCGCCGCCACCGCTGGAGGACGTTCGCCCGTTCGTGCACATCGCCGGACTGATCCTGGCAGCCGGGCTGAACGCGCCGCGGATCGTCGAGCAGGATGCCGCGCACGGCTTCCTGCTGCTCTCGGACCTCGGCGAGCGCCTGTACCTCGACGAACTGAATCGTGCCGTCGGCGCCGGCGACAACGCCACGGTGCAGTCGCTGATGCGCGACGCGATCGCGGCACTGGTGGCGTGGCAGCAGCGTGTCGACGCGAGCAGCCTGCCGCCCTACGACGACGCGCTGCTGCGCCGCGAATTGGCGCTGTTCCCCGAATGGTGCGTCGGGCGCGAATTCGGCGTGCGCTGGAGCGACACGCAGGCGACCCAGTGGCAGGCCGCCTGCGACCGCCTGGTCGCCAGCGCGCTGGCGCAGCCGGTCGTCGCGGTGCACCGCGACTACATGCCGCGCAACCTGATGCGCACCGCGCCCAACCCCGGCATCCTCGATTTTCAGGACGCGGTGCGCGGGCCGATCGGCTACGACGTCGCGTCGCTGCTGCGCGATGCCTTCATCAGCTGGGACGAGGAGCAGGAGCTCGACTGGGCGGTGCGCTACTGGGAACGCGCCCGCGCGGCCGGGCTGCCGGTGCTGGACGACTTCGGCGAGTTCTGGCGCCAGATCGAATGGATGGGCTTGCAGCGCCACCTGAAGGTGCTGGGCATCTTCTGCCGCCTGAAGCACCGCGACGGCAAGCCGCGCTACAGCCGGGACCTGCCGCGCTTCTTCCGCTACGCGCACCGCGTCGCCGTCCGCTACCAGGGGCTGGGGCCGCTGGCGCACCTGCTCGAGCCGCTGATGGGCGAGACGCGGGTCGACGCCTTCCGTTGAGCGTGCCGGGCCGCTCCCGAGCGCCCAGCCCGGCGCGCGCAGCGCGGAGGGTCGTCGCGTGAACGCCCGTCCCGGTGACGGCATGCCCGCCGGGGCGAACGCCGACACCCCCGCCGACGCCCCCGCCGACAATCCCCGCATGCTCCGCATCACCGAACTGCGATTGCCGCTCGACCACCCCGCGGACGCGCTGCGCCCCGCGGTGCTGCGGCGCCTCGGCATCGCCGATGCCGAACTGCGCGGCTTCACGGTGTTCAAGCGCAGCTACGACGCCCGCCGCAAGACCGCGATCGTGCTGATCTACACGCTCGACTGCGAGGTGACCGATGCCGATGCGGTGCTGGCGCGCCACGCCGGCGACCCGCACCTGCGCCCGGCGCCGGACACGCGCTACCGCTTCGTCGGCCACGCGCCGGCCGATTTCCACGCCGCCGGGCGGCCGCGGCCGGTGGTGGTCGGCTTCGGGCCCTGCGGCATCTTCGCCGCGCTGATCCTGGCGCAGATGGGCCTGCGGCCGATCGTGCTGGAGCGCGGCCGGCCGGTGCGCGAACGCACGAAAGACACCTGGGGCCTGTGGCGGCGCGGCGAACTGCAGCCGGAGTCGAACGTGCAGTTCGGCGAAGGCGGCGCCGGCACCTTCTCCGACGGCAAGCTGTGGAGCCAGATCAGCGACCCGCGCCACCTGACGCGCAAGGTGCTGACCGAGTTCGTGCGCGCCGGCGCTCCCGAGGAGATCCTGTACGTCGCCAAGCCGCACATCGGCACCTTCCGGCTGGTCGGCATGGTCGAGAAGATCCGCGCCGACATCGAGGCGCTGGGCGGCGAGATCCGCTTCGGCCAGCGCGTGACCGACCTGCACATCGACGGCGGCGCGGTGCGCGGCCTGGCGCTGCAGGACGGCACCGAGCTGCCGGCCGACCACGTCGTGCTCGCGCTCGGCCACAGCGCGCGCGACACCTTCGCGATGCTGCACGCGCGCGGGGTGCGGATGGAGGCCAAGCCGTTCTCGGTCGGCTACCGGATCGAGCACCCGCAGTCGCTGATCGACCGCGCCCGCTTCGGCCCGAACGCCGGTAACCCGATCCTCGGCGCGGCCGACTACAAGCTGGTGCACCACGCGGGCAACGGCCGCTCGGCCTACAGCTTCTGCATGTGCCCGGGCGGCACCGTCGTCGCGGCAACCTCCGAACCCGGGCGGGTGGTCACCAACGGCATGAGCCAGTACTCGCGCAACGAGCGCAACGCGAACGCCGGCATCGTCGTCGGCATCGACCCGCAGGACTATCGGCAGGACCGCGGCGCGGAACATCGCCGCGACGCCCCGGTGAACCCGCTGGACGGCATCGCGTTCCAGCGCCAGTGGGAGTCGCGAGCCTACGAACTGGGCGGCGGCGGCTACCGCGCGCCGGGTCAGCTGGTCGGCGACTTCCTGCGCGGCCAGCGCTCGCGAGAATTCGGCGCGGTGCTGCCCTCGTACCGGCCGGGCGTCACGCTGACCGACCTGGCCGACCCGGCCCGACCGAGCCTGCCCGAACCGGTGATCGCGGCGATCCGCGAGGCGCTGCCGGCCTTCGCGCGGCAGATCCCCGGCTTCGCGATGGACGATGCGGTGCTCACCGGCGTCGAGACGCGCACCTCGTCGCCACTGCGCATCCCGCGCGGGCGCGACCACCAGAGCCTGAACGTGCGCGGCCTGTATCCGGCCGGCGAAGGCGCCGGTTACGCCGGCGGGATCATGTCGGCCGGCGTCGACGGCATCGAGGTGGCGGAATCGGTCGGCCGATCGATGCTGGACGTTCGCGACTGAACGCCTCATCGGTCGCCGGATTTCGCGCGATGCGGTCCGCTGCCCGGCGACTCCGGACGCCGGGTTCCTGCATGCCGCCAACGCGCCGCGACGGCCACCCCGTGAATGCGTGGACGTTGTGCACGAATGAAACGAGGCTTGGCAAACCTGCGCACGGGCCGCAAAACTCCGTCTGACAGCAGCCGTCACCGCTCGCGTCGGGCACTCCCTGGCCGAGCCCTCCCCCGGTTCCGCGGCCCTGCCACTTCCGGTTCGTCCCCCTCCCTGTCACGTCCTCGAAAGGTCGCCGCCATGCGTCGTCTATCCGTCATTGCCACCCTCGGCCTCGCGCTGACCCTCGGCGCCGCCGCCGCCCACGCGGCCAGCGACCCGAACGTGCCGCCGCTGGACAGCCCGACGGGCCTGGTGCCGACCGACCCGAACGTGCCGCTGCCGGTGCCGCCGGTCAGCGCGGTGCCGGAACCCTCGACCTACGCGCTGCTCGGCCTGGGCCTCGGCGTGGTCGCCTGGGTCGCACGCCGCCGCCGCCGGGACTGATCCGCACCGATCCCCAACGATGAAGGCCCGCGCCACCAGCCGGTGGCGCGGGCCTTCGTCGTTTGGCGGTGCGGTGCCGGGATCGGAACGGTGGGGCGCGCGGCCCGGCCTCAGGCGCAGGCCGCCACCACCTGCGCCACCGCGGCGGTGAGCCGCTTGCCGTAGGGCACGTGCAGGAACTCGTTCGGGCCGTGGGCGTTGCTCTTGGGCCCGAGCACGCCGCAGACCATCATCTGCGCCGCCGGGAAGCCGCTCTGCAGCATGCCCATCAGCGGGATCGTGCCGCCCTGGCCGATGTACGCGCAGGGCGCACCGAAGTGGGCGCGGGAGGCCGCGTTCAGCGCCTCGTCCAGCCACGGCGCCAGCGCGGGTGCGTCCCAGCCGGTGGCGCCGGACACGCCGGCGCGGCCATCGGCCTGGAAGGTGACGCGCGCGTTGTACGGCGCGTCCTCCTCCAGCAGCGCCTTCAGTTGCTGCGCGGCGGTGTGGCCGTCGACCCGCGGCGGCAGCCGCAGGCTCAGCTTGAACGCGGTGTAGGGCCGCAGCACGTTGCCGGCGTTCTTCAGCTCGGGGAAGCCGTCGGCGCCGGTCACGCTGAGCGTCGGCCGCCAGCTGCCGTTCAGGATCGCCTCGACCGGGTCGGTGGTGGTGGGCAGTACCGGGCCGCCATCGCCGCCGCAGGCCCACGGAAACCGCTTCCAGACCTCCTGTCCGAGGACCGCCGCGGCGGCGCGCGCCTGCTCGATCCGCTCGGCCGGGATGGCGCAGTGAAACGCCTCTGGCAGCAGGCGGCCGGTGCGGCTGTCCTCCAGCCGGTCGAGCACCTGGCGCAGGACGCGGAAGCTCGATGGCACGAGGCCGCTGGCGTCGCCCGAGTGCACGCCTTCGGTCAGCACCTCGACCGTCAGCGTGCCGGTCACGTTGCCGCGCAGGCTGGTCGTCAGCCAGAGCTGGTCGTAGTTGCCGGCGCCGCTGTCCAGGCAGACCACGAGGCCGACCTGGCCGAGCCGCGGACGCAGCAGGTCGAGGTAGGCGGGCAGGTCGGCCGAGCCGCTTTCCTCGCAGCTCTCGATCAGCCCGACGCAGCGCGGCCGCGGGATGCCCTCGCGGTCGAGCGCGGTGATCGCCGTGATCGCGGCGTAGACGGCATAGCCGTCGTCCGCGCCGCCGCGGCCGTACAGCAGGCCGTTCTCGTACTTCGGCGTCCACGGGCCGAGGTCGCGGCGCCAGCCGCTGAACTCGGGCTGCTTGTCGAGGTGGCCGTAGAAGCAGACCGTCGTCGCGTCGCGCTCGTTGCCGCCGGCGCGGGTGGCCGGCACGTCGAAGAACAGCACCGGCGTGCGGCCTTCCAGCCGGATCAGCTCCAGCGTGAGCCCGGGCACGCGCTGCGCCTCGACCCAGTCGGCGGCGTCGCGCACCACGCGGTCGATGTGGCCGTTCGCCTGCCAGTCGGCATCGAACATCGGGCTCTTGGCCGGGATCGCGATGTAGTCGGTCAGCGCCGGCACGATCTGCTCGTCCCAGGCGCGGTCGGCATGCGCTGCCAGGGCGGTGGCTTCGTCGGGGGTGATCGGCTGCAGCGGGTCGCGGGCGTTCATGGCGGGCTCCGGTCGGGGCGGACGCGGCAGTTTAGGCGCCGCCCGATACCGCCACCGCCGGCGCGGCGATCGTCATTCGCCGCGTGCCGGCGCGGCGATCGTCATTCGCCGCGTGCCGGCGCGGCGATCGTCATTCGGCGCGTGCCGGCGCGGCGATCGTCATTCGCCCCGCGGCGTCTCGCTCCAGCCGCCTCCCAGCACCTTGTAGAGCGTGACGCCGTTCTGCGCCCGCAGCGCCTCGGTCTGCACCACCGCCTGCTGCGCCGTGAACAGCGAGCGCTGGGCGTCGAGCACGTCGAGGTAGCTGGCGGCGCCGTTGCGGTAGCGCAGGTCGGCGAGCCGATAGCGCGTCTGCTCGGCCTGCGCCTGTGCGCGCTGCGCACGCACCTGCTCGCTGAGCGTGGCCCGGCCGGCGAGCGCGTCGGACACCTCGCGAAACGCGGTCTGGATCGCCTTTTCGTACTGCGCCACGGCGATTTCGCGGTTGACCCGCGCCAGGTCCAGGTTGCCCTGGTTGCGGCCGGCGTCGAAGATCGGCTGCAGCAACTGGCCGGTGAAGGTCCAGGCCCAGGTGCCGCTCTTGAACAGGCCGGACAGCTCGCTGCTCGCGCTGCCGAAATTGCCGGTCAGCGTGATGCGCGGGAAGAACGCCGCACGCGCGGCGCCGATGTTGGCGTTGGCGGCGATGAGCTGCTGCTCGGCCTGGCGCACGTCGGGCCGGCGCGCCAGCAGGTCCGACGGCAGGCCGGCCGGCAGGTCGGTGCGCAGGCGCTGGCCGTCCAGCGGCAGCGGCGCCGGCAGGTCCGCCGGCAGCGGCTGGCCGACCAGCAGCACCAGCGCGTTCTCGTCCTGCGCGCGCTGGCGCGCGAGCTGCGCCAGGCTGACGCGCGCCGCCTCCAGCAGCGATTCGGCCTGCCGCATGTCGATCTCCGACGCGGCGCCGTTGTCGAACTTCAGCTTCGTCAGCTTGAACGAATCCTCGCGCGTCGCGAGCGTCTGCCGCGTCACCGCGAGCTGCTCGTCGTCTGACAGCAGCGCGAGGTGTGCATTGGCGACCGCCGCCACGAGGCTGATCTGCGCCGTCTTGCGCGCCTCCTCGGTGGCGAGGTACTGCGACAGCGAGGCCTGGCTGGCGCTGCGCACGCGGCCGAAGAAATCAAACTCGTAGGCGGTGACCGAGAACCCGGCGGAGTAGGTGGTGTCGAGCTTGCCGGCGGAATTGGGCTGGCGCTGGCTGATCAGGCCGGCGTTGAGCGTCGGCAGCTCGTCGGCGCGCTTGACCTGGTATTGCGCGCGCGCCTGCTCGATCGCCAGCACGCTCGCGCGCAGGTCGCGGTTGCCGGCGAGCGCCAGCTCGATCAGCCGGCGCAGCCGCGGGTCGGCGAAGAAGTCGGTCCATGCAATGTCGGCCGCGGACGGGCCTGCGCCGGCCGGCTCGGCGCCGTAGCTCGCGGCGACCGGCGCCGCCGGCCGCTCGTAGGCCGGGATCATCGAGCAGCCGGCCAGCACGGTGGCCAGCAACGCGGCCAGCGCGGTGACCGGCCCAGGAGACGCGATCCCCGGCCGACGCAGGGACGGGTTGCGGACAGGATCACTCATGCGTGCCTCCCGAGGCCGGGGCCGGCTCGTCGCCGTTCAGCTCGTGCGCATACATCTTCCGCTGCCGTTCGCTGCCCTTGAAGATCGACCGCACGACGACGAAGAACACCGGCACGAAGAACACCGCCAGCGCCGTCGCGAAGATCATCCCGGACATCACGCTGGTGCCGATCTCGCGCTGGCTGGCCGAGCCGGCGCCGGTGGCCAGCACCAGCGGCAGCACGCCGAGGATGAACGCCAGCGAGGTCATCAGGATCGGCCGGAAGCGCAGGTGCGCCGCGGCCAGCGCCGAATCGAACACGTTGCGGCCCTGCGCCTGAAGATCCTTCGCGAACTCGATGATCAGCACCGCGTTCTTCGCCCCCAGGCCGATCACGGTGATCAGGCCGACCTTGAAGTACACGTCGTTCGGGAAGTCGCGCAGGAACACGCCGACCAGCGCGCCCAGCACGCCCAGCGGCACCACCAGCAGCACCGCCACCGGGATCGACCAGCTTTCGTACAGCGCCGACAGCGCGAGGAAGATCGCCAGCAGCGAGAACGCGTAGAGCACCGCTGCCGTCGAGCCCGAAAGCTTTTCCTCGCGCGTCTGGCCGGTCCATTCGAAGCCGAAGCCGGCCGGCAGCTTCGACGCGAGCTGCTCCATCTCGGCGATCGCGTCGCCGGTGCTGCGGCCCGCCGCCGCCTCGCCGGAGATGCGCATCGCCGGGTAGCCGTTGTAGCGCACCGTCTGCATCGGCCCCTTGATCCAGTGCGTCGTCGCGAAGGCCGACAGCGGCACCGCCTGGCCGGTGCTGTTGAGCACGTTGATGCGCAGCAGGTCGTCGGGCTGCATGCGCTGCGGCGCATCGGCCTGCACCACCACGCGCTGCAGCCGGCCCTGGTTCGGGAAGTCGTTGACGTAGGACGAGCCGAGCGTGGTCGAGATCGCCGTGTTGATGGCGTCGAAGCCGACGCCCAGCGCGCTCGCCTTGTCGCGGTCGATGTCGAGCTGGAGCTGCGACGCGTCTTCCAGGCCGTCGGGCCGCACGTTGGCCAGCACCTTGCTCTGCGAGGCCATGCCGAGCAGCTGGTTGCGCGCGGCCAGCAGCGCCTCGTGGCCGGCGCCGCCGCGGTCCTGCAGGCGGAAGCTGAAGCCCGACGCGCTGCCCAGCTCCGGGATCGGCGGCGGGCTGAGCGGGAAGATGAACGCATCGCGCACGCCCATCAGCGCGCCGAAGGTGCGCCCGGCCAGCGCCTGCGCGGTGTGCCCGGCGCCGTGGCGCTCGTTCCAGGGCTTGAGCACGACGAACGCGAGCGCCGCGTTCTGGCCGGTGCCCGAGAAGCTGAAGCCGAGCACGCCGACCATGCTGTGCACCTCGGGCTGCTTCAGCACGAAGCCCTCGACCTGCTTCATCACCTCCAGCGTGCGGTTCTGCGTCGCCCCCGGCGGCAGCAGCACGTTGACCAGGATGACGCCCTGGTCCTCGTTGGGCAGGAACGAGGTGGGCAGGCGCTGCCACATCCAGGCCAGCGCGGCGGCCACGGCGGCATACACCACCAGCGAGCGCGCGGCGCGCTTCAGGATGCGCGCCACCACGCTCTCGTAGCCGCGCGCGGTGCGCGCGAAGCCGCGGTTGAACCAGCCGAAGAAGCCACCCTTGGCGTGGTGGTGGCCGGCCTGCACCGGCTTGAGCAGCGTGGCGCACAGCGCCGGCGTGAACGACAGCGCCATGAAGGCCGAGAACAGGATCGAGCTGACCATCACCGCGGCGAACTGCCGGTAGATGTTGCCCACCGCGCCGCTGAAGAAGGCCAGCGGCACGAACACCGACACCAGCACCACGGTAACGCCGATGATGGCGTTGGAGATCTGGCCCATGGCCTTGCGCGTCGCGGGCAACGGGTGCAGGCCCTCCTCGCTCATGATGCGCT
>JBGAMJ010000086.1:0-22620 GCA_044223035.1 Piscinibacter sp.
GGGCGGCCTGCTGCTCGCGCTCAATCCGATCGGCGGCGGGCGCTCGATGCTGCACGCCGCGGCGCTCGCGACCGGCCCGGCGCCTCAGGCGCTGCGCCGTGCGCTGTCGGCCCGCCTGCAGCGCCTGGGCGCCTGGCTGCGTGACGACACGGCGGCGGCCGGAGCCATCGGATGACGCTGACCGCCGACCCGGTGGCGCGACGCGAATGGGTGGTCGTCGCGCCGCTCGACGCGCTGGCGCCCGGCCGGCCGCTGCGCCGCCGCGTGCTGGGGCAGGAGATCGAGTTGCGCCGCGAGGCGGGCGGCACGCTCGGCGCAGTCTGCATCGCCGGGCCGGACGCCCCGACCGGCATCCACCCCGGCCCATGCGCAGACACTCGCCCGGACACCCGCGCGGACACCCGCACGGACGCTCGCGCCGACACCCGCGTGGACGCTCGTGCAGACACCCGCGCGGCCGCCCACTCGGACACCCACTCTGACACCCGCCCGGGCGAGCACCACAACCCACCCGCCGCGCCCATCGCCGCCTGCGAGCGCTACGCCCACGCATGGGTCTGCTTCTCCGACACGCCGCGGCCGATGGTCGAGATCCCCGAATTCGACGAGCCGGCCCGCCGCTGCATGACCTGGGGCGGCTTCGTGATCCACACCGCGGCCCAGCGGCTGGTCGAGAACTTCCTCGACATGGGGCACTTCCCGTTCGTGCACGGCGGCATCCTCGGCGCCGAACCGCACACCGAGGTGGCGCCGTACCGGCTCGAGGTCGACGCCGCCCGCGGCGAGCTGCGGGCGACGCAGTGCCGCTTCTTCCAGCCGAAATCGTCGACCGCGGCGACGGCCGGGCGGATGGCGGAATATGCTTACCGCACGTCCGGCCCGTTCGTCGCGGTGCTCGACAAGACCGCCGAGCAGCCCGGCACGCACGACAGCATCGCGCTGTTCGTGCAGCCGATCGACGAGGAGCGCTGCGCCGCCTGGGGCGTGGCGCTGCTGCTCGAGCACGACACCGACCCGGTGCAGGCGCTGCACTTCCAGCAGGCGATCTTCCTGCAGGACCGATGGATCCTCGAGCACCAGACGCCGCGCCGCCTGCCGCTGCACGACCGCAGCGAGGTCTCGACCCGCGCCGATGCGGCCAGCGTGGCCTACCGGCGCTGGCTGCGCGAGACCGGCATCACGTTCGGCATCCAGCCGGCGCCCGACGCGCAACCGTCGCCCGGCGCGCCCGCGGCCGGTGCGGACGGGGCGGCCGGGGCAGACGGGCCGATCGGGCCGGTCGGGCCCGGCGGCACGCAAGGCGCCGCCGCATGACGCTGTATGACTGGGTGCTCTCGCCCGCCTGCCATGCGGTGCGGCTGCTGATCGCGATGCTCGGCATCGACTGCGAGGCGGTGCCGGTGGACGTGTATCCCGGCCGCGCGCACCGCCGGCCCGGGTTCCTGGCGATCGACCCGGCCGGCGAACTTCCGCTGCTGGTCGATGGCGACCTGCGGCTGCACGGCGCGGGCGCGATCCTGCTGTACCTGGCGGCGCGGCACGATCCGGCGCGGCGCTGGTTCCCACCCGAGCCGGCCACGCAGGCGTGCATCGCGATGTGGCTGGCCTTCGCCGGCCGCGAGCTGGCCGCGCTGGCGCAGGCGCGCGAGTCGCGGCTGTTCGCCGACGCGCCGCCGGCCGACCACGCCGGCCTCGTTGCCCGCTCGCACGACGCACTGGAGCGGCTCGATGCCCATCTCGGCCACGCCTCGATCGACGGCCGGGACTGGCTCGCCGCCGCACAGCCGACGATCGCCGACCTCGCCTGCTACCCCTGGGTCGCGCTCGCGCACGAAGGCGGCATCGACCGCCGCCCGTACCACGAAGTCAACCGCTGGCTGCGCCGCGTGCAGCGCTTGCCCGGCTTCGAGACGATGCCGGGCATCGCGGCCCACGGCTGACGGGCGTGGACCGGTCGGCAAACGCCAACCATCGCACGCCACCTGTCAGGGGCCACCGAGCACACGCCACCGACCACGCGCCGCACGCCGTTTGCTAAGGTCCCCACCCGCGCGTCCCGAACCGCCTGCTGCCGGAGAACCCGATGACCCCCGACCTGCCGACCATTCCCCGCGAGCGCCTGCCCGAGCTGCTGCGCAGCATGCCCAAGGCCGAGCTGCACATCCACATCGAAGGCTCGCTCGAACCCGAGCTGATCTTCGCGCTGGCGCAGCGCAACGGCGTGGCACTGGCCTACCCGGATGTAGAGGCGCTGCGCCGGGCCTACGCGTTCACCGACCTTCAGAGCTTCCTCGACATCTACTACGCCGGCGCCAGCGTGCTGCTGAAGGAGGAGGACTTCTTCGACATGGCGATGGCCTACTTCCGCCGCGCCGCCGCCGACCACGTCGTGCACGCCGAGCTGTTCTTCGACCCGCAGACCCACACCGACCGCGGCGTGCCGTTCCAGACCGTGATCGACGGCCTGTCGCGTGCCTGCGAGACGGCGGAGCGCGAGCTGGGCGTCAGCGCGCTGCTGATCCTGTGCTTCCTGCGCCACCTGAGCGAGGAGGCGGCGTTCGCGACGCTGGAGGAAGCGCTGCCCCACCGCGACCGCTTCATCGGCATCGGGCTCGACAGCGGCGAGCGCGGCAACCCGCCGGAGAAGTTCGCCCGCGTCTACGCGCGCTGCCGGGAGCTCGGCTTCCGCCTCGTTGCCCACGCCGGCGAGGAGGGGCCGCCGGAATACATCTGGAGCGCGCTCGACGTGCTGAAGGTCGAGCGCATCGACCACGGCGTGCGCTGCGTCGGCGACGCCGCGCTGATGCGGCGCCTCGCGGCCGAACGCATCCCGCTGACGGTGTGCCCGCTGTCCAACGTCAAGCTCTGCGTCTACCCGACGATGGCGCAGCACGACCTCGGCCGCCTGCTGGACGCCGGCCTGTGCGCCACCGTCAATTCCGACGACCCCGCGTACTTCGGCGGCTACATGAACCAGAACTTCGTCGAGACCTTCGACGCGCTGCCGCAGCTGGGCGCCGCCCAGGCCTTCCAGCTCGCGCGCAACAGCTTCGAGGCGAGCTTCGTCGACGCCGCGCGCAAGCAGCGCTGGACCGACGCCCTGCAGGCGCATTTCGCGGCGGCGGGCTGAGCGCGGCCCCAGGCGGGCGCCTGGCGTCGCCCGGCCCCTCAGGGGCTGAGGACGACGCAATCACGTGGATCCGTCATCGGCCCGCCGGGCCGGCCGGCGCGCGCAGGTAGGCCTGCAACTGCGCCTCGAAGCGGCCGAAGTCCATCGGCTTGGTCCAGTACGCCGCGGCGCCGGCGGCCAGCGCGTCGTGCACCGCGGTGTCGTCCCCGCTGGCCGACAGCATCACGACCGGCACATCGCGTGTCGCCGCGTCGCGGCGCAGCTCGGCGAGCACCTGCAGGCCGTCGGTGTCGGGCAGGCCGCGATCCAGCAGGATCAGGTCCGGCCGTTGCGCGCGGGCGCGGGACAGCCCTTCGGCGCCGGTCGGCGCGCACTCCAGCACCACGGCCGGCGAACCGCGCAGGAATTCGGCGACCAGTAACCGGTTCACCGGTTCGTCCTCGATGTACAGGACGCGGCCGCCCAGTGCCGGCGCCGCCCCGTTGCCGGCCCGCGGCGCCGCCGGCCCCGCTGACACTTCGGCCGGCGCCTGCGCCGCCACCAGGCTCACCCGCACCCGCGTGCCGCGGCCGGGCTGGCTTTCCACCTCGATCGTCCCGTGCATGTGCTCGACGAGCTGGCGCGTCAGCACCAGCCCGATGCCGGTGCCGCGCACGTCGCCGCCCTCGCGGCCGAGCCGGTCGAAGCGGCGGAACAGGCGCTCGCGCTGCGCCGCGTCCATGCCGATGCCGTTGTCGATCACGTCGACCTGCACCCGCTCGCCGGCGCGTGACACCGCCAGCTCCACGCTGCCGCCGGGTCGGTTGTACTTCGCCGCGTTCGACAGCAGGTTGATCAGCACCTGGCGCAGCCGGGCGGCATCGCCCCAGACCCACGGTCCGGCGCCGTCGCCGTCTCCGCTGCCGCCTCCGTCGCCATCTCCGTCACGATGGGGCGGCACCAGGGTCACGCGGTACTGCCGTGCCGCTTCCTGCGACAGCGCCACGGCGGCGTCGAGCACCGCACCCAGCGCGACCGGCATGCTCTGGACCGACAGCCGCCCGGCCTCGATGCGCGACAGGTCGAGCAGGTCGTCGATCAGCCCCAGCAGGTGCCGGCCGGCGTCGCCGGCATGGTCGAGCTGGCGCCGGTGGCGCTCGCTGACCGGGTCGACGCGGTCGTTGCCGACCAGCTGGACGAAGCCCAGCAGCGCATTCAGCGGCGTTCGCAGCTCGTGGCCGATGTCGGCGACGAAGTCGCTTTTCGCGCGGCTCGCCGCCTCCGCGGCCACCTGGGCCTCGCGCGCGTGCTGCGCTTCGTGCACGTCGCTCAGGTCGCGCACCACGGCGGTCATCAGCACGCCGTCGCCGTCGCCCAGCCGCGAGATCGATGCCTCGATCGGGAATTCGCGCCCGTCGGCGCGCAGCGCGCGCAGGTCGCGCCGCGGCGCCATGCGCTGCGCATGCGGCCCGCCCAGGCCCGCGAAGGCGCGCACGTGCCCGGCGTGCGCGGCGCGTGCGGCACCCGGGATGAAGCGCTCCAGCGGCTGGCCGATCGCCTGCGCGGCCTCGAGGCCGAACATGCGGCAGGCGGCCTCGTTGAAGACGCGGATGCGCTGGCCCACGTCGATCGTGATGATCGCGTCCATCGCCGTCTCGACGATGCCGGCGAGCTGCTGGTCGCGCTCGTGCAACAGGCGCTCGGT
Organism: Piscinibacter sp.; assembly: GCA_044223035.1. GTDB lineage: Bacteria > Pseudomonadota > Gammaproteobacteria > Burkholderiales > Burkholderiaceae_C > JBGAMJ01. The sequence goes on from JBGAMJ010000086.1 coordinate 4,815, forward strand.
GCGGCGCCGCGCGGTCACGTCGAACACCGTGCCGACCAACTCGATCGCGCGCCCGGCATCGTTCCACACCGCGTGGCCCCGCACGTACAGCCAGCGAAGTTCGCCGGCCGCGTCGCGGACGCGAAATTCATGGTCCAGCGGTTCACGCCGCTGCACCAGCCGCCGCACCGCATCGCGCAGCGGCTCGCGGTCGCGCTCGTCGACCCAGTCGAGCCAGGATTCGTGCGCAGCGGCGGCGCCGGCGGTGTCTTCGGCGGTGGCCGGGGGCCGGGGCTGCAGCCCCAGCGACTCGACGATGGCGGCCGGCAGTTCGATGCCCGGAGCCCCGTCGTGCCACGACCAGACGTTGCCGGTCGAGACCGCCAGCTCGAAGCGCGCCAGGCTCTCGCGCAGGCGGTGCTCGACGGCGGCGCGCACGTCGAGCATGCGGTTGAACTCGAGCGCGACGGCGCGCAGCTCCGCCGGCACGTCCTCGTCCGCACGCACGCCGATGTCGCCGTCGGCAACGCGCGCCGCCGTCCGCCCGAACTGCTCGACCGGCGCCGCGAGCCGGCGCGCCAGCGCCAGCACCGCGACCAGCGCCGCCAGCAGGCCGATCGCCAGGCGCAGCAGCCCGTCGCGCAGCACCGTGCGAACCGGCGCGAGCACCGCGCCTTCGGGGATGCCGACGACCACCCAGGCGTCCAGCGCCGGCATCGGCAGCACCGCGTAGACGCGGCGGACGCCGTCGATGCCCTCGTAAACGCCCTGGCCCGACGGATTCGCGATCCGGAACGCCGCCAGCGTCCGGCTGGCATCGTGGCCGATCCAGCGCTGCGGGTCGGGGTGGCGCGCAAGCATCCTGCCGGCGGTGTCCTGCAGCACCACGGCGCTGTCCGGCGGCAGTTCCAGGCGCTGCCACAGGTTCGACAGTGCCAGCAGGTCGAGCGACACCAGCAGCACACCGACCCGCGTGCCCCGGTCGTCGAACACCGACTGTGCGAGCCCGAGCGTCGGCCGGCCGACGATCTGGCCGGTGATCGGCGCCCCGACCACCACCTCGCGGCTGGCGATCGCACGCTGGAACCACAGCCGGTCGGTCACCGATTTCGGCAACTGCCCGCCCTGGCTCAGCGACGCGCAGACCGGCACGCCGCCCGCGTCGGCCAGGCCGGCGTTGGCGAACGCCGGCTCGATCTGCACCATGTCGCGCAGCAGCGCCGTGCAGGCGGCGCGATCCGACGACCGCACCTCGGGCCGCGAGGCCAGGAAGGCGAGCAGGCGGCGGGCCTTGGTGACGACCTGCGTGGTGTCTTCGACGACCTGGGCGGCACGGGCGCGCACCACGCCCTCGGCGCGGGCCCGCTCGTCACGAGCCTGGCGCCAGGTCTCGTACGCCGTCAGGCCGGCGAGTGGCAGCATCGCCGCGACCGCCAGCAGCAGCAACCGCGTCAGGAAGGCGGGAGCGGCCAGCAGCCGCCGGACCGGGTTCACGACGGACTGAGCGCGAAACATTCCGAGTCGGGGCGTACTTCCATCGCCACATCCCATGCCGCGGGTCACGGCCGCGGCGGATGATAGGTCGGCATCGCCGCAGGCGGGCGAATGGCGCGCGGCGCGGCCCGGGTGGTCGATGCGCCCGGGTCGTGCCCGGCGGCCCGGCGCGTGCGCTGTCCGGTGCCGCCCGAAGATTCGCCTCGTGCGCAGGCTCACGCGCCGGCCGCGGCGCCGGCATCGGCGGATGCCGGCAGCTTGAACACCGCCACCGCCTGCACCAGCCGCCCGGCCTGCGAGCGCAGGCTCTCCGCCGCCGCCGCGCTTTCTTCCACCAGCGCGGCGTTCTGCTGCGTCACCTGGTCGAGCTGCTGCACCGCGTCGCCGATCTGGCCGATGCCGGTGCTCTGCTCGACGCTCGCGGCGCTGATCTCGCCGATCAGGTCGCTGACGCGGCTGACCTGGTTCACGATGTCGCCCATCGCGCGGCCGGCCTCATCGACCAGGCGCGAGCCGTCGGCCACGTTCTCCACGCTTTCGCCGATCAGCGTCTTGATCTCGCGCGCGGCCTGCGCGCTGCGCTGCGCCAGGCTGCGCACCTCGCCGGCCACCACCGCGAAGCCGCGGCCCTGTTCACCGGCGCGGGCGGCTTCGACCGCGGCGTTCAGCGCCAGGATGTTGGTCTGGAAGGCGATGCCGTCGATCACGCCGATGATGTCGCCGATCTTGCGCGACGACTGGGTGATGGTGTCCATCGTCGCCACCACCTGCTCGACCACCCGCCCGCCCTGCGCCGCGGCGCCGGATGCGCCGCCCGCGAGCTGCGTGGCCTGCCGCGCGGTGTCGGCGTTCTGCTGCACGGTGGCGGTCAGTTCCTCCATCGATGCCGCGGTCTGCTGCAGGTTGCTCGCCTGCTCCTCGGTGCGCTGGCTCAGGTCGGCATTGCCGGTGGCGATCTGCGACGAACCGGTCGCGATCGACTCGGCGCCCTGGCGCACCTCGCCGACGATCTGCGCCAGCCGCCGGTTCATGCGCTGGAGCGCGGCGAGCAGGCGGCCCGTCTCGTCGTTGCTGTCGATCGACCAGGTGGCGGACAGGTCGCCGCCGGCCACCGTCTCGGCGACGTGCACCGCCTGCGCGATCGGCAGCGTGATCGAACGGGTGATCAGCCAGGCCAGCGTCGCGCCTGCGATCACCGCGGCCGACAGCAGGCCGATCACCAGCAGGCGGGTCTGCTGGTAGTTGTCCTGCGAGGCCTGGTAGGCGGCATCGGCGCCGCGGCCCTGGAAGGCCACGTCGCGGTCGAGCGCCTCCATCACGGCGGTCAGCGCCTCGCGCGAGCTGCCCTGGAACCAGGCGCGGGCTTCGGCCGATTGCTCGGCGCCGGCGCGGCTGAGCGCGAGCAGGCGCGTCTGTGTCTCGCGGTAGCGGCCCAGCGCCGCCTCGATCGTGCGGGCCAGCGTGCGTTCGTCATCGCTGGTGACGGTGTCGGTGTAGCGCTTCCAGGCCTCGTCGGCCTTGCTGCCGGCCGCGGCGATGCGCGCTTCCTCGGTCGGGTATTCGGCCGGCTTGCCGGCCAGCAGGTGGTTGGCTTCGGCGCGGCGCATCGCGTTCACCGCGCCGCGGAAATCGCCGAGCGCGCGGGTCGCGACCAGCCAGTTGGTCGCGATGTCCGCTGTCGCGGCGTTGACCTGCGCCAGGCGGTTGATGGCGCCGAGGCCGACGACCAGCGTCAGGGCCAGCACGACGGCGAAGGCGGCGCCGAGGCGCGGGCCGATGTTCAGGCGGGTGAGCAGTTTCATGGGGAGATCCTGGTTCGGGGGAGGGCTGTGGGTTCGCCCCGCCCGGGGGGGGAGGCAGGTGAGGCGGCGAACGTGCCCGCTTATCGGATCGCCCGAACTGGATCTGTAGCGTAAATTTAACTGTAAATTTACGTCGACTTCCAACGCCTGCCCGTGCGGCCGTTCGCTAGACTGCGGGTTCGTCATGACGACCCGACCCCGCGCCCGCACGCCCAAGCCGATACGAGCACCGGGCCGCGCGCGCGTGCGCCGCGGCAACGTGGACGACGCGCGGCAGCTGCGCGACGAACTGCTCGCCGCCGCGTTCGGCCTGTTCGTGCAGGGTGGGGTCGATGCGGTGTCGATGCGCGCGGTGGCCGCGCAGGTCGGCATCTCGCAGATGACGCCCTACCGCTACTTCTCCGACAAGGCGGACCTGCTGCGCGGCCTGTGGCTGAACGTGCTGCAGGAACTGCTGCGCGCGATGGCCGACGAGGTGGCGCGCCACGCCGGCGCGCGGGCGCGCCTGCTCGCCGCGCTCGACGCCTACCTGCGCTACTGGGAGGAGCACCACGACGCCTACCGCCTCGTCTACGAGACGCAGGGCACGCCGCAGCGCGACGACACCTCGTGGCCGGTGGTGGCGCCGGTCTACGCCGACCTGATGGCGCTGGTGCACGGGCTCACGCTGGAGTTCGCGCAGGAGCTCGGCGTCGAGCCGGTGCATGCGCGCATCGCCGGCGACATCCGCTTCACGATGCTGCTGGGCTACTTGCAGGCGGCGCTGGTGAACCGGCGCTATCCGTTCTCCGACCGTGCGCGCCTGCGCGGCGCCTACCTGCAGCAGGTCATGGCCACCGTCGAGCGCTGCCTGCGCCACGGGCCGGAATAGGCGTCGGCGCTTGCACGCCGTGCCGCGGGCGCGGCACTGGCACGAACGGATAAGCGCCCGTCGCGCCACGCGAAGCCTGTGGGGGCACGGATCGAAAGAATGCGTCCATTGCCACCCCGGAGACGACCATGAACTTCCTCGACGATTCCATGCTGCCCGAAACCCAGCAGAAGCTGGTCATCACGGTGGCGCCGTACGGCCCCGAATGGGAGCCGGCCGACTTCCCGGAAGACATTCCGGTGACGATGGCCGAGCAGATCCAGAAGGCCGTCGACTGCTACAACGCCGGCGCCACCGTGCTGCACCTGCACGTGCGCGAGGCCGACGGCAAGGGCAGCAAGCGGCTGTCGAAGTTCAACGAGCTGATCGCCGGCGTGCGCCGCGCGGTGCCCGACATGATCATCCAGGTCGGCGGCTCGATCTCGTTCTCGCCCGAAGGCGAGGGCGAGGAAGCCAAGTGGCTGTCCGACGACACCCGCCACATGCTCGCCGAGCTGGACCCGAAGCCCGACCAGGTCACGATCGCGATCAACACCAACCAGATGAACGTGGTGGAGATCATGAGCGAGGAAGACTATGCCGGCACCTCGTTCGCCCGCCCCGCCGTCTACCAGGCCTACCGCGAGATGACCGTGCCGGCCGGCCCGGGCTGGGTCGAGGAGCACCTGCGCCGGCTGCAGGCGGCCGGCATCCAGCCGCACTTCCAGCTCGCCAACGTGGCGCAGCTCGAGACCGTCGAGCGCCTGATCCGCCGCGGCGCCTACACCGGCCCGCTGAACCTGACCTGGGTCGCGCTGGGCGGCGGCTTCGACGGCCCGAACCCGTTCAACATGATCGAGTTCATCCGCCGCGTGCCGGACGGCGCCTGCCTGACGCTCGAGACGCTGATGCGCAACGTGCTGCCGGTCAACACGATGGCGATCGCGATGGGCCTGCACGCGCGCTGCGGCATCGAGGACACGCTGTGGGGCCGCCGCGGCGAGCGCATGGGCTCGGTGCAGCAGATCGAGCAGATCGTGCGCATCGCCCGCGAACTGGGCCGCGAGGTGGCGGACGGCCGCGAGGCGCGCCGCATCTACCGCATCGGCGAGCAGTTCCGCAACGCCGACGAGACGCTGGCCCAGCTCGGCTACGCCCCGAACCGCCGCCATGGCGAGCGCGGCACGCCGGTGCGCGCCGCGGCCTGATGCACTGACCGGCAACAGGCGGCGCAGCGGCCGCAGGCACCGCCAACCGGTGCGCTGCGCCGCCGCCTGTCCACACCCACTACACACCCACAAGATCCGGAGACCCTCATGTTCCACCCCCACGTGCTCGCCTGCGCCGTGCTGTGCGCGCTCGCCGGCACCGCCGGCGCCCAATCCGCCTCGCCCGCGCCCGCCGGTGCCCCGTCGTCGGTCACCGTGTACGGCGTCGTCGACGTTCCCGTCTCGTACGGCAGCGGTTCGCTCACGTCGATGAAGTCCGTCGGCAACGGTTTCGGCGGCGGCCTGATGGGCAGCCGGCTCGGCTTCCGCGGCATCGAGGACCTGGGCGGCGGCATGAAGGCGATCTTCGTGATGGAGCACGGGTTGACGCCGGACACCGGCGGCCAGGCCTCGCCGGTCTCGTTCTGGAACCGGCAGGTGTACGTCGGCGTGTCCGGCGGCTACGGCGAAGTGCAGCTCGGCCGCGTCTACACGCCCAACTTCACCGTGCATGGCAACTACGACGCCTTCGGCCCGCAGGGCGTGGCGGCGCAGCAGGTGTTCTTCGGCTCGCTCGAATCGCTGCAGCCGGCGGCGATCCGGGCAAACAACGCGGTCAACTACGTCACGCCGGCCGGGTTGGGCGGCTTCGTGCTGCAGGCGACGGCCGGTGCCGGCGAAGGCAATCCCGGCGGCTACCGTGGGCTGCGCGTCGGCTACGACAACGGCAGCTTCGCCGTCGACGTGGCCGCCGGCCGCTACCGCCAGGCGGCGATGCCGACCGGCAACGGCCCGCTGGCGCTGGGCACGCTGAATGCGCTGACGGTCGGCGCGCGCTACCGCGTCGGCCCGGTCACGCTGTACGGCCTGTACGACCGCAACGACAGCCACGTGATGGACAGCCACGGCCTGCAGTTCAGCGCCACCTGGGCGGTCGGCGCGCTGGACCTGAAGGCATCGATCGCGCAATCGTCGCTGCGCACCGACGGCGGCGTCGACCGCGGCACCACGCGTCGCGTGGGCCTGGGCGGCGTCTACCACCTGTCCAAGCGCACCGCGCTGTACACCTCGCTCGCCCACCTGAGCAACTCCAACGGCGCGGCGATGTCGCTGGCCGGCTCGACGACCGCGCCGAACCACGGTTCGAGCGGCATCGACGTCGGCATCCGGCACCTGTTCTGAACCGCGGCCGGGTGTCGAGCGGTGGCTCAGCCCGGCTCCGCCCGTTGCGCCGCCGCCCGCGCCTGCGACGGCGTGCAGCCGAACTGGCCCTGGTACCAGCGCGAGAAGCCGCTCGGCGCCGCAAAGCCGAGCAGGTCGGCGATCTCGCTCAGCGGCCGGTCACCCTGGCGGACATGCCGCAGCGCCAGTTCCACCCGCAGTTCGTTGACCAGTTCGGAGAAGCTCGATCCCGCGTCGGCCAGCCGGCGCTGCACCGTGCGCGCCACCAGGCCGAGGTGGTCGGACACCGTCTCGATGCCGCAGCGGCCGCTCGGCAGCAGCAGCAGCACGGTGCGGCGCAGGTCGTCGATCAGCGTGTCGCCGTCGGCCTCCACGCTCTCGTCGAGCAGGCGCTGCGCGTAGCGCGCCATCAGCGGGTCGGCCGAGGGATTGCGCACGTCCAGTTCAGCACGCGTGCAGACGATGCCATTGAACTCATGACCGAAATCGATGCGGGCTCCGAACAGGCGCCGGTGCGTGGCCGTGTCGCGCGGTGCGGCGTGCGTGAAGCAGACGCGGCGCGGCATCCACGCCTCGCCCAGCAACTGGCGCATCACGCGCAGCAGCACGCCGAGCGCCAGCTCGGTCGCCTGGCGCACCGGCTCGCCGCGGCCGACCAGCAGTTCCTCGCGCACCACCACCACGTCGCCCTGTTCCTCCAGCGCCATCGCCAGCGCGCCGTTCAGCGCCGCGTGGTAGCGGATCAGCACCGCGAGCGACTGGCGCAGCGTCGGCTGGTCGCGCACCACCAGGCCGACCGGGCCGAGGTTGGAGAGCTGCCGCGCCTCGGCCATGCGCAGGCCGAAGGATTCGATGCCCGAGGCGGCGGCCGACGCCTCCAGCAGCCGGCCGACGCGGTCGACCGGGATCTTCAGGTCGGGTTCGCCGAGCACGCTCGGGCTGAGGCCGGCGTCCATCAGCAGGCGCGCGGGGTCGAGCCCGCCGGCGCGGGCGATCTCGGCGTAGTGCGTCAGGCTCGCGGCGCGGACGAGGTGCGGCATCGTGGTCTCTGGCGAGGGGCCGGCTGTCGCGAAATGGTAAGTGCCGGCTTGGCCGCGTCAATCCGGCCGCCCCCGCGGGCAAGACCCGATCGGGCGCGCCGTGCCCGGGCCGTAGCATGATCGTCGACGGCGCGCTCGGCGCCGGTTTGTCCGAGACGTTGCCGACACCATGCCGACCGCGCTGAGCCCGGGCGCCGCAGACGATCTTCTGCTGCGCGTCACCCCGCCGCGCATCCCGCGCCACCTGGTGGCCCGCCCGCGGCTGTTCCTGGCCGAGGAGAAGCTGCGCGATGCGCCGGTGCTGCTGCTGCAATCGCCAGCCGGCTTCGGCAAGACGGCGCTGCTGGCGCAATGGCGGCGCGAGCACCTGGCGCAGGGCGCGGTGGTGGCCTGGATGTCCGCCGCCGCGCAGGACGATCCGGCCCACCTGCTGACGGGGCTGACGCTGTCGCTGCGCATGGCCGCCGGGCGCCCGACCTTCGGCCACGTCTTCCTCGGCGGGGCGCTGCCGCCCGGGCTGGAGGGCGTGACCGCGTGGCTGGCCGAGCTGGCGCAGACGGCGCTGAACGTGGTGCTGGTGGTCGACGACGCCGACCGCCTGCCGCCGGCGTCGCGCGAGGCGCTCGGCTACCTGCTGCACAACGCGCCGCCCAACCTGCGCGCCATCGTCGCGACGCGCCCGCACGCGGACCTGGGCCTGGCCGACCTCGTGGCCCATGGCGACTGCGTGGTGCTCGGCACGGAGCGGCTGCGCTTTCGACTCGACGAGACGCTGGAGCTGGTGCAGGGCCGGCTCGGCACGCGCATCGACACCGACACCGCCGCGCGCCTGCAGGAGCTGACCGAAGGCTGGTCGCTGGGCCTCCAGCTCGCGCTCGGCGCGGTGTCGGCGGCGGCCGACCCGCGCGCCGAGGTCGCCGCGATGGCGGGGCAGGGCGGGCGCCTGGGCGACGACGTCGCCGCGCTGCTGATCGGCCGCCTCGACGCCGACGACGCGCAACTGCTGACCGATCTCGCCGTGGCCGACGAACTGCACCCGGAGCTGAGCCGCGCGCTCGCCGGCGATGCGGCCCCGGCGCGGCTCGCGCGGCTGGTGCGCGACACGCCGCTGTTCGCCGTGTCGCAAGGAGACGCTGGCCGGGCGCAGCCCGGACCTGGGGGCAGGCAGAACATGGCGAGTGGCTGCGGCTGCACTCGCTGGTGCGTGACCTGCTGCGCCGCCGCCTCGCGCAGCGGCCGCCCGCCGCGCTCGCCGCCCTGCATGCGCGGGCGGCCGGCTGGTTCGCCGGCCGCGGCCGGCTCGACGCGGCGGCGCGCCACGCGCTGGCCGCCGGCGAGCCCGAGCGCGCCTACGCGTGGGCCGAGCGCAGCCTGTACGAATCGCTGATGTCGCGCGGCAACCAGTCCGCGGTGCTCGACTGGCTCGAGCAGGTGCCGGCCGCCGAGCTGGATCACCACCCGAGGCTGTGCCTGGCCGCTGCCTGGAGTCTCGCGACCAGCGAGCGCCACGACGAGGCCGGCCGCCGCGTCGAACGCATCCTGGCCGATCCCGGCGCCGGCGCGGCGCTGCGCTGCGAGTGCGCGCTGATCCTCGGCGGCGCCGCGGTGTTCGCCGACGAGCCGGACCGCTTCGCCGCGCTGCACGACCCCTGGGCCGACGCACCGCCGCTGCACGACCCGCGGCTGCTGCAGGTGCATGCCAACCGCAGCGCGTTCCGCGCGCTGCTGGCCGGCGACCCTTCGCTGGCGCGGCTGCGGCAGCAGCAGGCGCCGCGCGGCGGCGATCCGAGCCACGTCGACCGCTGGGGCGACTTCATCGTCGGCCTCAGCTACCTGTGGGAAGGCCAGGTGCGGCTGGTCGAGGACCTGCTGCGCCCGACGCTCGCGCGCGCCGAGGGCGATCTCGGCCGGCGCAACGCGTTCACCTGCATGCTCGCGGCGCTGCTGGCTGCGGCAGCGTGGGAACGCGGCCGCCCGGCCGACGCCGTGGCGCTGCTCGCGCACCGGCTCGACGTGCTGGAACGCCACGGCCTGCCGGAGGCGGTGCTGCTCGGCTTCCGCACGATGGCGCGGGCCGCGATGGCGGAGGGCGCCGAGCACCGCGCGCTGGAGCTGCTCGGCGCGCTCGATGCGGTGGGCACCGCCCGGGCGCTGCCGCGGCTGCGGCTCGCGAGCCTGGCCGAGCAGCTGCGGCTGCACGCCCAGCGCTTCCGCGGCGAGACCTGCGCGGCGCTGCTCGCCGACATCGAGGCGCTGCTGGCCGACCCGGCCACGCCCACCGGCCCGATGTGGCGACGCAGCGCGGCACTGCTGCACGCGCAGGCGCAGGCCGATGCGGCGATCGCCGCCCGGGCGTGGCGCCGCGCGCTGGAGCCGCTCGCGCGGGCCGAGGCGCTGGCGCGCTCGCTGCAGCTCGGCCGCCTGTGGATCGAGGCCGCCGCGCTGCGTGCCTACGCGCTCGACCGCTGCGGCGAGGCCACCGACGCGCTGCGCCGCGAGACGCTGGACCTGGCGGCGGCGTACGGGCTGTCGCGGGTGTTCGCCGATGCCCACCCGGCGCTGGAGGCATGGATCCACACCGCGGGCGACGCCGGCGCCCGCCTGCTGCCGCCCGCGTCGGCCGCTCCGCCCACCGCGGCGGACACGCGGCCGGCGCTGCGCGCCACGCCCAGCATGGCGCTGACGCCGAAGGAGCGCGAGGTGCTGGCGCTGCTGGCGCGCAACCTCTCGAACAAGGAGATCGGGCTGGCGATGCAGGTGGGCGAAGAGACCATCAAGTGGCACGTCAAGAACCTGTTCGCCAAGCTCGACGCCGGCACGCGCAAGCAGGTGGTGCAGCGCGCGCGGATCCTCGGGCTGCTCGACACCGGCGACTGATCGCCGCCGCGCCGGCGCACCGCGCCGGGCCGCCCGGACGCCTCCCGGCCGCCTCCCGGCCGCCTCCCGGACGCCTCCCGGACGCCGCCGAACCGGCGAGCCCCCTCTCCGCCGGGGGGGCCGGCGGCCCCCGCGCTGCCTACTCTTCGTGTCGACGGTTGCCCCTGCCGGCACCGCAGCACATCACGGAGACCCGCATGGACGCTGTACCCACCCCGACGCCGCTGGCCGCACCCGCTGTCGTTCACGCCGACGCGCTGAAGACCTCGATCCGCGTCGAGCCCCTGACCTGCACGATCGGCGCCGAGCTGTCGAACGTCAGCCTGGCCGCCGCCTCGCGCGACGCGACGCTGGCCGCCGAGATCCGCGCGCTGCTGCTGAAGCACCGCGTGCTGTTCTTCCGCGACCAGGACTTCTCGCGCGCCGAGCACGTCGCCTTCGCCCGCCATTTCGGCGAGCTGGAAGACCACCCGGTGGCCGGCAGCGACCCGGAGCACCCGGGCCTGGTGCGCATCTACAAGAACCCCGACCAGCCGAACGACCGCTACGAGAACGCCTGGCATGCCGACGCCACCTGGCGCGAGAAGCCGCCGTTCGGCTGCGTGCTGCGCTGCGTCGAATGCCCGCCGGTCGGCGGCGACACGATGTGGGTCAACATGGTCGAGGCCTACGCCCGCCTGCCGGACGACCTGAAGGCGCGCATCGCCGGGCTGCGCGCCCGCCACAGCATCGAGGCCAGCTTCGGCGCGGCGATGCCGGCCGAGAAGCGGCTGGCGCTGAAGGCGCAGTTCCCGGACGCCGAGCACCCGGTGGTGCGCACCCACCCCGAGACCGGCGAGAAGCTGCTGTTCGTCAACGCCTTCACAACCCACTTCACCAACTTCCACACCGCCGAGCGGGTGCGCTTCGGCCAGGATTTCAACCCCGGCGCCTCGCAGCTCCTGAACCTGCTGATCAGCCAGGCCTACGTGCCGGAATTCCAGGTGCGCTTCCGCTGGAAGAAGAACAGCGTCGCCTTCTGGGACAACCGCGCGACGCAGCACTACGCGGTGATGGACTACCCGCCGTGCCATCGCAAGATGGAGCGCGCCGGCATCGTCGGCGACGCGACGTTCTGAGCGGGTGGGGACGCCATGACCGCCGAACCGACCGTGCTGATCGTGCCGGGCCTGCGCGACCACGTCGCCGGGCACTGGCAGACGCTGCTGGCCGCCGAACTGCCCGGCTCGCGCAGCGTGCCGCCGATGGGGCGCGGCGACCTGGACTGCCGGGCGCGCGTCGACGCGATCGAGGCCGCCGTCGCGGCGATCGACGGGCCGATCGTGATCGTCGCGCACAGCGGCGGTTGCGTGATGGTGGCGCATTGGGTGGCGCGTTGTGTGGCGCACCAGGTGGCGCACCGGGTGGCGGCATCGCTGGCGGATTCGTCGGCAAACGCCGGCCCGGCCAGCTGCCATCGCGTGACCGGCGCGCTGCTCGCCGCGCCGCCCGACTTCGAATCGCCGATGCCGGCCGGCTACCCGACGCTGGACGAGCTTCGCGCCAGCGGCTGGCTGCCGGTGCCGCGCCAGCCGCTGCCGTTCCCCAGCATCGTGGCGGCGAGCCGCAACGACCCGCTCGCCCGCTTCGTGCGCACCGAGGCGCTGGCGCGCGCCTGGGGCGGCACGCTGGTCGACCTCGGCTCGGTCGGCCACCTGAACCCCGCGTCCGGCCACGGCCCCTGGCCGCGTGCCCACGACTTCATCGCCCGGCTCGCCCGCGGCGCCTGAACACCTGAACACCGGAACACCGGGCGAACCGGGTCCGGTCCGAACCCCCTTCGAGGAGACAAGCATGTCCCAAGCGATCCGTCTGCACGCCACCGGCGGCCCTGAGCAACTGCGGCTGGAAACGGTCGAGGTCGGCGATCCCGGCGCCGGCCAGGCCCGCGTGCGCCACACCTACGTGGCCGTCAACTTCATCGACATCTACTTCCGCACCGGCCGCTACCCGATGCCGCTGCCCAACGGCCTGGGCTCCGACGCGGTCGGCGTGGTCGAGGCGGTGGGCGCGGGCGTCACCGACATCCGCGTCGGCCAGCGCGTGGGATACCTGCTGGGGCCGCAGGGCGCCTATGCCGACGTGCGGGTGATGCCGGCGGACGTGCTGATCCCGATCCCCGACGACGTCTCCGACCGCACCGCGTCGACGCTGATGATGAAGGGCATGACCGCGCAGTACCTGTTCCGGCAGGTGTACCCGCTGCACGGCGGCGAGACCATCCTGTACCACGCGGCCGCCGGCGGCGTGGGCCTGGTCGCCTGCCAGTGGGCGCGCGCGCTGGGCGTGACGATGATCGGCACCGTCAGCACCGACGAGAAGGCCGAGATCGCCCGCGCCCACGGCTGCACGCACACCATCGTGACGCGCCGCGAGGACATCGCCCAGCGCGTGCGCGAGATCACCGGCGGCCGCGGCGTGCCGGTGGTCTACGACTCGGTCGGCAAGGACACGCTGATGGCCTCGCTCGACAGCCTGCAGCCGCGCGGCACGCTGGTCAGCAACGGCACCAGCTCCGGCCCGGTGGTGATCGACACCACGCTGCTGGCGGTGAAGGGATCGCTGTGGGTCACGCGGCCCGCGATGATCCATTACGCCACCCCGCGCTCGCACATGCTGGCGATGGCCGACGAGCTGTTCGGCCTCGTCCGGGCCGGAAAGATCGGCGGCGAACCGAGCCAGATCTACGCGCTCGCCGATGCCGCCGAGGCGCACCGCGCGCTCGAATCCCGCCGCACCGTCGGCGCCACCGTGCTCGTCCCCTGAGCCGCCTGCCGAGGTCCGCCATGCACCACGCATTGCCCGAATCCGCCGCCCCGCGCGACGACTACCTGTTCAGCCGCGGCCAGGCCTGGTTCGCGTTCGCGATGACGATCGGCCTGATGGTGTTCGACTACGTCGACCGCCAGGTGATCGTCTCGCTGTTCCCGCACCTGAAGGCCGAATGGGGCCTGAGCGACAAGCAGCTCGGCGCGCTGGTGTCGGTGGTGTCGATCACCGTCGCGATCGGCGGCGTGCCGGTGGCGCTGTTCGCCGACCGCGTCAGCCGCGTGCGCAGCATCGTGGCGATGGCCACGGTGTGGAGCCTGGCGACGATCTCCTGCATGTTCACGCGCAGCTACGGCCAGCTCGTCACGGCGCGCGCGCTGGTCGGCCTGGGCGAGGCGGGCTACGGCTCGGTCGGCGCCGGGCTGCTGGCGAGCCACTTCCCGGCTCGCATGCGCGGCGCGCTGATGGCCGGCTTCTTCGCGTCGGCGTCGGTCGGCTCGGTGCTCGGCGTGATGCTGGGCGGCGTGATCGCGGCGCGCTGGGGCTGGAAGGCGGCCTTCGGCGTCGTCGGCTTCCCCGGCCTGGTGCTGGCGCTGCTGTACCTGAGTGTGCGCGACTACCGCACGGTGGAGCTGGCACCGAAGCTGGACGCGGCACGCCGCTCCACCCGCAGCGCCGCGGGCTACATCGTGCGCGCGCTGGCGCGTTCGCACACGATGCGCTGGGTCTGCGTCGGCGCGCCGGCGCAACTGATCGTGGTGTCGGCGGTCTGGTCCTGGCTGCCCAGCTTCCTGAACCGCGTGCAGGGCGTGGCGCCGGAACGCGCCGCCGTCCAGGCCGCGCTGGTGGTACTGGCCGGGGCGCTCGGCAGCGTGGTCTGGGGTGCGGTGGTCGACCGCTCGGGCCGCCGCGACCCCGGCGCCAAGCTGCGCGTGACCGCGCTGCTGTGCCTGGCGACGCTGGTGGTGCTGGCCTTCGCCTTCGGTGCGCCGCTGCTCGGGCTGGCGCTGCCGGCACCGCTGCGCTTCGCACTGATCGTGCTCGGCGGCTTCCTGATGACCTGCACCGTCGGCCCCGCCGCGGCGATCGTGATCGACGTGACGCACCCCGGCGTGCGCTCGACCGGTGCCTCGGTGCTGTCGCTGTTCCAGAACCTGTTCGGCCTGGCGGTCGGGCCGTTTGCCGCCGGTGCGCTGTCGGACGCGCTCGGGCTGGAGGCGGCGCTGGCGATCACACCGCTGTTCGGCCTGCTGGCCGCCGCCGCGATGCTGCGCGCCTCGCGCAGCTACGCCGCCGACATGCAGGACGCCCGGCCGGCACCGGCCGACGACGCCGCGGCCGGCGCGCCGCGCCCCGCGCTCGCCTGAGCGCGCGCCCCCGCCTGAACAACCCTTCACCGATTTCCCCGCGGAGCCCCCCATGAACGGATCGATGATGCAGCAGCCGCTGCTGATTTCCTCGCTGCTGACCCACGCCGAGCGCCACCACGGCGACCAGCTGGTCGTCTCGCGTCGCGTCGAAGGCGACATCCACCGCCAGACCTACCGCCAGCTCGCCGAGCGCTCGCGCCGGCTGGCCAACGCGCTGGCCGGCCGCGGCATCGGCTTCGGCGACCGGGTCGCGACGCTGGCCTGGAACGGCTACCGCCACATGGAGCTGTACTACGCGGCCTCCGGCTCCGGCGCGGTGCTGCACACGCTGAACCCGCGCCTGCACCCGGACCAGGTCGTCTGGATCGCCGACCATGCCGAAGACCGGATCCTGTTCTTCGACCTGAGCTTCCTGCCGCTGATCGAGGCGATCGCCCACCGCGTCAAGACCATCGAGGCCTTCGTCGTGATGACCGACCGGGCGCACCTGCCGGCCGCCACGAAGATCCCGAACCTGCTGTGCTACGAGGACCTCATCGACGCCCATTCGCCCGAATTCGAATGGCCGGGCTTCGACGAGAACACCGCGTCGTCGCTCTGCTACACCTCCGGCACCACCGGCGACCCGAAGGGCGTGCTCTACAGCCACCGCTCGACGTTGCTGCACACCTATGCCGCGGCGCTGCCAGATTCGCTGAACTGCTCGGCGCGCGACGTGATCCTGCCGGTGGTGCCGATGTTCCACGTCAACGCCTGGGGGCTGCCGTACATCGCGTGCATGGTCGGCGCCCGGCTGGTCTTCCCCGGCCCGTGGCTGGACGGCGCCTCGCTGCACGAACTGTTCGAGTCCGAGCGCGTCACGCTGTCGGCCGGCGTGCCGACGGTCTGGCAGGGCCTGCTGGCGCACGTCGAGGCCAACGGCCTGGGCTTCTCGACGATGCGGCGCACGATCATCGGCGGCTCGGCCTGCCCGCCGGCGATGATGCGGGCGTTCCAGGAGCGCTACGGCGTGGACGTGCTGCACGCCTGGGGCATGACCGAGCTGAGCCCGGTCGGCACCGTGTGCACGCTCAAGCAGCACCAGCTCGAGCTGCCGGCGGAGCAGCGGCTGGCGCTTCAGTCCAAGCAGGGGCGGGCGGTGTTCGGCGTGGACATGAAGATCGTCGACGACGACGGCCGCGAGCTGCCGCACGACGGCCGTGCCGCCGGCGAGCTGATGGTGCGCGGGCCGTGGATCGTCTCCGGCTACTACAAGGGCGCGCCGGGCGGGCCGCTGGTGAACGGCTGGTTCCCGACCGGCGACGTCAGCACCATCGATGCCGACGGCTTCATGCAGATCACCGACCGCAGCAAGGACGTGATCAAGTCCGGCGGCGAATGGATCGGCTCGATCGACCTGGAGAACATCGCGATGGCGCACCCGGCAGTGGCCATGGCGGCTTGCATCGCCGCCGCGCACCCGCGCTGGGACGAGCGCCCGCTGCTGGTGGTGGTGCGCAAGCCCGGCGCCGACCTGACGCGCCAGGCGCTGATCGACTTCTACGCCGGCAAGGTGGCCCGCTGGTGGACGCCCGACGACGTGGTCTTCGTCGATGCGATCCCGCTCGGCGCCACCGGCAAGGTGCAGAAGAACCGCCTGCGCGAGCAGTTCCGCGACCACGTGCTGCCGACGGCCTGACCCGCGATGGACACCACATCGATCACCGCGTCCTCGATGGCCGCGCTTCCGGCGCGCGCCCGCGCGCTCTTCCCGGGCGTGCTCGCCTGTGCCGTGGTGGCGGCGGCGGCCACCTTCCTGTCGCAGCACTACGGTGCGCCGGTGATGCTGTTCGCGCTGCTGCTCGGGCTGGCGATGAACTTCCTGTCCGACCCCGGGCCTCAGACAGCAGCGGATGGCGCACCGCAGCGCGAAGCGGCGTGCCAGCCCGGCATCGAGTTCGCCTCGAAGCAGGTGCTGCGCTGGGGCGTCGCGCTGCTGGGCTTGCGTATCACTGCCGACCAGGTGGCGGGCCTGGGCTGGCTGCCGGCGCTCGGTGTGGCGGCAGCCGTGGTCGCGACGATTGCATTCGGTGTGCTGGCCGCACGCGCTCTCGGCATGCGCCGCTTGTTCGGCCTGCTCACCGGTGGCGCCGTGGCGATCTGCGGCGCCTCGGCAGCGCTCGCACTCGCCGCCGCGCTCCCCGCGAATCCGCACAAGGAACGCGCGACGCTGTTCACGGTGATCGGCGTCAGCGCGCTGTCGACGCTGGTGATGGTGTTGTATCCGATGCTGGCCCAAGCCGGCGGGCTCGATGCGCGTGCGGCCGGCATCTTCCTCGGCGCCACGATCCACGACGTGGCGCAGGTCGTCGGCGCCGGCTACAGCCTCGGGACACAGGCCGGGGACACCGCGACGTTGGTCAAGCTGCTGCGGGTGGCGATGCTGCTGCCGGTGATCGTCGTCGCGTCGATGCTGACGCGCCGGCTGGACGGCATCGAGGGCGCCGCATCCGGCCCGCGGCCACCGCTGCTGCCGGGCTTCGCGCTCGCCTTCGCATTGCTGGTCGCGATCAACAGCTTTGGCTGGCTGCCGCAGATCGTGCTGACGCTGGGCATTGACCTGTCGCGCGGTTTCCTCATAGCGGCGATCGCCGCGATCGGCATGAAGACGCAGTTGAAAGACCTGGCCAACGTCGGCTGGAAGCCGATCGCGCTGATGGTCGGCGAGACCGCGTTCCTGGCCGCAATCGTCTGGGCCATGTTGAAACTCGGCGCGCCGGCAGGCTGAAGCCCGTTGCGATACTCTGCGCGACAGGCCCGAAGCAGCGGCCGCAAACGGTGGCGGATGGCCGATCCGGCGAACAGATTGCCGACAGGACGACACGGCCCAACGCGGCGCACGGTGCTGCGTGCGGGCGGCCGGGCATTGGTCGCGACGGTCGGCGCCAGTCTGGCGCCGGCGCTGCATGCCCAAGCCGCGCCGAAGCGGGTGCTGATCGTGCACTCCTTCGGCCGCGAATTCGCGCCCTACGACGCCGTGATCTCGACCTTCAGGCGCGAGCTGGCGTTGCGCACGCCCGAGCCGGTGCTCTTCCTCGAAGCGGCACTCGACGCCGGGCGGGCGATCGGCGCGGACGAGGAAGCCGCCTTCGCCGCGTACCTCGAGGCGCGGTTCGCGCGTCCGGTGCCGGACCTGATCGTCGCCTCCTCGGCACCC
>JBGAMJ010000087.1:0-22209 GCA_044223035.1 Piscinibacter sp.
AGGAGGCGGCGGCGGAGGCGGGGGCGGTTTCAGCTCCGGCGGCGGTGGTGACTTCGGCGGCGGCGGCGCCTCCGGCAAGTGGTGAGCGCATCGATGGGACGCCTGAGCCGACTGCTGCGCCACCGCTGGTGGGACGAGACCGACGCCCGGCGCGCGCTCGACGCCGCCGCGCTGGAGCGCCTGCGCCAGCGCGTGCAGGCCAGCGAGGCGCGGCATTCGGGCGAGATCCGCGTCTGCGTCGAAGCGAGCCTGCCGCTGTCGTACCTGTGGCGCGACGCGCCGGCGCGCGAGCGGGCGCTGACGATGTTCGGCAAGCTGCAGGTCTGGGACACCGAGCAGAACAACGGCGTGCTGATCTACCTGCTGCTGGCCGACCGGGCGATCGAGATCGTCGCCGACCGCGGGCTGCGCCGGCATGTGCCGGCGGGCGAATGGCAGGCGCTGGTCGACGGCATGTCGGCCGCGTTCCGCACCGGCCGTTTCGAGGACGGGCTGAACGCCGCGATCGACGCCGTCACCGAGCGCCTGCTGCGGCATTTCCCGCTCGCACCCGGCGCGCCCAACCCGAACGAGCTGCCCGACGCACCCGACGTGCGATAGCCGTGCGCGCCACCGGCGCGGCGGGCGCGTCGCGGGCAGGGTCGGGGGTTAGCGAGCAGGCGACGGGCAAGCGATTGCAGTGAAATCCTGGCGCCGTCCACGTCACAGGGAGTCACCCCATGCCCACCAACATCCAGGGCCCCGCGATCTACCTGGCGCAGTTTGCCGGCGACACCGCACCGTTCAACAGCTGGCCCGAGATCACGCGCTGGGCCGCGGGCCACGGCTTCAAGGGCGTGCAGCTCCCGTCCTGGGACGGCCGGCTGATCGACCTGCGGCGCGCCGCCGAATCGAAGACCTACTGCGACGAACTCGCCGGCATCGCGCGCGAGAACGGCGTCGCGATCACCGAACTCGGCACACACCTGCAGGGCCAGCTCGTGGCGGTGCATCCGGCCTACGACGAGGCCTTCGACGCCTTCGCGCCAGACGCCGTGAAAGGCAAGCCGGCGGAGCGGCAGCGCTGGGCGGTCGAGCAGATGCTGCTGTCGGCGCGCGCGTCGCGCAACCTCGGGCTGACGTCGAACGTCAGCTTCCCCGGCGCGCTGGCCTGGCCCTACCTCTACCCGTGGCCGCAGCGCCCGGCCGGGCTGGTCGAGCGCGCGTTCGACGAGCTGGCGCGCCGCTGGCGGCCGATCTTCGACGCCTTCGACGATGCCGGCTGCCACGTCTGCTTCGAGCTGCACCCGGGCGAAGACCTGTTCGACGGCGCGACCTTCGAGATGTTTCTCGACCGCGTCGACCAGCACCCGCGCTGCTGCATCAACTACGACCCGTCGCACTTCGTGCTGCAGCAGCTCGACTACCTGGCGTTCATCGACATCTACCACGAGCGCATCCAGGCGCTGCACGTCAAGGACGCCGAGTTCCGGCCGACCGGGCGCCAGGGCGTCTACTCCGGCTACCAGCCGTGGATCGACCGCGCCGGCCGCTTCCGCTCGCTGGGCGACGGGCAGATCGACTTCCGCGCGATCTTCTCGAAGATGGCGCAGTACGGCTACCGCGGCTGGGCGGTGCTCGAATGGGAGTGCTGCCTGAAGCACCCGGAGCAGGGCGCGGCCGAGGGCGCCGCGTTCATCCGCGACCACATCATCCGCGTCACCGAACGCGCCTTCGACGACTTCGCCGGTGCCGGGCGCGACGACGCGCAGCTCAACCGCATGCTGGGGCTCTGACCATGGCGATCGAAGGCAGCCGCCGCCCGGCGGCACGCGACGTGGGCGGCCGCATCCGGCTCGGCATGGTGGGCGGCGGCGAAGGCGCGTTCATCGGCGCGGTGCATCGCATCGCGGCGCGGCTGGACGACCACTACCAGCTCGTGGCCGGCGCGCTGTCGTCCACGCCCGACAAGGCGCGGCGCTCCGGCGAGGCGCTGCAGCTCGATGCGGACCGGATCTACACCGACGCCGCCGAGATGGCGCGCGCCGAGGCGGCCCGCCCCGACGGCATCGAGGCGGTCGCGATCGTCACGCCCAACCACCTGCACGCGCCGGTGGCCGAAGCCTTCCTGAAGGCCGGCATCCACGTCATCTGCGACAAGCCGGTGACGACCACGCTGAAGGACGCGCGGCGGCTGAAGACGCTGGTCGAGCGCTCCGGCCGGATCTTCGCGCTGACGCACAACTACAGCGGCTACCCGATGGTGCGGCACGCGCGCCAGATGGTGCGCGACGGCGCGCTCGGCGAACTGCGCGTGGTGCAGGTGGAGTACGTGCAGGACTGGCTGACCGAGCGGCTCGAAGCCACCGGCCAGAAGCAGGCCGGCTGGCGCACCGACCCGGCGCGCTCCGGCGCCGGCGGCTGCATCGGCGACATCGGCACCCACGCCTTCCAGCTCGCCGACTACGTCACCGGGCTGCCGCTGGCCGAGCTTTGCGCCGACCTGTCCAGCTTCGTCGAGGGGCGTGCGCTCGACGACCACGCGCAGATGCTGCTGCGCTACGCCAACGGCGCGCGCGGCGTGCTGTGGGCGAGCCAGGTGGCGCCGGGCAACGAGAACAACCTGCGGCTGCGCGTCTACGGCAGCCGCGGCGGGATCGAGTGGCGCCAGGAGCAGCCGAACCAGCTCCATTGGTCACCGTTCGGCCAGCCGACGCAGCTGCTGTCGCGCGGCACAGGCGGCGCCAACGCGGCGGCCGCACGCGTCACGCGCATCCCCGCGGGCCACCCCGAGGGCTACCTCGAAGGCTTCGCGACGCTGTACGCCGAGATCGCGCAGGCGATCCGCGCCGCCCGTCCGAAGGGCCCGAAGGCGGACAAGGCGGCGCACTTCCCGACCATCGACGACGGCATCAAGGGCATGGCCTTCATCGAGGCGGTGGTGGCGTCGTCGAAGAAGGGCGGGCGCTGGGTCAAGCTGCCGGCGGCGTGACGCGTGGGGCCGGGACCCCGCGGGTGAGGGGTTCCGTGGGCAGCGCCGTGTCAACGCAAGCGACGTCGGGGGGCACGGGGCGGCCGCGGGCGCGGCCGCCTGATGCGTATCCCATCAAACCCTGATTGATTTATTTACTGCCAAGCCTAGTCTGGCGATGTCATGGCCGCCACCGCCACCATCGCCGACATCGCCCGTGAAGCGGGCGTGGGCACGGCCACGGTGGACCGGGTGCTGAACAAGCGCCCCGGCGTCCACGCCGAGACGGTGCAGCGCGTGATGCAGGTGATGCAGACCCTCGGCTCGCCGCCGCTCAGGGGTCGCCCGCGCAAGGGTGAGAACTCGCGCTTCGCCTTCGTGCTGCCGGCCGAGGACACGCCCTTCCTCGGCCTGGTGGACCGCCAGATCGCCCAGGCGGCCGGCGACTTCCGGCACGCCCGCATCACCGAGGTGACGCACCGCTTCGACGCCGGCGACCCGGCGCAATTCGCCAGCTCGCTGAGCCAGGTGGCCGATTGCGACGGCGTCGCGCTGATGGCGCCCGATCTGCCGCCGGTCAAGCTCGCGATCAACGAACTGGTGCGTTCGGGCGTGCACGTGGTCACGCTGTTCTCCGACGTGGCCGGCTCGATGCGCGAGACGCACATCGGCGCCGACAACCGCGCCGCCGGCCGCACCGCCGGCCTGCTGCTCGCGCGCATGGCCGGCAGCGGCGGGCGCGACACGCTGCTGCTGTGCTCGCAGGCGACGCGGCTGTCGGCCGAGATCGAACGGCGCATCGGCTTCGCGCAGGTGCTCGAGGAGCGCTTCCCGAAGCTGCGCCTGCTGCGCACGCCCGACCTGCCGGCCGGCGACGAGGCGGCCGGCCGCGCCCTCGCCCGTGCGCTGAAGAAGATCGTCGATCCGGCGCGCATCGCCGGGCTCTACAACGTCGGCTCCGGCAGCGCCGGCATCGCACGCACGCTCGACGGCCTGGGGCTCGGCGGCAGCGTCGGCATGGTCGCGCACGACCTGACGGACGCGCACCGCGCGCTGCTGGGCAGCGGCGGCTTTTCGTATGTCCTGCACCAGGACATCCACTACTGCGTGCTGGCGGCGGCGCGGGTGCTGCGCGCGCTGTGCGAGAACGTGCGGGGCGCCTTGAACGTGGTGCAACCGCGAGTCGAGATCCTGACGGCCGAGAACCTCCATTGAGCGGCCCGCGGATGTATGTGCCCCCTGAAGCCAACGATAGGAGACATCTCATGAAGCGACTGCTGAGTCGACTGCCCGGCCTCGCAGGCTTGGCCGCCGCCACCGTTCTGGGTCTCGCGAGCACCGGCGCGATGGCCCAGGGCAAGACGATCACGCTGTGCTGGGCCGCCTGGGACCCCGCCAACGCGCTGGTCGAACTGTCGAAGGACTTCACCACCAAGACCGGCGTGAAGATGAAGTTCGAGTTCGTGCCGTGGCCGAACTTCGCCGACCGCATGCTCAACGAGCTGAACTCCAAGGGCAAGCTGTGCGACCTGATCATCGGCGACAGCCAGTGGATCGGCGGCTCGGCCGAAAACGGCCACTACGTCAAGCTCAATGATTTCTTCGCCAAGGAAGGAATCAAGATGAGCGACTTCCTTCCCGCCACGGTCTACGCCTACTCGACCTGGCCGAAGGGATCGCCGAACTACTACGCGCTGCCGGCGATGGGCGACGCACTCGGCTGGACCTACCGCAAGGACTGGTTCGCCAAGCCCGAACTGCAGGCCGAGTTCAAGAAGAAGCACAACCGCGACCTTGCGCCGCCCAAGACCTGGACCGAGCTGAAGCAGGTGGCCGAGTTCTTCCAGGGCAAGGAGATCGACGGCAAGAAGGTCTACGGCGCCGCCATCTTCACCGAGCGCGGCTCCGAGGGCATCACGATGGGCGCCACCGCCGCGATGTACTCCTGGGGCATGAAGTACGACGACCCGAAGAAGCCGTACAACATGAACGGCTTCACCAACGGCAAGCCGGCGATCGAGGCGCTGGAGTTCTACAAGTCGCTCTACAAGTGCTGCACGCCGCCGGGCTACACCAACGCCTACATGCAGGAAGGCCTGGACGCGTTCAAGTCGGGCCAGGTCGCGATGCAGATGAACTGGTTCGCGTTCTTCCCCGGCCTGTACAAGGACGAGAAGGTGGGCGGCGACCGGATCGGCTTCTTCGTCAACCCGAAGCAGAACGTGGCGGCCTCGACGCTCGGCGGCCAGGGCATCTCGGTGGTCTCGTACTCGCCGAACCAGGCCGAGGCGCTGTCGTACATCAAGTGGTTCGCGCAGCCCGACGTGCAGAAGAAGTGGTGGTCGCTGGGCGGCTACTCGTGCCACAACGCGGTGCTGAAGGACCCAGGCTTCGCGAAGACGGCGCCGTTCGCGGCCGACTTCCTCGACGCGATGGGCGGCGTGCAGGACTTCTGGCAGGAGCCCGCCTATGCGCAGCTGCTGCTCGCGTTCCAGAAGCGCGCGCATGACTACGTGGTGGCCGACAAGGGCACCGCGAAGGAGGCACTCGACGCGCTGGTGGCCGACTGGACCAAGGTGTTCAAGGAAGAGGGCAAGCTGAAGTAGCCGCCCCGGAGAAACCGGACATGGCCGTGCCCTCGTCCCTCGCCACGCGCGCCGCCGCCGCCACCCCGCCGGTGGTGGCGACGCGCGTGCGCGGCCTGTCCGACCGCGCCATCGCCTGGCTGTTCATCGGCCCGACGATGGCGCTGCTGCTGGCGATCAACATCTTCCCGCTGATCTGGACGATCCGGCTGTCGTTCACCAACTACCGCGCCAACCGGCCGAACGCGCCGGTGCTGAGCCTGGGCATCGACAACTACGTGTCGATCCTGACCGACCCGGACGTCTGGGCGGCGATGCAGGCCACCGCCCATTTCGTGTTCTGGACCATCCTGCTGCAGACGCTGATCGGCTTCGCGCTCGCCTACCTGATCGACCGCAAGTTCCGTGGCCACGGCTTCTGGACCACGGTTATCCTGATCCCGATGATGTTGTCGCCGGCGGTGGTGGGCAACTTCTGGCAGTTCCTCTACCAGCCGCAAATCGGGCTGTTCAACTACGTCATCGCCTTCGTCAGCGGCGTGCCGCCGTCGTCGTTCGAGATGCTGGGCTCGGTGAAGCTGGCGCCGTGGGCGATCATCATCGTGGACACCTGGATGTGGACGCCCTACGTGATGCTGATCTGCCTCGCCGGGCTGCGTTCGATCCCCGACTACATCTACGAGGCCGCCGAGGTCGACCGCGCATCGAAGTGGCGGCAGTTCTGGTCGATCACGCTGCCGATGGTGCTGCCGTTCATCATGCTGGCGGTGCTGTTCCGCGGCATCGAGAACTTCAAGATGTTCGACATGGTGAACCTGCTGACCTCCGGCGGGCCGGGCTCGACCACCGAAGTCGCGTCGATCACGCTCAAGCGCGAGGCCTTCGAGAAGTGGCGCACCGGCTATTCGTCGGCCTTCGCGATCATCCTGTTCGTGGCGGTGTTCGGGCTCGCGAACATCTACGTCAAGGCACTCAACGCGGTGAAGAACCGATGAATGCGCAGCATTGGCGGGCCGAGCGCCGGGCCGCTCCCAAGCCGGCCCGCGTCCCCCCGGGGGACCGGCAGGCGTACTCGCCGGCCGAGGGGCTCACATGAGCCGGGGCATCACCACCGCGCATTCGGTCGTCGAGCCGACGGGGCGCACTCGCGCGATCGCCGGATCGCTGGTCGTGCTGTACGCGCTGATCACGATCGTGCCGCTGGTGTGGATCCTGCTCACCAGCATCAAGAGCCCGCCGGACTCGATCAGCTACCCGCCGAAGGTGCTGTTCGAGCCGACCGTCGAGGGCTACTGCAACCTGTTCACCACGCGCTCGCGTCAAACGCCGGAGTACATCGCCGGCCTGCCGCCGGCCGAAAGCACCTGCGAGCGCATCGCGCGCGACCGCAGCATGGTGGTGGTGTCGCCGTCCAACTACGTCCCGCGCTTCACCAACTCGCTGATCATCGCGTTCGGTTCGACCGCGCTGTCGGTGGGCTTCGGCGTGATGGCGGCCTATGCCTTCTCGCGCTTCAAGGTGCCGCTGAAGGACGACCTGCTGTTCTTCATCCTGTCGACGCGGATGATGCCGCCGATCGCGGTGGCGATCCCGATCTACCTGATGTACCGCGAGCTCGGCCTGTCGGACACGCGGCTCGGCATGATCCTGCTCTACAGCGCGGTCAACGTGTCGCTCGCGGTGTGGCTGCTCAAGGGCTTCATCGACGAGATCCCGCGCGAATACGAAGAGGCCGCGATGGTCGACGGCTACACCCGGCTGCAGGCCTTCCGCAAGGTCGTGCTGCCGCAGGCCACCACCGGCATCGTCGCCACCGCGATCTTCTGCCTGATCTTCGCGTGGAACGAATACGCCTTCGCGGTGCTGCTGACCTCGGGCGAGGCGCAGACCGCGCCGCCGTTCATCCCGATCATCATCGGCGAGGGCGGGCAGGACTGGCCCGCCGTGGCCGCCGGCACCACGCTGTTCCTGGTGCCGATCCTCGTGTTCACGGTGCTGCTGCGAAAACACCTGCTGCGCGGCATCACCTTCGGAGCGGTGCGCAAATGAAGGTCTCGAAGCCCTGGCCGCGCTGGCTGCGCCGCGGGCCGCTGGAGATGCTGGCCTGCATCGTGATCACCGCGGGCATCGTGATGATGCTGCAGCCCTTCGTCTTCGCGCTGTACACCTGGTCGTTCGTCACCACGCTGGCCGGCACGGTGATGTTCATGGTGGTGTCGAAGTTTCCGTCCTGACTCGCGAGCCAACCACCGCCTGCCCCTGCCATGGCCGAGATCCGCGTCGAGAACCTCCACAAGGCCTTCGCCGACTTCGTCGCGGTGAAGGACTCCAGCTTCACCGTGCGCGACGGCGACTTCTTCTGCCTGCTCGGCCCCTCGGGCTGCGGCAAGACGACGACGCTGCGCATGATCGCCGGCCTCGAACTGCCGACCTCCGGGCGCATCTTCCTCGGCGGCGAGGACGTGACCTTCAAGCGCGCGTCGGCGCGCGACATCGCCTTCGTGTTCCAGCTGTTCGCGCTGTACCCGCACATGAACGTGCGCCGCAACATCGGCTTTCCGCTGCTGTCGCAGGGCGTGGCGCGGCGCGAGATCGACCGCCAGGTCGAGGCCGCCGCCGCCACGCTGCGCATCACCCACCTGCTCGACAAGCCGGTGTCGGGCCTGTCCAGCGGCGACCGCCAGCGCGTCGCGCTCGGCCGCGCGATCGTGCGCCAGCCGCTGGCCTTCATGATGGACGAGCCGCTGGGCGCGCTCGACTCCGAGTTCCGCGAGCTGATGTGCCACGAGCTGCGCGCGCTGCACGACCGCCTGCACGCCACCACCGTCTATGTCACGCACGACCAGATGGAGGCGATGTCGATGGCCGACACGATCGCGATCATGAACCAGGGCGTGATCGAGCAGCTCGGCGCGCCGCAGGACGTCTACGAGCGCCCGGCCAGCGTGTTCGTCGCCGACTTCGTCGGCTCGCCGTCGATGAACTTCCTGCCCTTCGACGCGGCGCTCGCCGCCGGTGCACAGGAAGTGCGCCTCGACACCACCACCGTGGGCGTCCCGGCGCTGCGGGAGGACGTGTCGCAGCGCCCGCTGCTGTTCGGCGTGCGGCCGGAGCACGTGGGCTTCTCCGACACCTCGACGCTGCGCGCCGAGGTGCTCGGCACCGAATACCTCGGCACCAGCCAGATCGTCACGCTGGCCACGGCGCAGGGCACCACGCTGCGCGCGAAGGTGGGCGTGCAGGTGCGCGCCCAGCGCGGCGACCGGCTCGGCCTGCGCTTCGACGCGGCCAACGTGTCGCTGTTCGATCGCGCGTCGGGCCGCGCGCTGCGTACGGTGCGCCACGAGCAGCCCGCGGGGGTGCGGCATGGCTGAGGTGCGGCTGGCATCGGTCGCCAAGCGCTTCGGCACCGTGCAGGCGGTGCAGGGTCTGGACATCGACATCCCGAGCGGCGAGTTCTTCGTGCTGCTCGGCCCGAGCGGCGCCGGCAAGACGACCACGCTGCGGCTGGTCGCCGGCCTCGAACAGCCGGACAGCGGCCAGGTGCACATCGGCGGGCGCGACGTCACCACCGCGGCGCCGGCGCTGCGCGACGTGGCTTTCGTGTTCCAGCAGTACTCGCTCTACCCGCACCTGAGCGTGTTCGACAACCTCGCGTTCCCATTGCGCTCGCCGCTGCGCCGCACGCCCGAGGCGCAGGTGCGCGAGCGCGTCACCCAGATCGCGCGGCTGCTGCGCATCGACGACAAGCTGAACAACCCGGCGACCAGGCTCTCCGGCGGCCAGATGCAGCGGGTGGCCATCGGCCGCGCGCTGGTGCGCGATCCGTCGGTCTACCTGATGGACGAGCCGCTGTCTTCGCTGGATGCGAAGCTGCGCAACGACCTGCGCCTGGAACTCAAGCGCATCCAGCAGGACCTGGGCTCTACGATGCTGTACGTCACTCACGACCAGATCGAGGCGATGACGCTGGCCAACCGCATCGGCGTGCTCGAACAGGGCCGGCTGATCCAGGTCGGCACGCCGCTGCAGGTCTACGAGAACCCGGTCAGCACCTACGCCGCGGCGCGCCTGGGTTCGCCGCGCATCAACCTGCTGCCCGCCGAGGCCCTGCCCGGGCTGGCGGCGCCGCCGGGCGGCGTGACGATCGGCGCGCGCGCCGAGCACCTGCGGCTGCGCGGTCCGGGCGAGACCGCCTCGGTGCACGCGCAGGCGCTGGTGCGGCGCATCGAGCGACTGAGCGACCAGCACCTGGTCCACCTCGGGCTTGCCGGCTCGCCGCACGAGCTGACGGTCGCTGCGCCCGCGCAAGCGCGCCATGCGCCCGGCGATGCGGTGCAGGTGGAGCTGATCTCGCCGCTGTGGTTCGACGCGGCGGGCCAGCGCGTCGCCGCCTGACGACACGGCCGACGAAACCGACGCCCGAACGAAACGCCGAGGAGACCCCGCGATGGACCTGGAACGCGCGATCGCTGCCGCCACGCAGACGCTGATCGACCACGTGGACGAGCTGACCGCGCTCGACCAGGCCATCGGCGACGGCGACCACGGGCTGAACATGCGCCGCGGCGCCCAGGCGATCCAGGCGCGCCTGCCCGACCTGGCCGGCAAGCCGCTGAACGAGGCGCTGCGCACGATGGACATGACCTGCATGTCGACGATCGGCGGTTCGTCCGGCCCGGTGTTCGGCACGCTGCTCGTCACGCTGGCGAAGGAACTGCCGGAATCGCCGGGCCCCGGCGATCTGGCGCGCGGCCTGTCCGCCGGCATCGCGGCGCTGACGCGGCTCGGCAAGGCGGAGGTCGGCCAGAAGACGCTGCTGGACGTGCTGGCACCGGTTCAGGCCCTGCTCGCCACCGAAGGCGCCGCCGGGGAGATCGTTCCCGGCCTGCCCGCCCGCGTGCGCCAGTGTGCCGACGACAGCGCCGCCGCCACCGCGCAGATGGACGCGATCAAGGGCCGCGCGTCCTTCCTCGGCGAGCGGGCGCTCGGCCATGTCGACCCCGGTTCGCGCTCGATGGCATTGATCATCGGCGCGGTCTGCGACACGCTCGGCTGACGCGGCGACCGCCGCCCCTTTCCGCCCCACCGACCCTCCGAGGCTGCCCATGAAGAAGCTGAACAACGTCGTCGACTCGGTGCTGCACGAATCGCTCGACGGGTTCGCCGTCGCCCACGCAGGTATCGTCACGCTCGGTGCCGAGCGGCAGTTCGTGCGCCGACGCGATCTGACGCCCGGCAAGGTGGCGCTGATCTCCGGCGGCGGCTCCGGTCACGAGCCGCTGCATGCCGGCTTCGTCGGCCGCGGCATGCTGGACGCGGCCTGCCCGGGGCAGGTGTTCACGTCGCCGACGCCCGACCAGATGCTGGCCGCCGCGCAGGCGGTGGACGGCGGTGCGGGCGTGCTGTTCATCGTCAAGAACTACTCCGGCGACATGATGAACTTCCAGATGGCCGCTGAGATGCTGGACAAGGACAACGCCACCGTGATCGTCAACGACGATGTGGCGGTCGAGAACTCGACCTACACCACCGGCCGGCGCGGCGTGGCCGGCACGCTGCTGGTCGAGAAGATCGTCGGCGCCGCGGCCGAACAGGGCGCCGACCTCGCCGCCTGCAAGGCGCGCGGCGATGCGGTGAACCAGGCCACCGCGTCGATGGGCGTGGCGCTGACATCGTGCACCGTGCCGGCGGCCGGCAAGCCGACCTTCCAGATCGGCGAGGACGAGATGGAGATGGGCGTGGGCATCCACGGCGAGCCGGGCCGGCGGCGCGTCAAGCTGGGCACGGCGGACGAGATCGCGGCCGAGATGACCGGCTCGATCCTGAAGGACCTGTCGCTGCGGCCGGGCCAGGAGGTGATCCTGCTCGTCAACGGCTTCGGCGGGACGCCTGCGCTGGAGCTCTACCTGATGGTGCACTCGACGCTGAAGGTGCTGCAGGGCACCGGCGTCAAGGTCGTTCGGCACCTCACCGGCTCGTACGTCACGTCGCTGGAGATGGCCGGCTGCTCGATCACGC
This sequence comes from Piscinibacter sp., assembly GCA_044223035.1. GTDB lineage: Bacteria > Pseudomonadota > Gammaproteobacteria > Burkholderiales > Burkholderiaceae_C > JBGAMJ01. The sequence continues at coordinate 11,557 of JBGAMJ010000087.1, forward strand.
TGAGCGCGGTCGATGCCGAGGCGCTGGCGCTGTGGGATGCGCCGGTGCACACCGCGGCGCTGCGCTGGGCGTGTTGAACGACGCGGCCCCACCGTCCGCATGGACGGTGGGGCCGAGGTGACTGCTTCGCCGCCCGGGACGGGGCCCGGACGGGGGAGCCAGTCTCAGGCCGCCAGCGGCGTGATGCCGGCGATCGCCCAGTCGCGCGAGCCGTCGACCGGCGCCACCAGGTGCCACAGTTCGGCGAACGGCTCGGCGCCGGCTTCGGAGCGCTCGCGGATCATGCCGCTGAAGCGGACCGAGACGATCCACTGATCGCCTTCGCGGGCGGTGTCCTGGACCTGTGCTTCGAGTTGCAGCACGTCGGTCTGCTGCAGCGAGCCGGCGCGTTCCTGCAGGTCGACCGCCAGCGAGGCGTACAGCTCGGGGGTGGTGAACTTGCGCAGGTCGTCGAGGCGTCCGGCGTCGTTGGCGGCCTGCAAGCGCACGAAGATCATCTTCGCGATGCGTTCGAACTCGCGCCGGTCGAAACCTTCCGGCGTGGCCGCGGGTTGAGTCGGTGCGAGGGTCGCGGCGCGTGCCGCACTCGGCTGGCTGGCCGAACCGCCGCCGAACGTCGGCTCCTGCGACCAAGCCTTGCCCGGCGCGCCGGCGAACTGCAGGCCACCGCGAGCCGGTGCCGGCCGGATGAAGCGGCGCATCAGCCAGCGGATCACGAAGAAGGCGACGCCGGCGATCAGCATCATCGTCACGAATTGCGCCAGGCCCTCGCCGAAGCCGAAGTGGCTGGCGAGCGCCGCGATGCCGAGACCGGCCGCGATGCCGGCGACCGGCCCGAGCCAGGAGCGCTTGCCGGCGGCTGCGGCCGCCGTGCCGGCAGCGGCCGGTGCGGCGCCGAGCGCCGGAGCGGGAGCCGCCTGCTGCGGCGGCGTGGTGGGGGTGGCTTCAGCCGGGCGCGCGGGCGCCTGGCGTTGCATGCCGGCCGGCTTGCCGCCGCCGAGGCGCTTGGCTTCGACCTCGAGCGGCATCACGCCGACCACCAGGCCGGAAATCACCAGAGACAGGGCCAGCAGCAGCTTTTTCAACGACTTCTCCTCGTTCGGGAAATGCTCGACAGCGATGCGCAACGGTGTAGCGCTCGACGACGCGCGCGGGATGGACACGCGCCGGGGCCGCAAGTTCCTCAGGATTCACGCGGGTTGCGCCGGCCAGATGGCGGAGGCGCCGTTGCCGGAGGTCCCGCAAGGCGGCTGGTTCGGGCGCACGCGCCAGGCAGTCGCCGTCCAGGCCGCTATGGGGCAGCGGGCTGGCTCCCGTCGCCTCAGCGCACGAACAAGCCGTAGGGCCCGCCCACGACCGCCGCGCGGCAGCGCGCATCCCACTGGCGCATCTGTTGCTCCAGCTCTGCCAGGTCATCGGCAGCGGCAAGCCAGGGCACGGCACGATCGCCCGGCGGCATCGGCGTCAGGTCGAGAAAACTTTCCAGGGTGTCGAACAGGGCATTCATCGGGGACTCTTCGAGAGGGTGGCGCGCTTGACGCACCGACCTGCTCGATATGGGTGCCGAATCGCCCGGATCAAGGCGCACAGCGGGAGTGACGACATCGCCCTCCCGCGGGCCGGGCGCACCTCGGGCCGTTCGGCGGCCCGTTGCGCGAGGGGCCGGCAGGGCGCCGGCCCACGATCACTTCTTGCGGAACTTGCGCAGCGCGGCGATCTGCGCCGCCATGGCGGCGAACTCGCCCTGCGCCTTCGCGAAGTCGATGTCGCTCTTCGCGTTCTTCATCGCCTCCTCGGCGAGGCGCTTGGCCTCGGTGGCCTTGGCCTCGTCGAGGTCGTGGCCGCGGATGGCCGTGTCGGCCAGCACCGTCACGGTGTTCGGCTGCACCTCGAGGATGCCGCCGGCGACGAAGACGAACTCCTCGCCGCCGTCGGCCCGCTCGATGCGGACCGCGCCGGGACGGATGCGGGTGATCAGCGGCGTGTGCCGCGGCAGGATGCCCAGCTCGCCGCTCTCGCCGGGCAGCGCGACGAACTTCGCCTCGCCGGAGAAGATCTGCTCTTCGGCGCTGACCACGTCGACGTGGAGGGTTGCCATGCGTATCGGTCCTTGGCGTTCAGGGGAGAGTGGGCCCGGCGGCGCCTCGGCGGCGGCTGTCTGGCCGCTGCGTCGGATGGCACGGGCCCGTCACGGGCTTATTGCAGCTTCTTCGCCTTCTCGAAGGCCTCGTCGATCGTGCCGACCATGTAGAAGGCCTGCTCGGGCAGCGAGTCGCATTCGCCGTTGACGATCATCTTGAAGCCGCGGATCGTTTCCTTCAGCGGCACGTACTTGCCGGCGGTGCCGGTGAACACTTCCGCGACGTGGAACGGCTGGCTCAGGAAACGCTGAATCTTGCGGGCGCGGGCCACGGCGAGCTTGTCTTCCGGGCTCAGTTCATCCATGCCCAGGATCGCGATGATGTCGCGCAGTTCCTTGTAGCGCTGCAGCGTGCCCTGCACCGCGCGGGTCGTGTTGTAGTGGTCTTCGCCCACCACGTTCGGATCGACCTGGCGGCTGTTCGAGTCGAGCGGGTCCACGGCGGGGTAGATGCCCAGCGCCGCGATGTCGCGCGACAGCACCACGGTGGCGTCCAGGTGGCCGAAGGTCGTCGCGGGCGACGGGTCGGTCAGGTCGTCCGCCGGAACGTAGACGGCCTGGATCGACGTGATCGAGCCGACCTTGGTCGACGTGATCCGCTCCTGCAGGCGGCCCATTTCCTCGGCCAGCGTCGGCTGGTAGCCCACCGCCGACGGCATCCGGCCCAGCAGCGCGGACACTTCGGTGCCGGCCAGCGTGTAGCGGTAGATGTTGTCGACGAAGAACAGCACGTCGCGGCCTTCATCGCGGAACGACTCGGCGATCGTCAGGCCGGTCAGCGCGACGCGCAGGCGGTTGCCCGGCGGCTCGTTCATCTGGCCGTACACCATCGCGACCTTCGACTGCGACAGGTCCTCGTCGACGACGACCTTGGATTCCATCATCTCGTGATAGAAGTCGTTGCCCTCGCGGGTGCGTTCGCCGACGCCCGCGAACACCGACAGGCCCGAGTGCGCCTTCGCGATGTTGTTGATCAGCTCCATCATGTTGACGGTCTTGCCGACGCCGGCGCCGCCGAACAGACCCACCTTGCCGCCCTTGGCGAACGGGCAGATCAGGTCGATCACCTTGATGCCGGTTTCGAGCAGTTCCTGCGACGGGCTCAGCTCGTCGTAGGCCGGCGCCTTGCGGTGGATCGACGCCGTCAGCGCATGGCTCACGGGGCCGCGCTCGTCGATCGGCGTGCCGAGCACGTCCATGATGCGGCCGAGCGTGGCCGTGCCGACCGGCACGGTGATCGGGTTGTCGGTGTTGCTGACGATCAGGCCGCGGCGCAGGCCGTCCGACGAGCCCAGCGCGATCGTGCGCACCACGCCGTCGCCGAGCTGCTGCTGCACTTCCAGCGTCAGGGCCGAGCCTTCGAGCTTCAGCGCGTCGTAGATCTTGGGCATCTGGTTGCGCGGGAACTCCACGTCGACCACGGCGCCGATGCACTGGACGATCTTGCCTTGGGCTTGAGTCATGTCTGCTTCCTTCGAAACGATTCTTTAGACGGCGGCGGCGCCGCTCACGATCTCGGACAGTTCCTTCGTGATCGCGGCCTGACGGGTCTTGTTGTAGACGAGCTTGAGTTCGGCGATCAGGTTGCCGGCGTTCTCGGTGGCGGACTTCATGGCCACCATGCGCGCGGACTGTTCCGACGCCATGTTCTCGGCCACCGCCTGGTAGACCAGGGCCTCGATGTAGCGCGTCAGCAGCTCGTCGATGACGGTGGCGGCGTCGGGCTCGTAGAGGTAGTCCCAGCCGTAGGCCTTCTTCTCCTCGGCCGTCTGCTCCAGGTGCGTCGCCGCCAGCGGAAGCAGCTGCTCGATCATCGGCTCCTGCTTCATCGTGTTGATGAAGCGCGTGTAGCAGAGGTAGACCGCGTCTAGCTTGCCTTCGACGAACGCATCGAGCACGACCTTGACCGGCCCGATCAGCTTGTCCATCTGCGGCAGGTCGCCGAGCTGGGTGACCTGCGACACGACCTTCGCACCGATCCGGTTCAGGAAGCCGAGGCCCTTGTTGCCGATCGCCACCGCCATCGATGCCTTGCCGGCCGCCTGCGTCTCGCGCAGCTTGGCCGTGACGGCACGCAGCACGTTGGTGTTCAGGCCGCCGCACAGGCCCTTGTCGGTGCTGACGACGATGAAGGCGACCGCCTTCGCCGAATCGCCGACGCGCATGTACGGCGAGTGGTATTCCGGGTTCGCCTGCGACAGGTTGGCCGTGATGTTGCGGATGCGCGCGCTGTACGGGCGCGCATGGCGCATGCGGTCCTGCGCCTTGCGCATCTTCGAGGCCGAGACGAGCTCCATGGCCTTCGTGATCTTCTTCGTATTCTCGAAGTTCTTGATCTTGCCGCGTATTTCCTTGCCGACCGCCATCGCGGTACTCCTTTCAGCGTGAAGTCAAACAGCCGTCAGGCGAAGGACTTCTTGAACGCCGCGATCGCCGCGGTGAGTTCGGCTTCGGATTCCTTGCTCAGGGCCTTTTCGGACTCGAGCCGGGACAACAGCGCGCCATGGCTGGACTTCAGGTGCTGGTGCAGGCCGTGTTCGAAGGCCAGCACCTTCTTCACTTCGACGTCGTCGAGGTAGCCCTTGTTGACCGCGAACAGCGTGGCGCCCATCAGGCTGATCGGCAGCGGTTGGTACTGCTGCTGCTTCAGCAGTTCGGTCACGCGGGCGCCGCGGTCGAGTTGCTTGCGGGTGGCTTCGTCCAGGTCCGACGCGAACTGCGCGAACGCGGCCAGTTCGCGGTACTGCGCGAGGTCGGTACGGATACCGCCCGACAGGCCCTTGATCAGCTTCGTCTGCGCCGCGCCGCCGACCCGCGACACCGAGATACCGGCGTTGATGGCGGGGCGGATGCCGGCGTTGAACAGCGAGGTCTCGAGGAAGATCTGGCCGTCGGTGATCGAGATCACGTTGGTCGGCACGAACGCCGACACGTCGCCGGCCTGCGTCTCGATGACGGGCAGCGCCGTCAGCGAGCCGGTCTTGCCCTTGACTTCGCCCTTGGTGAACTTCTCGACGTAGTCGGCATTCACGCGTGCGGCGCGCTCGAGCAGGCGGCTGTGGAGATAGAACACGTCGCCGGGGAAGGCTTCGCGGCCCGGCGGGCGGCGCAGCAGCAGCGACACCTGGCGATACGCGACGGCCTGCTTCGACAGATCGTCATAGATGATCAGCGCGTCTTGGCCGCGATCGCGGAAGTACTCGCCCATCGTGCAGCCGGAGTACGCGGACACGTACTGCATGGCCGCCGATTCCGAGGCCGTCGCGGCGACGACGATCGTGTATTCCATCGCTCCGTGCTGTTCCAGCGCGCGCACCACGTTCTTGACCGACGACGCCTTCTGGCCGATCGCAACGTAGATGCAGGTCATGTTCTGACCCTTCTGGTTGATGATCGTGTCGATCGCCACCGCGGTCTTGCCGGTCTGGCGGTCGCCGATGATCAGTTCGCGCTGGCCACGGCCGACGGGCACCATCGAGTCGATCGACTTCAGGCCGGTCTGCACCGGCTGGTCCACCGACTTGCGGGCGATCACGCCCGGCGCGACCTTCTCGATCACGTCGGTCATCTTCGCGTTGATCGGGCCCTTGCCGTCGATCGGCTGGCCCAGCGCGTTGACCACGCGGCCGATCAGCTCGGGACCGACCGGCACTTCCAGGATGCGGCCCGTGCACTTGACGGTGTCGCCCTCGGAGACGTGCTCGTACTCGCCCAGGATCACCGCGCCGACCGAGTCGCGCTCGAGGTTCAGCGCCAGGCCGTAGGTGGGCTGGCCGCCGGGCGTGGGCGGGAATTCCAGCATCTCGCCGGCCATCGCGTCGGACAGGCCGTGCACCCGCACGATGCCGTCGGTGACCGAGACGACCGTGCCCTGGTTCTTGACCTCGGTCGAGGCCGACAGGCCTTCGATGCGGCTCTTGATCAGCTCGGAGATTTCAGCGGGATTGAGTTGCATGCGAGGACTCCTGGGGCGCTCAAGCGGTGAGCGCGGTCTTCATCTGTTGCAGGCGTGCGACCACGGAGGTGTCCAGCACCTCGTCGCCCACGGTGACGCGGATGCCGCCGATCAGCTCGGGGCGCACGACCACCGTCGGGTTGAGCTTGCGGCCGAAGCGGCGTTCGAGCGCAGTGACGGTGTCGGACAGTTGCACGAGGCCGATCTCGTAGGCGCTTTCGATCACGGCGTCGGACACGCCGCTGCGGGCGTTGACCAGCGTGTGGAACTGCGACGCGATCTCGGGCAGCGCGGCGACACGGCCGTTCTCGATCACGGTGCGCAGGAAGTTCTGCACCTGCGGCGAGAGCACCACGCCCTTGCGGCCGAGCACGTCGGCGATCACGTTGAATACCTGGTCGGTGGTGACCTTCGGGTTGTCGGCGAACTGGCGCAGCCGCACGTCGGCGGCCACGGCACCCAGTGCCTCGACCTGCGACGCGAGCGCCTCGGCGCCGCTGGCCCTGAACAGGGCTTCGGCGTAGGGCCGCGCGATGGTGGCGATCTCGGCCATGGTCAGAGTTCGGTCTTCAACCGGGCGAGCAGCTCGGCATGCACGCCGGCATTGACCTCGCGCTTGAGGATCGCCTCGGCGCCCTTGACGGCCAGACCTGCGACCTGCTCGCGCAGCACCTCGCGCGCCTTCACCGACTCCTGCTCGGCTTCGGCCCGTGCGGCGGCGATGATCTTGGCGCCTTCGTCGGCGGCACGCGCCTTGGCTTCCTCGACCATCTGCTGCGCCAGGCGCTCGGCATCGGCCAGGCGCTTGGCGGCGTCGTCGCGCGCCTCGGCCAGCTGCTGCTCGACGCGCTTGTTGGCGGCGGCGAGATCGGCCTTGGCCTTGTCGGCGGCCGACAGGCCGTCGGCGATCTTCTTCGCGCGATCGTCCAGCGCCGCGGTGATCGGCGGCCAGACGAAGCGCATCGTGAACCAGACCAGGATCGCGAAGACGATCATCTGGACGATGAGGGTGGCGTTGATGCTCATGGCATGGGCTCGGGCACGTTACCTACCAAGCAAACGCCACGGAACCGGCTCTGCCGGGCCGTCGGCGTTGCCCCCTTGAGGGGGGAAGCGGCGGGAGCCGCTTCCGGGGGTGGGCCTGCCTTACTTCGGCAGGTTGGCGATCTGACCGAGGAAGGGGTTCGCGGTGGCGAACCACAGCGCGATACCGGTGCCGATGATGAAGGCCGCGTCGATCAGGCCGGCCAGCAGGAACATCTTGGTCTGCAGTTCGCCCATCAGCTCGGGCTGGCGCGCGGCCGACTCGAGGTACTTGCTGCCCATGATGCCGATGCCGATGCAGGCACCGATGGCGCCGAGACCGATGATCAGGCCGGCGGCGAGGGCGACAAAGCTGATGACTTCCATGGGGTTTGCTCCTGGCGTGTTGGAAAGAAGGGAAGGGGGAAGGGAAGCGGGCGGTGCGGCTCAGTGCGCGTCGTGGGCCTGGCCCACGTAGACCAGCGTCAGCATCATGAAGACGAAGGCCTGCAGCACGATGATCAGGATGTGGAAGATCGCCCACGCGGTGCCGGCGATCACGTGGCCGATGGCCAGCGGGATGCCCACCGCGGTGAAGAAGGCGCCGCCCATCAGCGCGATCAGCATGAAGATCAGTTCGCCGGCGTACATGTTGCCGAACAGCCGCATGCCGTGGCTCACGGTCTTGGCCACGAACTCGATCATCTGCATCAGGAAATTGAACGGATACAGGATCGGGTGATTGCCGAACGGAGCCGTGAACAGCTCGTGGACCCAGCCGCCCGGGCCCTTGATCTTGAGGTTGTAGTAGATGCAGATCAGCAGCACGGTGACCGACAGCGCCATCGTCACCGAGAGGTCGGCCGTCGGCACGACGCGCATGTAGTGGATGCCCACCGCCTCGCCCACCTTGGGCAGCAGGTCCAGCGGCAGCAGGTCCATCGTGTTCATCAGCACGATCCAGATGAACACCGTCAGCGCCAGCGGCGCAACCATGCGCCGGCTCTGCTCGTTGTGGACGATGCCCTTGGCCTGGCTGTCGACCATCTCGACGAGGAACTCGACCGCGGCTTGCAGCCGCCCCGGCACGCCGGAACTCATGCTCTTGGCGACGCTGCGCAGCACGAGGCACCCGATCACACCCAGCAGCACCGAGTAGAAGATCGAGTCGACGTTGAAGGTCCAGAAGCCCTTGCCGACCTGCAGGTGGTGCAGGTGGTGAATGATGTATTCACCCGCGGTGAGTTCGGTTCCTGCTGAGGCTGCCATGAACGCTCGTCTGTCGTTGTTTGCCTAGCGCCCGCGCCACAGCAGCGCGAGCCAGTACACCTTCATGCACAGCACCATCGCCACCAGCAACGCCGGCCAGCTCAGGGGCTGAACGATCTTCGGCGCCAGCGCGAGCATGGCCACCGAAACGCCGATCTTCACAAACTCCCACAACATGAAGCTGACAGCACTCGTGCCGGGCGACATGCTGGAGATCCGGCTGGTCATGCCGCGCGCCATCAACACGCCCGGCACCACCACCGTGGCCGCGCCATAGAGCGCCGACCAGAACCACTCCATCCTGCCGGTGACCACGGCGGCCAGCGTCGCGATCACCGCCCCTACGCCCACCTGCACCGCCAGCACGCGCCACGGACTCACCGTGGACTGCCTGCGGCGCAGCTCTGCCGCTTCCTCTCGCGACAGCGCCCCTGCGGGTGGCTTGCCCCACTGGTCCTTGTGCCCCTCGTCATCCTCCCAGCGGTTCGAGTTCATCACGTTGGGCGGTGCTGCGGGTGCGGCCAGCAAAGCCTGTGGAGTATACGTGCAAACCCGCAAGCTGCGATCATGCGGCCCCATGCAGCGACTCCTGAAGGCCTGTGTCTGCGTCGTGCCGCTCGTCGTCGGCTGCGCGGCGCCCACCGCCACCCCGGCCACGCCGCCCGCCTCCGAGCGGCCCGCTCATCACCGCGACGGCGGGTTCCAGAACAACCATCTGGAATTTGCGCCCAAGGGCTTCTCGGCGCTGCTGTCGTGGAAGTGGCAGGCGTGGCGCGAGGGCCTGCCGCCCGCGCAGCGCGAACCGATCCCCGCGGTGCCGCCCGACGTGGCTTTCGTGCAGGCCAACGCGCGCGCCGGCACGGCGATGCAGCCGGCCGTCACGTGGATCGGGCACGCCTCGGTGCTGCTGCAGGCGGGCGGCCTCAACGTGCTCACCGATCCGATCTTCTCGGAGCGTGCGTCGCCGCTGCAGTGGGTGGGCCCGCGGCGCGCGCAGCCGCCGGGCCTCGCGCTGTCGCAGCTGCCGCGCATCGACGTGGTCGTCATCTCGCACAACCACTACGACCACCTCGACGAGGCGAGCGTGGTCGCGCTGGCGGTGCGGCCCGGCGGCTCGCCGACGTTCCTGGTGCCGCTGGGCAACAAGGCGTGGTTCGAGTCGCTGGGCATCCGAGACGTGGTCGAGATGGACTGGTGGCAGACGCACCGCATCGGCCGCGTCGATTTCGTCATGACGCCCGTGCAGCATTGGTCCGGGCGCAGCTTCAGCGACCGGCTGAAGACGCTGTGGGGCGGCTGGGCCGTGCTGGCGCCCGACGCGCATGTGTTCTTCAGCGGCGACACCGGCTACTCGAAGGACTTCGCCGAGATCCGCACCCGCCTGGCCGACCGGCAGCGCGACGGCGGCTTCGACCTCGCACTGATCGCCGTGGGTGCCTACGAGCCGCGCTGGTTCATGAAGGACCAGCACGTGAACCCCGCCGATGCCGTGCAGGTGCACCGCGACCTCGGCGCGCGGCGTTCGATCGGCGTGCACTGGGGCACCTTCGAGCTGACGGACGAGGCGCTGGACGAGCCGCCGCGGGCGCTGGCCCGCGCCCGACGCGACGCCGGACTGCCGGATGAGGACTTCGTCGTGCTGGCAATCGGCGAAACGCGGAAAATCACTCCGCGCGCCTCAACCGCTGCCGCCGCCCCACCGCACTGACGCCCATGCTGTCCCCCCTGTTCCGCCTGTTGCTCGTCATGGCCGCCGCGCTGGCGGCCTCGCCGCTGTGGGCAGCCGGCGCGGTGGTCACCACGCCGCAGGTGCGCGCCGAACTCGTGGCCCATGCGCCCGACGGCGTGGCCCCGGGCAAGCCGCTGTGGCTCGGGCTGCTGATCCGCCACCAGCCGCACTGGCACACCTACTGGAAGAACCCGGGCGACTCGGGCCTGCCGACCACCATGGAGTGGGCGCTGCCGGCCGGCGTGACGGCCGGCGACATCGCCTGGCCCACGCCGCGCAAGCTGCCGATCGGGCCGTTGATGAACTACGGCTACGAGGACACCGTGCTGCTGCCGGTGCCGCTGACGGTGGCCCCGGCTTTCAATGGCGCGCAGCTCGACGTGACGCTGAAGGCCGAGTGGCTGGTGTGCAAGGACGTGTGCATCCCCGAGTCGGGCGAGTTCGCGCTCAGCGTGCCGGCGCAGGCCGCCACCGGTGGGCATGCGGCGCTGTTCGATGCGGCGCGCGCCGCGCTGCCGCGCGCGGTGCCCGGGGCGA